>NZ_FQVU01000002.1:0-345815 GCF_900129455.1 Jatrophihabitans endophyticus
GTCGACAACGTCTCCACCAGCGCCCGCTCCACCAACGAAGCACTCAGCCAAACCCGCACCGCCGTCGACGAACTCGCCCGCATGTCCGCCGACCTCCGCAGCGCCGTCAACCAGTTCCGCTTCTAACCGGTCGCGAGCTCGGCGGTGCCCTCGGTGAAGTCGACCGTGGGGCGCCAGCCGAGTTCGCGCACGACGCGCCCCGAGTCGGCGGTGATGTGCCGGACGTCGCCCAGCCGGTAGGCACCGGTGACGACCGGTTGCGGACCACCGAGGGCGGTCGCGAGGGCGGCGGCGAGGTCGCCGACGGTGCGCGGCGTACCGGATCCCACGTTGTAGGCACGCACCCCGTCGGCGTGGCGCTCGGTGGCCGCCGCGACCGCGCGGGCCACGTCGCGCACGTGGACGAAGTCGCGGCGCATCGCGCCGTCCTCGTTCACCGTGGGCGCCTGACCTCGCCGCAGTGCGGACAGGAAGATCGCCGCGACCCCGGCGTACGGGGTGTCGGCCGGCAACCCCGGCCCGTAGACATTGTGGAACCGCAGGGCGGCGACGCTGCCACCGGTAGCCCGCGCCCACGACGAGGCGAGCTGTTCCTGGCCCAGCTTGCTGACCGCGTACGCGTTGCGGGGGTCGGGGGGGGTGTCCTCGCCGACGAGCTCCGGCGCCAGCGGCCGGCCGCAGCGCGGGCACGGCGGCTCGAACCGGCCGGCCGCGAGCTCGCTCTCGGCGCGCGCTCCCGGCGTCACCGCGCCGTGTTCGGGGCAGCGACCCAGCCCCTCGCCGTAGACGACCATGGAGCTGGCGAGCACGAGCCGGCCGACGCCCTGCCGCGCCATGGCGGCGAGCAGCACGGCGGTGCCGTGCACGTTGGAGTCGGCGTAGTCCGGCAGGTCCTGCACGTCCACGCCCAGACCCACCTTGGCCGCGAGATGCACCACGACCTCGACACCGGTCAGCGCCGCCTCGACGGCGTCGATATTGCGCACATCTGCGCGAACGAGGCCGGGCAGTTCCGGTGGTGTGCCGCGGTGGACGTCGGGACGGAGCGAGTCGAGGACGACCACGTCGTGACCGGCGAGCGCAGCTCGGACGTGCGTGCCGATGAAGCCGGCACCGCCGGTGAGCAGCACCTTCACGGCAGGACGTGCGAGGCGGGGTACCCGGACGTGTCGCCGCACGGGCAGTCGTCCTGCTCGTCGGGCAATCGGCCCAGCGTGTCGACGAGCAGGTCGCGCAGGCGGGGCAGGTTGGCCGCGAACGCCTCGAGCACCTCGGCGTGGGTCACCCCCTCGCCCGCCGCGACCCCGGCGTCGAGGTCGGTGACGAGCGCGAGCGTGGTGTAGCAGAGGGCCAGCTCACGGGCGAGCCCCGCCTCGGGCATCGCGGTCATCCCGATGATCGACCAGCCGTGCGACTGGAACTCGAGCGACTCGGCGCGCGAGGAGAAGCGCGGCCCGTTGACCACGACGAGGGTGCCGCCGTCGTGGGCGGTGACGCCGGCCGCCAGCGCCGCGGCCCGGCCGCGCGGGCAGTAGGGGTCGGCGAAGCCGGCGTGGCCCACGCCGGTGGCGGCGTCGAAGAACGTGTGCGGACGGCCGGCAGTGCGATCGACGACCTGGTCGGGCACGACGAGCGTCCCGGTCGGCAGCGCGGTGGTCAGCGAGCCGACCGCCGACAGCGAGACCACCTGCCGGACGCCGAGGGAGCGGAGCGCCCAGAGGTTCGCCCGATAGGGCACGAGATGCGGCGCGAACCGGTGTCCGGTGCCGTGCCGCGGCACGAAGGCGACGGGACGGCCGGCGAGCGAGCCGACCGTCACCGGGTCGCTCGGCGCCCCGTAGGGCGTCTCGACCACGTGCTCGGCCGGGTCCTCGAGCAGCGAGTAGAAGCCCGAGCCGCCGATGACCCCGATCGGCGCCGTCTGTGCAGCCATACGGTCACGCTAGCGGCACCCCGTCAACGCGCCGCTCGCGGAATATCATCCGCACATGGACCGCAAGCACTACGACGACGACCACCACGCGTTCGGCGAGGCCTTCCGAGCGTTCGCCGACAAGTCGGTCGTGCCGAATTTCGCCGACTACGAGCGCGCCGGCATCACGCCGCACGAGATCTTCGCCGAGGCCGGTCGCAGCGGGTTCCTCGGAATGGCGGTGCCGGAGGAGTACGGCGGCGGCGGGAGTGCGGACTTCCGGTTCAACCAGATCCTGGGCGAGGAGGTCGCCGACGCCGGGATCACCGGCTCCGGGCTCGGCCTCACGCTGCACAACGACATCTGCCTGCCCTACTTCCTCTCCTACGCCGACGAGGAGCAGAAGCGGCGCTGGCTGCCGGGCATCGCGTCCGGCGAGCTCGTCACCGCGATCGCCATGACCGAGCCCGGCGCCGGGTCCGATCTCGCCGGCATGCGCACCCGCGCCGAGCGGGACGGTGACGACTACGTGGTCAACGGGGCCAAGACGTTCATCACCAACGGCATCAACGCCGACCTCGTCATCACCGCGGTGCAGACCGGCGGCGAGGCGGACGACCGCCGCGGCGGCATGTCCCTGCTCGTCCTCGAACGGGGCATGGTCGGGTTCGAGCGCGGCCGCAACCTGGAGAAGCTCGGTCTGCACTCGCAGGACACCGCCGAGCTGTCGTTCACCGACGTGCGGGTGCCGGCGGCCAACCGGCTCGGCGAGGACGGCGGCGGCTTCGGCTACCTCGCGGCGAAGCTGCCGCAGGAGCGCGTCTCCATCGCGATCGCCGCCATCGCCGAGGCCACCGCCGCGTTCCGCGAGACGCTGCGGTACGTCCAGGACCGCACCGCGTTCACCAAGCCGGTCGCGTCCTTCCAGAACACGAAGTTCGCGCTCGCCGACATGGCGACCGACATCGACGTCGCACAGGCCTACGTCGACCGGTGCGTCGACCGGCTCAACGCCGGCGAGCTGTCGGCCGCGGACGCCTCGAAGGCCAAGTACCACTGCAGCGAGCTGCAGGGCCGGGTCGTGGATCGCTGCCTGCAGCTGCACGGCGGCTACGGCTACATGACCGAGTACCCGATCGCGCGCCGTTACGCCGACGCCCGCATCACCCGCATCTACGGCGGGACGAGCGAGATCATGAAGTCGGTCATCTCCAAGTCGCTCGGGATCTGAGGCATGCGCTTCGTGCTCGCGTCGGCCTCACCGGCGCGGCTCGCGACGCTGCGCGCCGCCGGCGTCGAACCCGAGGTGATCGTCAGCGGCGTCGACGAGGAGGCCGTCACCGCCGACACCCCGGCGGGGCTGGTCGCGGCCCTGGCCACGGCCAAGGCCGTCGCGGTGGCGGCGGAGCTCCCCGCGGACGTGGTGGTGCTCGGCTGTGACTCGATGCTCGAGTTCGACGGCGCCGTGCTCGGCAAGCCGCTCGCCGCGGACGTCGCGATCGAGCGCTGGCGTGCGATGCGGGGGCGGTCCGGCGTGCTGCACACCGGTCACCACCTGCTCGTCACCGGTGACGGGCGCAGCACCTCGCGTGCCGCCTCGACCGTCGTCCGCTTCGCCGACGCCGACGACGCCGAGATCGACGCGTACGTGGGAACCGGAGAGCCACTGGCCGTCGCCGGCGCCTTCACCCTGGACGGTCTGGGTGGCTGGTTCGTCGACGGGGTGGACGGCGACCCGCACAACGTCGTCGGCGTCTCGCTGCCGGCCCTGCGCTCGATGACCCGCGAGCTCGGCCTCGGCCTGGCCGACCTGGGCTGGCCCGCTCCCCGCTGACCCGCCCCCCGCTGACCCCCGCGCTGACCCGCTCCGCGCCGGCCCGTCTCAGCCGCGCCGGGCCCCGGGCAGGTGCGGGGGCCGCGGCGGGAGCTCGCTGACCGCCTTGGCGACGTCGCCGAGCCGCCGGACGAGCGACGGGGTCGCGGGCCGCGGGCCGTCCGTGCAGCGATAGGTCTCGACGGGCGCGTCGTGACCGCGCAGCCGCATCGCGCGGCCCTTCGTCCAGTGCCCACGTTCGTCGGGGTCGGCCGCCTCGACCGTCGTGGCGCTCGCCAGTATGCGTCCGTCGGTCCGTTTGGCGAGGTCGGTGAGGCGGGACGCCTCGTTCACGGCGTCGCCGACGACGGTGTACTCGAGCCTGCTCGCCGCCCCGATCTGGCCGGCGACCACCGGTCCCGACGCCACGCCGATCCCGATCTCCAGCTCGCCCATCAGGGCCACGCGGTCACGGATGCCACGGGCGGTGCGCAGCGCGGCGGCGGCCGGCTCGTCGACCTCGGCGGGCGCGCCGAAGACGCACAGCGCTGCGTCGCCCTCGAACTTGTTCAGTAGTCCGCCGTTGCCCTCGACCTCGTCCACGACCACCTCGAAGAAGCGGTTGAGCATCGCGACGAAGTCCGCCGGCGCCGTCGTGCGGGTGAGCGCCGTCGACCCGGTGATGTCGACGAACAGCGCGACGACCTCGCGCCCCTCGCCGCTGAGCGTCACGCCGCTGCTGATCGCCTCGGCCGCCACCGCCGGCCCGACGTGCCGGCCGAACAGATCGGTGACCCGGTCGCGCTCGCGCAACCCGGCCACCATCTCGTTGAAGCCGTTCTGCAGCAGCCCGATCTCGCCGGCGTCCTCGATGGGGAGGTCGAGGTCGAGCCGGCCGTCACCCACGCGGCGCAGGGCGTCGACGACCGATCGCAGCGGGGCGCCGATCGCGCGCGCGATCAGCCCGGTCGACACGACGCCGACGAGGATCGCGATCGCCACGACCACGAGGCTGACGCCGACCTTGTTGCGCTGGCCGGGCGGCGCGGTCAGCACGAGCGCGACCCCGACCAGGGGCAGCCCGCTGGTCAGCACCCAGTTGATGAGCAGCTGCCAGCGCACGCCGAGCAGCGGGGCGGTACGCGGCGGGCTCGCGGCCAGCGCGAGCCGTCGCACCGGCTGGTTGAAGCGCCCGAGCACGAGGTACATGAGGCCGGCGGACACGAAGCCGGCGACCACCAGGCCGCCGGCGAGGCCCGCCGCGCGCTGCGTTCCCGTCCCGACGACGCCGGCGACGGTCGCCATGACCACCGCGCCGATCGTCCACAGCCCGGCCGTGATGACGGCGAGGTCGAGCGGCATCCGCAGCGCCCGACGCGCGTCGTCGGCACCCGGCGCCTCACCGCGCAGCAGCCACCGCAGCGTCCTGCGCTGCACCAGCGTGGCGAGCGTGACGCCGCACACCACGCTGGCCGCGGTGAGCACGATCGTGGTCGTGAACAGCACGCGCAGCTGGTCGTCGGGCACCGACGTGTTCATCGCGGTGACGAGCAGCGCGACGACGACCACGCCGATCACGTTGAGGCCGATGCCGAGCAGCGCGATGCCGCCCGCGGTGCGCACCACGAGCGGGACGTTGGCCGCGACGTGCGCGACGTCGATCGGTCGGCCGGCGGCGCCGTCGGGCGGACCGTCGGCTGGCGTCGTCACCGCTCGATTCTGCACCACGGCCGCGGGCCGGGACCGTCCTCGCGCAGCGCCGCCAGCCGCGTGCGGCGCCAGCGCAGGTACGGATCGTCCGGCCGGGACGGCCCCTCGCCGCGTGCCCGGACGACGGCGACGACCGCGGCGAGCTCCTCGGCCGTCGCCGCACCGCGCACGCGCACGCCGTCGGCCGTCATACCGGCGGCACCCCGTGCCGCTTGGCCGCGATGTCGCGGGACTTGCCGACCAGCACGCGGTAGCGGGCGACGAGCTCCCGGCGCAGCTCGCCGGGCTCGACGATGCCGTCGATGACGAGATCGGCGGCGAGGCGCAGGATGTCGACGTCCGCCTCGTACTCGGCACGCTTGACCGCGACGAACTCCGCCCGCGCGTCGTCGTCGGCGAGGGCGGCGATCTTGTTGGCGTAGACGGCGTTGATCGCCGCCTGCGGCCCCATGATGGCGATCTTCGCCGTCGGCAGGGCGAGGCAGACGTCGGGCGAGAAGCCGGGGCCGGCCATGGCGTAGAGCCCGGCGCCGTAGGCCTTGCGCACGATGACCGACACCTGCGGCACCGTCGCCTCCGACACCGCGGTGATCATCTTGGCGCCGTGGCGGATGATGCCCTGACGCTCCACGTCGCTGCCGATCATGAAACCCGGGACGTCGGCGAGGTAGAGCAGCGGCACGTTGAACGCGTCGCACAGCCAGATGAAGCGCGCGCACTTGTCGGCGGAGTCGACGAACAGCACGCCGCCGCGCACGGCGGAGTTGTTGGCGACGATGCCGACGGGACGGCCGTCGACGCGCGCGAGTCCGACGACGACCTCGGCGGCGAAGAGCGGCTTGACCTCGAAGAAGGAGTCGGCGTCGACGAGGCCGTCCACCACGTCGTGGATGTCGAAGGGCACCGACTCGGCGGCCGGCACGGCGTCGGCCGCCAGCTCGACCGCCGGCGCCTCGGGCTCCACCTCGGGTGCGGGCTCGCGCCAGCACGTCGGCAGGTAGGAGAAGAACAGCCGCGCCTGCTCGATGGCGTCGGCGTCGTCGCTCGCGAGGTTGTCGCCGCAGCCCGAGACCGACGCGTGCATGCGCGCGCCGCCCATCTCCTCGAGCGTCACCTTCTCGCCGACCACCATCTCGGCCATGCGCGGCGAGCCGAGGTACATCGACGCGTTGCCCTCGACCATCACGACGAAGTCGCAGAAGGCCGGGATGTACGCACCGCCGGCGGCGGACGGGCCGAACAGGCAGCACAGCTGCGGCACCTTGCCCGACAGCGCCACCTGGTTGTGGAAGATGCGACCGGCGCCGCGCCGGCCGGGGAACATCTGCACCTGGTCGGTGATGCGGCCGCCGCCGGAGTCGATGAGCCAGAAGATCGGCAGCTCCTCGACCAGCGCGCGCTCGGTGATCCGCACGATCTTCTCGACGGTGCGCGCGCCCCACGAGCCGGCCTTGACGCTCGGGTCGTTGGCGACGACGAGCGCGGGGCGACCGTCGACCATCACCTGCCCGGTGACGACGGCGTCGGCGGGCAGGTCACCGGCGAGGGCATTGGCCAGCTGGCCGTCCTCGACGAAGCTCCCCTCGTCGCACAGCAGGGCGATGCGGTCGCGGACGTAGAGCTTGCCCTGCTCGGCCAGCTTGTCCGCCGCCTTCGGCGTGGGGCGCAGCGTGGCCTCGCGGGCGGCGGCGATGCCCTCCGGGGTGGTGGTCATCAGCTGACCGGCAGCCCGAGGCCGCGGGCGATGAGCATGCGCTGCACCTCGGAGGTCCCCTCGCCGATCTCGAGGATCTTGGCGTCGCGGTAGAAGCGGGCGACCGGGAACTCCTCCATGAAGCCGTTGCCGCCGAAGACCTGCGTCGCCACGCGGGTCGCGGCGACGGCGGCCTCGGTGGAGTACAGCTTGGCGATCGCGGCCGCCTGCTTGAGCTGCGCCGCGGGCCGGCCCGCGTCCTTGAGCCACGCCGCCTTGTAGGTGAGCAGGCGCGCGGCCTCGACCGACACGGCCAGATCGCTGAGCGAGAACGCGACGGCCTGGCGGGAGCCGATGGGCGCGCCGAACGTGCGTCGTTCGGCCGCGTAGCGCAGCGAGTGGTCGAGGCAGGCCTGGGCGAGTCCCACGGCGAGCGCGGCGATGGCGATGCGGCCGTCGTCGAGTACGGCGAGGAACTGCCGGAAGCCGTCCCCGCGCCGGCCGAGCAGGTGGGCCTCGGGGACGCGACAGCCGTCGAAGGTGAGGCCGTGGGTGTCGGAGATGTGCCAGCCGAGCTTGTCGTACGCGGGCTCCACGGTGAACCCGGGCGTGCCCGCCGGGACGATGAGCGAGCTGATCTCGTCCTCGCCCGTCCGCGCGGTCACGGTGACGAGCGAGGTGATGTCGGTGCCGGAGTTCGTGATGAACGCCTTCGCGCCGTCGATGGTCCACTCGCCGTCGGCGAGGACGGCCCGGGTGCGGGTGGCACCGGCGTCCGATCCCGCTTCGGGCTCGGTGAGCCCGAAGCCGGCGAGCGCCCGGCCCGCGACCAGGTCGGGCAGCCACCGCTCCTTCTGCTCGGTGGTGCCGTAGGTGAGGATCGGGTTGATGCCGAGGCCGACCCCGGCCTCGAGGGTGATGCCGATCGACTGGTCGACGCGGCCGAGCTCCTCGATCGCGACGCACAGCGAGGTGAAGTCGCCGCCGCTGCCGCCGTACTCCTCGGGCACCACCAGGCCGAACAGGCCGAGCTCGCCCATCCCCCGCACGACCTCCAACGGCAGGTGGTGCGCGCGGTCCCACGCGGCGACGTGCGGCGCGACCTCGCGCTCGGCGAAGTCGCGGACGACCTTGCGGAACGTCTCGTGGTCCTCGCTCAGTTCGAACGTCATGCGCGCTCCCTTGACGTTTACGTAAAGGTCCGGCAACCATAGCCGGATGGCGGCCCCACGCACCACCCCGTCGGCCCCGCGGACCTGGACGGTGGGGCAGCTCGCCGCCGAGCTCGGCGTCACGACCCGCACGCTGCGCCACTACGAGGCCGAGGGGCTCGTCACGCCCCGCCGCGCCGGGCCGAACCGGGTCTACGACGAGCGCGACCGCACCCGACTGCGGCTCATCCTGCGGGGTCGCCGCTTTGGCATGACGCTCGCCGAGTGCCGCGAGATCGTCGACATGTACGACGGCGCCGCGTCCTCGGAACGACGGCAACTGAGCACCCTGCTCGGCCGCCTCGACGAGATCGCCGCCGACCTGCGCCGGCGGCAGGCCGACCTCGCCCGCACCGTGACCGAGGTCGACGAGGTCGCCGCCCGCTGCCGGGACCGCCTCGCCGAGCTCGACTGACACCGCGCGCGCCGCGTAGGTCTTGTGCCGCAATCCAGCGTGTGTTAGTTTTCTGTTAGTTGACGTCGCTCGGGAGGGACGACGTCAAACCACCGCGGGGGAACGGCCAGACGGCACGCCCGCTCGCGCGACGCGTTCCGTCACGACACAGGACGGGACGGCGCGACCGATGCCCCAGCCACGGCACAGCCGGCCGACCCGTTCCGTACGCCGAACTGCCGGCGGACGTCCGCGACCGCGGGGCATGCGCCCGGACCGTACCCGGGCAACCCCGCCGACGTGACCCGCTGGACCGGGGGGCGACACGCCGTCGGACGCGGACCGGGCGACCGGTAATCTGCGCCCGACGGCGTGTCGAGGGGCGGATCCGCACGGATCCGTCAGAGGCACGCACCCGCCACTCGACCTCCTGGGGGCTCCACGGTGCAGAAGGTGCTGATCGCCAACCGCGGCGAGATCGCGGTCCGGGTCATCCGGGCCTGCCGCGACGCCGGGTACACCTCCGTCGCGATCTACGCCGATCCCGATCGGGACGCCCTGCACGTGAAGGTCGCCGACGAGGCGTACGCGCTCGGCGGCACCACGCCCGGCGACTCCTACCTGGTCATCGACAAGGTCATCGAGGCCTGCCGCAAGTCCGGCGCCGACGCCGTGCACCCCGGCTACGGCTTCCTCTCCGAGAACTCCGACTTCGCGCAGGCGGTCCTCGACGCCGGGTTGACCTGGATCGGCCCGTCGCCGCAGTCGATCAAGGACCTCGGCGACAAGGCGGTGGCCCGCCACATCGCCGAGCGCGCGGGCGCGCCGCTCGTCGCCGGCACCAAGGATCCCGTCGCCGGTGCCGAGGAGGTCGTCGCCTTCGCCGAGGAGCACGGCCTGCCG
Source organism: Jatrophihabitans endophyticus (assembly GCF_900129455.1). Lineage (NCBI taxonomy): Bacteria > Bacillati > Actinomycetota > Actinomycetes > Jatrophihabitantales > Jatrophihabitantaceae > Jatrophihabitans > Jatrophihabitans endophyticus. The sequence continues at coordinate 9,637 of NZ_FQVU01000002.1, forward strand.
ATCGCGATCAAGGCGGTCTACGGCGGCGGCGGGCGCGGCATGAAGATCGCCCGCGAGATGGCCGAGGTCGAGGAGCTGTACGAGTCCGCGGTGCGCGAGGCCGTCTCGGCCTTCGGCCGCGGCGAGTGCTTCGTGGAGCGCTACCTCGACCGTTCCCGCCACGTCGAGGCGCAGGTGCTGGCCGACCAGCACGGCAACGTCGTCGTCGTAGGGACCCGCGACTGCTCGCTGCAGCGCCGCAACCAGAAGCTGGTCGAGGAGGCGCCCGCGCCCTACCTCACCGACGACCAGCGCGCGCGAATCCACCAGAGCGCGAAGGACATCTGCACGGAGGCCGGCTACTACGGCGCCGGCACGGTCGAGTACCTCGTCGGCAACGACGGCGTCATCAGCTTCCTCGAGGTCAACACGCGGCTGCAGGTCGAGCACCCGGTCACCGAGGAGACCAGCGGCATCGACCTCGTCCGCGAGCAGTTCCGCATCGCCGAGGGCGAGCGGCTGCGCTTCACCGAGGACCCGACGCCGCGCGGGCACAGCTTCGAGTTCCGCATCAACGGCGAGGACCCCGGTCGCAACTTCCTCCCCGCCCCCGGCACGGTCACCGAGTACCGCGAGCCCGCCGGCCCCGGCGTGCGCGTCGACTCCGGCATCGAGGGCACGTCGGTCATCGGCGGCGCGTTCGACTCGTTGCTGGCCAAGCTGATCGTCACCGGCGAGACCCGCATCCAGGCCCTCGAACGTGCTCGCCGCGCGCTCGACGAGATGGTCGTCGACGGCATGGCCACCGCGCTGCCGTTCCACCGCGCCGTCGTCCGCGATCCCGCGTTCGCCACCGACGACGACACCCCGTTCACCATCTTCACCCGCTGGATCGAGAGCGAGTTCGACAACACGATCGAGCCGTTCGGCGCCGCGGCCGAGGCCGAGGAGGACGCCGGGCCGCGCGAGACGGTCGTCATCGAGGTCGGCGGCAAGCGCCTCGAGGTCTCGCTGCCCGCCGGCTTCGGCGGTGGGGGTGGCGGCGGTGCCCGCAAGGCGGCTCCCAAGCGTTCGGCCGGCAAGAAGGCCGGCGCGGCCGCGTCGGGTGACTCGCTCACCGCTCCCATGCAGGGCACCATCGTCAAGATCGCCGTCGAGGACGGCGCGACCGTCGAGGCCGGCCAGGCGGTCGTCGTGCTCGAGGCGATGAAGATGGAGCAGCCCATCAACGCGCACAAGGCCGGCACCGTCACCGGCCTGCAGGCCGAGGTCGGCGGCGTCGTCACCGCCGGTTCGGTCATCTGCGACATCAAGGATGCGGAGTAGGCCGTCCGCCTGCCCTTGCCCTGCGGACGAACCGAGCAATAGCGTCAGAGGACGACGCCCGCCGGGACGTCGACGACGCCGTCGAAAGGGGCAAGAGTGCCCGAGCCCGAGGTCAACACCGAACTACCGTCGGACGAGGATTTCGTCGCGTCCCCCGCGGGCGAGCTGGCCGGTGAGTTCTTCGGCACGCTGATCCTCATCCTCTTCGGCAATGGCGTCGTCGCACAGGTGCTCTCGGCCAAGGACGGCTCGCTCGGCGACCACGACAGCATCGCGTGGGCGTGGGGTCTCGGCGTCACGTTGGGCATCTTCGTGGCCGGCCGGCTCAGCGGCGCGCACCTGAACCCGGCGGTGACGCTCTCGCTCGCGCTGTTCCAGGACTTCCCCTGGCGCAAGGTCGCGCCCTACGTCGTCGCCCAGTTCCTCGGCGCCTTCGTCGCCGCGCTGCTGGTGCGCTGGAACTACAGCGAGACCCTCGCCCTGGTCGACCCCGGCAACACCATCAAGACCCAGGGTGTCTTCTCGACCCTGCCCGGCAACGGCTCGTTCCCGGTGAGCGAGTGGGGCGCGCTACGCGACCAGCTGATCGGCACCGCGATCCTCGTGTTCATCGTCTTCGCGCTGACCGACGTGAAGAACTCGCCGCCGCTCGCGAACCTGACGCCGCTGCTGGTGGGCCTGCTGGTGGTCGCCATCGGCATGGCCTGGGGCACCGACGCCGGCTACGCGATCAACCCCGCCCGCGACTTCGGGCCGCGACTCGCGTCCTTCTTCACCGGGTACGGGACGGCCATGCGCGACCAGTACGGCAACTTCTACTTCTGGGTGCCGATAGTCGGGCCACTGCTGGGCGGCGCGATCGGCGGTGCCGCCTACACCCACGGCATCAAGCGCTTCCTGCCGCGCGGCTGACGCCCGGCCATCCATCCGCGGCAACGACCCACCCACCGAAGGAGCACTCATGGCGGACTTCGTCGGAGCGATCGACCAGGGCACCACGAGCACCCGATTCATGATCTTCGACCACGACGGCAACGAGGTGGGCAGGCACCAGCTCGAGCACGAGCAGATCCTGCCGCAGGCCGGCTGGGTCGAGCACAACCCCGTCGAGATCTGGGACCGCTCCCGCTCGGTCATCCAGACCGCGCTGTCACGCGCGAACCTCGACCCGTCCGACCTCGCCGCCATGGGCATCACCAACCAGCGCGAGACCACGGTCGTGTGGGACAAGAACACCGGCCGCCCGTACTACAACGCGATCGTCTGGCAGGACACCCGCACCGACCGGATCGCGAGCAAGCTCGAACGCGACGGCAAGGGCGACCTGATCCGGCAGCGCGCCGGCCTCCCGCCGGCCACGTACTTCTCCGGCGGCAAGATCCAGTGGATCCTCGAGAACGTCGACGGGGTACGCGCGGCCGCCGAGAAGGGCGACGCGATCTTCGGCAACACCGACTCGTGGCTGCTGTGGAACCTCACCGGCGGCCCCGAGGGCGGCGTCCACGTCACCGACGTCACCAACGCCAGCCGCACCATGCTGATGGATCTCGAGACCCTCGAATGGGACGACGAGCTGCTCGGTCTGTTCGACATCCCCCGCGGCATGCTGCCCGAGATCAAGCCGTCGTCGCTGGCCGACGGCTACGGCGAGACGACGATCGCGGCGTTCCGCGGCATCCCGCTGACCGGTGATCTCGGCGACCAGCAGGCCGCCATGTTCGGCCAGGTCTGCTTCGCACCGGGCGAGGCCAAGAACACCTACGGCACCGGCAACTTCCTGCTGCTCAACACCGGCACCGAGCTGGTGCGCAGCGACAACGGCCTGCTGACGACCGTCAACTACAAGATCGGCGACGAGGCGCCCGTGTACGCGCTGGAGGGTTCGATCGCCGTCACCGGCTCGGCCGTGCAGTGGCTGCGCGACCAGCTCGGCATCATCTCCGGCGCCGCCGAGATCGAGGGGCTGGCCCGCCGTGTCGAGGACAACGGCGGCGTCTACTTCGTCCCCGCCTTCTCCGGCCTGTTCGCGCCCTACTGGCGCAGCGACGCGCGCGGCGCGATCGTCGGCCTCTCGCGCTACAACAACAACGCCCATCTCGCGCGGGCCACGCTCGAGGCGATCTGCTATCAGAGCCGTGCCGTCGCCGAGGCGATGGAGTCGGACTCCAAGGTGCACCTCGACGTCCTCAAGGTCGACGGCGGCGTCACCGCCAACGACCTGTGCATGCAGCTGCAGGCCGACATCCTCGGCGTCCCGGTGAGCCGGCCGGTGGTCGCCGAGACCACCGCCCTCGGCGCCGCCTACGCCGCGGGGCTCGCGGTCGGGTTCTGGAACGACACCGACGAGCTGCGCGAGAACTGGAACGAGGACAAGCGCTGGGAGCCCGACTGGTCCGACGAGCAGCGCCGCGACGGCTATGCGGGATGGCAGAAAGCGGTGGAACGCACGCTGGACTGGGTGGACGTCGACTGATCCGCGGGCAAGATGGAGGGGTGAGTACTTCTGCACCGACCCTGGGCCCCGCCGACCGTGACGAGGCGCTGCGGCGTCTCGCCGCCGAGGAACTCGACGTCCTGATCATCGGCGGCGGCGTCGTCGGTGCCGGGGCGGCGCTCGACGCCGTCACCCGCGGGTTGACCGTCGGGTTGATCGAGGCGCGTGACTACGCGTCGGGCACGTCCAGCCGCTCCACCAAGCTCTTCCACGGCGGCCTGCGCTACCTCGAGCAGTTCGACTTCCACCTGGTCTTCGAGGCGCTCAAGGAGCGCGGTCTCGTCCTCAACAAGCTGTGCCCGCACCTCGCCAAGCCGGTGCCGCTGATCTATCCGCTGGAGAAGTGGCTCGACCGGCCCTACGTCGGCATGGGCATCGGCGTCTACGACGTCATGGGCGGCGGCCGCGGAGTGCCGCACCACCTCAAGCACATGGGCAAGCGCAAGACGATGCAGTCCTTCCCGTCCGGCAAGGGCACCGCGATCCGCGGCGCGATCCGCTTCTACGAGGGCCAGGTCGACGACGCCCGGCACACGATGATGCTGGCGCGCACCGCGGCCCAGTTCGGCGCGCTCTGCGCGAACAGCACGCGGGCGACCGGGTTCCTGCGCGAGGGCGACCACGTGGTCGGCGTGCGCGCCAAGGACCTCGAGGGCGGCTCGGAGTTCGACATCCGCGCCACGCACGTCATCAACGCCGCCGGGGTCTGGACCGACGAGATCCAGCAGATGGTGGGCGGCCGGGGCGAGTTCCGCGTCCGCGCGTCCAAGGGCGTGCACGTGGTCGTCGACCGCAACCGGATCAACTCCGCCACCGGCATCATCGCGCGCACCGCGAAGAGCGTGCTGTTCATCGTCCCGTGGGGCAGCCACTGGATCATCGGCACGACCGACACCGACTGGGACCTCGATCTCGCGCACCCGGCCGCCAGCCAGGCCGACATCGACTACCTGCTCGACCAGGCAAACCGGCTGCTGGCCGACCCGCTCACCCGCGACGACGTCGTCGGCGTCTACGCGGGGCTGCGGCCGCTGCTCGCGGGCGAGTCCGACTCCACCAGCAAGCTGTCGCGCGACCACGCGGTCGCCTCGCCCGTGCGAGGGCTGACCGTCATCGCCGGCGGCAAGTACACGACGTACCGGGTCATGGCCAAGGACGCCGTCGACTTCGCCGTGCACGACATGGAACGCAAGATCCCCGACTGCATCACCGAGGACGTCCCCCTCGCCGGGGCCGACGGCTACCACGCGCTGTGGAACTCACGGCGCGTCATCGCGACCCGGACCGGGCTGCGGCTGTCCGTCGTCGAGCACCTGCTCGGTCGTTACGGCTCGCTGATCAACGAGCTGCTCGCGCTGGTCGACGAACGGCCCGAGCTCGGCGAGCCGCTGGCCGGTGCGCCGGAGTACCTGCGGGTCGAGGCCGTCTACGCCGCCACCCACGAGGGCGCCCGGCACCTCGAGGACGTGCTGACCCGCCGCACCCGCATCTCGATCGAGGTGCCCGACCGGGGCGTCGCCGCGGCCCGCGAGATCGCGACCCTGGTGGCGCCGGTGCTCGGCTGGGACGACGACACCGTCGCCCGCGAGCTGGAGCACTACGAGCAGCGCGTCGCCGCCGAGCTCGAGTCGCAGCACCAGGGCGACGACCTCACCGCGGACGCCGCCCGGCTCGGCGCCCCGGACGTCCGCCTCGGCGTCTGATCCCGCCTTCCTCGGCGAGTTGGTTGATCAACACGCCTGTTGATCAACCAACTCGCCGAGGAAGGCGTTAAGCGGGGCCGCGGCGGGCCAGGATGCGTGTGATCATCTCGGCGCGGCGGCGGGCCAGGGTGCCCATCTCGTCGGTACGCCGGCGGATCTCGCTCGCGTCGGTGCCGGGGGTGAAGACCATGGCCCAACCCGTCCCCGCCTCCAGCTCGGGCACCCGCTCGACGATGTCGGTCTGCGCCACGTGGTGCGTGCCCGCGAACTCGTGACCGTCGTCGACGACGGCGACCAGCACGTGCCCGTCGGGGACGTCGGGGAGCGCGGCCACGATGTGCTCGGCGTGCTCGGCGAACACCCCGGCTGCCCGGGCCTTGCCGTGGGCGGCCTCGCGCGCCTCGGGTGAGTAGTCGCCGTGGTTCGTCGTCATGTCAGCCTCGTCAGGTCCGCGTGGTCAGTCCAGGTCGTCGTGCAGCATCAGTTGGCGGGCGGCCTCGGCCACCGACCCCGACAGCGACGGGTAGACGCCGATCGTCGCCGCGAGATGGTTCACCGTCAACGAGCGCTGCACCGCGAGCGTCACCGGGAAGATGAGCTCCGAGGCGTTCGGGGCCACGATGACCGCGCCGATCACGTGGCCGGTGGCGGCCCGGCAGTAGAGCTTGACGAAGCCGTCCAGGTGGCCTTGCATCTTGGCCCGCGCGTTGGTGGCCAGCGGCAGCTTGACGATGCGCGCCGGCAGCTCGCCCGAGGCCACCACCGAGTAGGGAATGCCCACCGAGGCGATCTCGGGATTGGTGAAGATGTTCGCCGCCACCGTCTTGAGCCGCAGCGGGGCGACGGCCTCACCGAGGGCGTGCCACATCGCGATGCGTCCCTGCATGCCGGCCACCGAGGCCAGCAGCAGCACGCCGGTGCAGTCACCCGCCGCGTAGATCGACGGGACGCTGGTCCGCGAGACGCGGTCCACGGCGATGTAGCCGTGTTCGTCGAGCGCGACGCCGGCGTGCTCGAGCCCGAGGCCCTCGACGTTGGGCACCGACCCGACGCACATCAGCGCGTGCGACCCGGTGACGACCCGCCCGTCGGTCAGCTCGACCTCGACGCCCCCACCGGACCGGCGCACGGCCGCGGCCCGGGCCTGCTTCACGAGCGTGCCGCCGCGGCGGGTGAACACCTGCTCGATGACGTCGGCGGCGTCGGGGTCCTCGCCGGGCAGCACGCGGTCGCGGCTCGACACCAGCGTCACCGGGACACCGGCCTCGCTGTAGCCGCTGGCGAACTCGGCGCCGGTGACCCCCGACCCCACCACGATCAGGTGCTCCGGCACCTCGGTGAGGTCGTAGACGTCGCGCCACGACAGGATCCGCTCCCCGTCGGGGACGGCGGTCGACAGCACGCGGGGCGTCCCGCCGGTGGCCAGCAGGACGACGTCGGCCTCGATCGTGTCGGCGACGCCACCGGCGGCGTCCACGACCTCGATGCGGTGCGTGCGTCCCGGCTGTGACGCGCTGAAGCGGCCGCTGCCGGTCAGCACCGTCACCCCCTCGCGCACCAACCGCTCGGCGATGTCCTCGGACTGCTGCTGCGCGAGCTCCTTGATCCGCTGGTTCACCGCCGCGAAGTCGACGACGACCTCGCCGCCGCCGGTGCCGACCCCGACCCGCGAGGCGTCGCGCATCGCGGTCACCCGGTCGCTCGTCGAGATCAGCGTCTTGCTGGGCACGCAGTCGGTGAGCACGGCGGACCCGCCGATGCCGTCACGGTCGACGACGGTCACCCGGGCCCCCAGCTGGGCCGCGACGAGGGCCGACTCGTACCCGGCGGGGCCGCCGCCGAGGATGACGATTCGCAGCACGGTCACCCCGCCATTGTCCCGCGCGGCCCCGAGCGTCGGTACGCTGCCCAGTCGATGAGCATTTCGAGGTGGGTCAGCCGGAGGCCGGCGTGAGCGCGCGCGGCCTCTACGCCGCATACGGCTCCAACATGGATCCCGAGCAGATGCTGGAGCGCTGCCCGCACTCCCCCGCGGCGGGGACGGGCTGGCTGGGCGGCTGGCGGCTCACCTTCGGCGGCGAGGACCTCGGGTGGGACGGCTCGCTGCCCATGGTCTGCCCGGACCCCGACGGCCAGGTCTTCGTCGCCCTCTACGACGTCTCCCCGCAGGACTGGAAGAAGCTCGACTACTGGGAGGCCGCCGACACCGGCCTCTACGACAAGATCCGGCTGCGCGTCTCCACGCTGGACGAGGACGTGCTCGCCACCTGCTACGTGCTCGACGGGTTCGAGGGCGGCCTGCCGTCGGCGCGGATGATCGGCCTGATCGCCGACGCCGCCGAGGCCGCAGGCGCCCCCGACGAGTACGTCGCGGAGCTGCGCAACCGCGAGTGCCGGTCGCTCGGCGAATGACCCACGACGGCGGACCCCGGCTCGTGGCCCCGACCGCGACGCTCCACGACGCGTGGCGGGCGGCGCACGAGGAGTGGGGCCCCGGGCTGCACGAGGACGGCTTCGGCCTGGGCGCCGACGACGACGTGAGCGACCGCGCCGGCTTCGCGACGTGGCTGGCGGCGCTGGAACGCGACCCGGGGCAACTGTGGTGGATCCTCGACGGGGCCGCGGTCGCCGGCGGGATAGCGCTGCGCGCCGACGATCATCCGATGGCGGGCCGGCACGGCCACGTCGGCTACGGCATCCGGCCGTCGTTCCGCGGCCGCGGCCTCGCGACCTGGGCCCTGGGGCAGGTGCTCGCCGAGGCACGGTCGCAGCGGCGGGAGTCCGTCCGCGTCGTCTGCGCCCGCGACAACGTCGCGTCGGCCCGCGTGGCCGAGCACCACGGCGGCCGCCTCGAGGCCCCGGACGACGGACGCGTACGGCGTTACGTCATCGACCTCGCGGGGCGCTGAGCTTGGGACGTCGCGGCGAGGGCGGCGTGCGCCAGCGCGACGGTGTACCGCACACCGACGCCGAGCGCGGCCTCGTCGAGGTCGAAGGTGCCCTGGTGCAGGTCGAAGGCGCGGCCACCGGGCGCCCGCACGCCCAGCCGGGCCAGCGCGCCCGGGATGGTGTCGAGGTACCAGGCGAAGTCCTCCCCGCCCATGCTCTGCTCGGTGTCGACGAGCGCCGCGGGACCCAGCGCGTCGACGACCGCCACGCGCTGCAGCTCCGCGGCCTCGGCGTCGTTCACGACCGGGGGGACGCCGCGGGTGTAGTTGGTCTCGGCCCCGACCTGCAGCGGCGTCAGCAGCTCGTCGACCAGCGCCTCGACGAGCGGGCCGGCGGCGTCCCACGCGTCGCGGTCGAAGACGCGCAGCGTGCCGCGCAGCCGCCCGGACATGGGAATGGCGTTGGCGGCCCGGCCGGCCTGCACCGAGCCCCAGACCAGCGAGAGCGCGGAGCGCGGATCGACCCGCCGCGACAGGACACCCGGCAGGTCGGTGATCAGCCGGCCCGCGGCGTAGACGACGTCCTGCGTCAGGTGCGGGCGGGCGGTGTGGCCGCCGCTGCCGTGCAGCGTGACCTCGATGTGGTCGCAGGCCGCGGTGATCGGCCCCACGCGGACACCGACCGTCCCGGTCTCGAGCCGCGGGTCGCAGTGCAGCGCGAAGATCCGGTCGACGCCCTCGAGGACGCCCGACGCGATGACCCGCGGCGCGCCGCCGGGGACGGTCTCCTCCGCGGGCTGGAACAGCAGGCGGACGCAGCCGGCGGTCGGCGGTGCCGCGGCCAGCTCGCGCGCCGCGGCGAGCAGGATCGCGGTGTGCGCGTCGTGCCCGCACCCGTGGCACATGCCGTCGACGGTGGAGCGGTAGGGCACCGACTTCTGGTCGGTGAGCGGCAGCGCGTCGATGTCGGCCCGCAGCGCGATCGTGGGACCGTCGGCCGCGACGTCGACGCCGATGTCGCACACCACGCCCGTGCCGATGGGCAGTACCGCCGGGTCGAGCCCGATCGCCCGGAGCTGCCCGACGATCAACGCCGTCGTGCGGTGCTCCTCGAAGGCGAGCTCGGGATGGGCGTGCAGCTCGCGTCGCAGCGCCACGACGTCCATCGGTTCGAGGTTCTCGACCGCGCTCACAAATTCAATCCGTCCCGCATCTCGCCGATGAGCAGATCCACCACGGGTTCCAGTTTGCCCTCGTGCGCGGCCGCGCAGGCACGCTGTCGCTGGTAGCTCGCGCCGCGCTCGATGAGCTTGGGGATGAGCTCGAGCTCGGCGGCGCAGTCGAGCCGGCGCGCGAGCGGCAGCAGATCCTCGACCAGGTTGGTGATCGCCTCGGTGACCGGCTGCACGCGGCCGGTGTTGTCGACGACGATCTCGGCGTCGAGGCCGTACCGCGCCGCGCGCCACTTGTTCTCGCGCACCAGCCAGGGCCGCGGCTCCGGCAGCGTGTAGCCGTCGTCCAACTGGTGGTCGAAGCGCTCGACCAGGCACTGCGCGAGTGCGGCGACGCAGCTGATCTCGTCCAGCGAGGGCAGGCCGTCGCAGATGCGCAGCTCGACCGTCCCGAAGTTGGGGTGCGGCCGGATGTCCCACCACACCTCGCGGATCGACTCGATCGCGTGCGAGTGGATGAGGATGTCCATGTACTTCTCGAACTCCTCCCACCCGCCGAGCTGGTAGGGCAAGCCGGCGGTCGGCAGCGCCTCGAACACCTTGGAGCGGTAGGACGCGAGTCCGGTGTCGGAGCCGATCCAGTACGGCGAGGACGCCGACAGCGACAGGAAGTGCGGCAGGTAGCCCAGCAGCGCGTTGACGATCGGGATCGCCTTCTCCGGCGCCCGCACGCCGCAGTGGACGTGCACGCCGAAGATCTGCAGCTGGCGGGCCAACCACTGGTTGCGCTCGATGAGCTGGTGGTAGCGCTCGGTGTCGGTCACACGCTGCGTGGACCAGTCGGTCATCGGGTGGGTGCCGCTGCACATGAGGCCGACGTTGCGCTCGGCAGCCGGCCCCTGCAGCTCGCCCACGGTGCCGGCGAGGTCGGCGCGGGCCTCGGCGACGGTGGTGCACACGCCGGTGATGACCTCGACGCAGGACTGCAGCAGCTCGTGCTTCGCCTTCGGGTGCTCGCCGTCGCCCTCCGGCGAGATCGCGGCCAGCAGCGCGTCGGACGCGCCGGTGAGCTCACGGGTGTCGAGGTCGACGAGCTCGAGCTCCCACTCGACGCCGAGGCTCGTCCGCGGCGAGGGCGAGAAGTCGATGTGCATTCTGCCCACCCTAGGGGGCGAAGACGTCGTCCGGGGCGTCGTCGGCGTCGGCCAGCGCGAGCACTTCGTCCCCGGGCCGCAGCACGGTCTCCCCGCGCACCTGCACGAGCCGCCCTTGGCGGCTCACCATGCTGATCCAGAAGTTCTGGCCGACGTCCAGGTCGGCGACGGTGCAGCCGTCCGCACGGGAGCCGGCGGCGACCACGTAGCGGTGCAGCCCCTCCGGCTCGTCACGGAACCGCATGCCGAGCGCCCACGGCTCGGCCTCGACGGTCCGCATGGGCACCCGCAGCAGCTTCGCGACGGTCGGGACCAGACCGCCCTGCACGACCACCGAGACCAGCACCACGACGAAGACGATGTCGTAGATCTCGTGCGCCCGCTCGCCGCCCTCCACGAGGACGTAGGTGCCGAGCAGGATGGGCACGGCACCCTTCAGCCCGGCGAACAGGACGAAACCGCGCTCGCCACGCGTGAGGGACAGCGGCGCGAGGACGAGCCCGACGAACAACGGCCGGGCGAGGAGGATCAGCACCGCCGCCACGAGCAGGCCGGTCCACAGCCGATCGGCCGAGAGCACGTCGTGCAGGTCGACCGACAGCCCCAGCACGGTGAAGGCCACGATCTCGGCGAGCCCGGCCAGCGCGCCGGCGAAGTGCTCGATCTCGCGCTTGTAGGGGGCCCGCTCGTCGCCGACGAGGATGCCGGCCACGAACACGGCGAGATATCCGGACCCCTCCGCAACCGTCGCGACGCCGAACAGCGCGAAGGCCACGGCCAGCGTCTGCACCGGGTATAGCGCCGGGTTGGGCAGTGGCATGCGGCGCATGAGGTACAGCAGGAACCAGCCGCCGAGGACCCCGACGACGCCACCGACGACCAGCTGCAGCGCGAAGTGCCCGACGCCGCTGCCGACCGCGCCGAGCCCACCTCCGGTCGCGCCCAGCAGGCTGATCATCAACGCGATCCCGACCGGGTCGTTCGCGCCGGACTCCCCTTCCAACAGGGTGCCCGAACGGCCGGAGATCTCCCGGCGCCCCAGGACGGAGAACACGACCGCCGGGTCGGTGGGCGCCAGCGCCGCGCCGAGGACGAGCGCGGTCTGCCACTGCCAGCCGAGCACCAGGTGCACCGCCACGGCCAGGGCGGCCGTCGTGACCAGCGTCCCCGCCACGCCCAGCCACAGGACCCCGCCGAGCGCGGGCCGCATCCGGCGCCAACCGATGTGCATCCCGCCGTCGAAGAGGATGACGACGAGCGCGATGGTGACGATGCGTTGGTCGGTGACGATGTCGAGGTGGCCGAGCTCGGGGACGAGGTTGGACGCCACCGCCGCGGCGGCGAGGAACAGCGCCGGCGCCGGGATCCGCGTCCACTCGGTGAGTCGGTTGGATGCGACGGCGAGGAGCACGGCGAGCGCGGCGTAGAGCACGACCCGTCCGTAGGGCAGGAGGTCGTGCACGATGGGCCTCTCGACGAACGGGGACGACGGAGCTGCTCGCCGACCAGACTTCCCGGCACACCGCGACCCAGCCTAGTCGCCGAAGGCACGACGCTCCGACGGCGTCCCGTCACCCGCCGTTCACGCACGCTGTGACGGTGCGTACAGCGCCCCGCGCGCGGGCGGCGGGAGCGGCAAACCGGTTCGTACAGTCGACAGCAGGCCCCGCGGCCGGCGATCCCGGCGCGGTGCCGCCCCAGACACCGACCGGTTGCCGTCCGAAGCACGGACGGGACGACGGAGGTCACCGTGCGCATGTTCACCACCACTCCCGGCCGGGCGCTGCTCGACCGGCTCGCCGGCGCGATCAGCGGCTCGGCCGTCGCGCTCGTGCTCGTCCGGCTCGGCGCGGCGCGTCACGACGCCGTGCGTCGGGAAACGCGTCAGGACGGCTGAGCGCCGCCCGCCCCGGCGTCGCTCGCGACGGCGCCGTCCACCGCCGCGAGGATCCTGGTGGCGGCCTGGTCCGGCGTGAGCCGTTCGGCCCGCACGGCGTCCTCGGCGGCGGCGACCTCGTCGCGCACGCCCGGCCGGGCGAGCCGGGTCAGCAACCGGTCCCGCACCAGGTCGCGGGTCCACGCGACGAGCTGCTCGCTGCGCTTGCGGCCGAGCCCGTCACGCTCCTCGAGCCACGCACGGTGGCGTTCGACGTGCTGCCAGACGCGATCGAGGTGCAGGTCGTGCAGGCCGCTGCAGGTGACGACGGGCGTCTGCCAGTCGTCCTCGCCGTCGCGGAGGAACCGCAGCGCCGCCGACAGCTCCCGGCCGGCCCGTTCGGACTCGGTCTCGTGCTGCTCGTCGGCCTTGTTGACGGCGATGACGTCGGCGAGCTCGAGGATGCCGCGCTTCATGCCCTGCAGCTGGTCCCCGGTGCGGGCCAGGGTGAGGAACAGGAACGTGTCGACCATGTCGGCGACGACGTACTCGGACTGGCCGACGCCGACGGTCTCGACGAGCACGACGTCGTAGCCGGCGGCCTCCATGACCAGCATGGTCTCCCGCGTCGCCTTCGCCACCCCACCGAGCGTGCCCGCGGACGGGGACGGTCGGACGAACGCGTTCTCGTCGGCGGCGAGGCGGGCCATGCGCGTCTTGTCGCCGAGGATCGACCCGCCGGTGCGTCCGGACGACGGATCGACCGCGAGGACCGCCACCCGGTGCCCGTCGGCGATCAGGTTGACGCCGAGCTGGTCGATGAACGTCGACTTGCCGACACCCGGGACGCCGGTGATGCCCACCCGCCGCGCACCGCCGGTGTCGGGGAGCAGCCCGGCCAGCAGCTCCTGCGCGCGCTCGCGGTGATCCGCCCGCCGGGACTCGACGAGGGTGATCGCCCGCGCGACCGACGCCCGCCGCCCCGCCCGGACGCCGTCGGCCAGCGCCCCGACGTCCACCGGTCGCGCGCTCACTGGCGACCTCGTGGGTTGACTGGTGACCTTCGCGCCGACTGGCGACCTGTAGGTCGCCAGTCGGCTGCGAAGTCGCCAGTCAACGTGGGACGTCGCCAGTCAGTCCGTGGCGAGGGCATCGTTCAGGGTGGTCAGCAGCTCGACGGCGGCCTCGGCGATGACGGTGCCGGGCGGGTAGATCGCCGCGGCGCCGGCCTCGCGCAGCGCGGCGAAGTCGCCGGGCGGGATCACGCCGCCGACGACGATCATGATGCCGTCACCGCCCTGCTCGGCCAGCTGGTCGCGCAGCTCCGGCACGAGGGTGAGGTGCCCCGCCGCGAGCGAGTTGACGCCCACCACGTGCACGTCGGCCTCGACCGCCTGCCGGGCGACCTCGGCCGGCGTCTGGAACAGCGGGCCGACGTCGACGTCGAAACCTAGGTCGGCGAACGCGGTGGCGAGCACCTTCTGACCGCGGTCGTGGCCGTCCTGACCCATCTTGGCCATCAGGATGCGCGGCCGACGACCGTGCTGCTCCGCGAACTCGTCGGTGGCGGCCCGCGCCCGCTCGATGACGTCCACCCCGGCTCCCGCCTCTTCCCGGTAGACCCCGGAGATGGTCCGGATCGTCGCGGAGTGCCGACCGTAGACCTTCTCGAGGGCGTCGGAGATCTCCCCCACGGTCGCCTTGGCCCGGGCGGCGTCGATCGCGAGCGCCAGCAGGTTGCCGCCGGCCGACCGGCCGCCGGCCGCCTCCGTCAGCGCCGCGAGGGTCCCCGCGACCTCGTCGGCGTCACGCTCCTCGCGCAGCCGGGCCAGCTTCTCGGCCTGCTCGCGGCGGACACCGGCGTTGTCGACCTTGAGCACGTCGAGGGCGTCCTCCTCGGCGAGCCGGTACTTGTTGACCCCGATCAGCGGCTGCCGTCCCGAGTCGATGCGCGCCTGGGTACGGGCCGCGGCCTCCTCGATGCGCAGCTTCGGCAGGCCCTGGTCGATGGCCTTCGCCATGCCGCCGGCGTCCTCGACCTCCCGGATGTGCGCCCACGCGCGCCGGGCGAGGTCGTAGGTCAGCTTCTCGACGTAGGCCGAGCCGCCCCACGGGTCGATGACCCGCGTCGTGCCGGACTCCTGCTGCAGCACGAGCTGGGTGTTGCGGGCGATGCGGGCGCTGAAGTCGGTGGGCAGGGCCAGCGCCTCGTCCAGCGCGTTGGTGTGCAGCGACTGGGTGTGCCCCTGCGTCGCCGCCATCGCCTCGATGCAGGTGCGGGTCACGTTGTTGAAGACGTCCTGCGCGGTCAGCGACCACCCCGAGGTCTGCGAGTGGGTCCGCAGCGACAACGATTTATCGCTCTTCGGCGCAAATTCGCGGACGAGCTTCGCCCACAGCAGTCGCCCCGCCCGCAGCTTCGCGACCTCCATGAAGAAGTTCATGCCGATCGCCCAGAAGAACGACAGCCGGGGAGCGAAGCTGTCGATGTCGAGCCCGGCGGCGATGCCCGCACGGATGTACTCGACGCCGTCGGCCAGGGTGTAGGCGAGCTCGAGATCGGCCGTCGCGCCGGCCTCCTGGATGTGGTAGCCGGAGATCGAGATGGAGTTGAACCGCGGCATGCGCTGCGAGGTGAACTCGAAGATGTCGCTGATGATCCGCATCGACGGCTGCGGCGGGTAGATGTAGGTGTTGCGGACCATGAACTCCTTGAGGATGTCGTTCTGGATCGTCCCCGTGAGCTGCTCCGGCGGCACTCCCTGCTCCTCGGCCGCCACCACGTACAGCGCCAGCACCGGCAGCACCGCGCCGTTCATCGTCATCGACACCGACATGCGGTCGAGCGGGATGCCGTCGAAGAGCTGCCGCATGTCGTAGATGGAGTCGATCGCGACCCCGGCCATCCCGACGTCGCCGACGACCCGCGGGTTGTCGCTGTCGTAGCCGCGGTGGGTCGGCAGGTCGAACGCGATCGACAGCCCCTTCTGCCCCATCGCGAGGTTGCGGCGGTAGAACGCGTTCGACTCCGCGGCCGTGGAGAAGCCCGCGTACTGCCGGATCGTCCACGGCTGGTTGACGTACATCGTCGGGTAGGGGCCGCGCAGGTAGGGCTTGACGCCCGGGTACGTGCCGAGCGTGTCGAGATCGGCGAGGTCGGCCGCGGTGTAGAGCGGCGGCACCTCGATGCCCTCTGGCGTCTCCCACGCGGCGGTGCCGGCCGGCCCGCTCGGCGGGGTCGGCGCCGGGGCCGCGGCGCCGAGCGAGGCGGTCGAGAAGTCCGGGATCGTGGCGGCCATCAGCTGACTCCCAACTCGTCGTGGGTCCGACGCAGCACGGCGAGCGCGTCGCAGCCGGCGAACAGGGTGTCGTCGACGCCCTCGTACTCGCCCTTGCCCGCCAGCCACACCTGCGTCGCCCCGGCGTCACGCAGCGCCTTGGCCGCGACCTCGGCCTCGTCGGCGTACGTCTTGTCCGACGAGCACAGGCAGGCGACGGTCGTTCCCGCGTCGGCGAACTCCTCGACGGGCCCGGTGACGCACGCCAGGCCGCCGGCCTGGAAGAGGTTGGCGGCGAAGCCCGCGCGGGCGCTGTGCACCGCGGGTGGCCCGAGCGTCGCCAGGAACACAGCGGGACGCTCGGCCTGCGCGTCCGCCCGGTCGCGCAACGCCTCGAACGGCTCGGCGTAGCGCCGCGGCGGCAACGGGCCGCCGGCGGCGGGGGGCCACGGCGTCCGCTCGACCGGCGCCTCGTCGACGTGGGCGAACTCGCTCACACCGGTGATCGGCGCGCGCCGGTGGGCGATGTCGTCGTCCCGCCCGGCGCGGGTGTCGGCGAGCAGGCCTTCGACGGTGCCGTCGTCGAGCGCGGCCAGCGCGCCGCCGGCACGCTCGATACCGGCGAACACCGCCCAGGCTGCCTCGGCGAGCTGATCGGTCAGCGACTCGACGAACCACGAGCCGCCCGCGGGGTCGACCACCCGGGCGAGGGACGACTCGTCGTGCAGCACCGACTGCGTGTTGCGGGCGATCCGGCGGCCGAAGTCGTCCGGCGCGCCGAGGGCGTGGTCGAAGGGCAGCACGGTGACGGCGTCGGCGCCGCCCACGGCGGCCGCGAAGCAGCCGATCGTCGTGCGCAGCAGGTTCACCCAGGGGTCGCGCCGGGTGAGCATGGCCGCGGACGTCACCGCGTGCTGCCGCTGGCCGCGCCGCTCGGCGGACGCACCGCAGAGCTCGGCGACGCGGTCCCAGACCCGACGCGCCGCGCGGAGCTTGGCGATCGCCGGGAACTGCTCGGCGGTGACGGCGAGGCGGAACTCGAGCGCGGCGAGCGCGGCGTCGACGTCGAGCCCGGCCTCGGTGAGCGCACGCAGGTAGGCGACGCCGACGGCGGTCGCGATGCCGATCTCCTGCGCGTCGCTGGCCCCGGCGTCGTGGTAGACGGTGCCGTCGACCGTCGCCAGGCACATGCCCGCGGCCGCGCCGCCCTGCTCGGCCAGGGTGCGCAGCATCCCGAGCTCCGCGTCGGCGCCGGTGCGCGCTCGCAGCCCGATCGGGTCGGCGCCGAACGATCCGCGCAGGTCCGCGGCGGCGACGCCGCGCCGCTCGGCCAGGGCGAGCAGCGCCGAGGCGGCGGCCACGGTGTCGGCGCCCGCGTCGAGGACGACCGGCGCGAGGTCGAGGTACACGTCGGCCAGGACGGCCGGCAGGTCGTCGACGGCGATCCCCTGGGCCCCCAGCACGAGCCACACCGACGTCGCGCCCGTCTCGAGATCGTTCAGCACCGCCGCGTTGGTCCGGTCGGCGTCCGGCTGCGCGGAGCCGGCGTGCCGGGTGCGGACGTCCCACCCCGCCGCCGTGGCGTCCGCGGTGGTGGCGCCCCGGACGAAGGGGGGCCGGCCGGGCAGGCCGGCGGCGTCGCCCGCGGGCAGGTCGTCGGCGGTGTAGAGCGGCTTGATCGCGATGCCGTCGTACGTCGTGGACGTCAGCGCGGCCTCGGGATCGACGTCGGCACCGGCTCCGGACTTCGCCAGGACCGCGGCGACGAGGGCGCGCCAGTCGTCCCGGGTGGGTGTCGGGAAGTCGGCGGCGAGGGCGAGAGCGCGCGGGGGCTGCGGGTCGGCCGGCTCGTCGGGCATGTCTGCCGACTCTAGGTCCCGGAAGCGCCCCGAGGAGGCGGGAGGTGGTCGATCTCTCGCGGTGCGCGACGCACCGGTCCGGGGCGGCCCGACCGTGCTGGTGGCGGCGTCAGGACGCGTCGATGCCGAACACCGGCGCCAGGCCGGCGATCGTCACGGTGCGCCGCGCCGCGGCCGGCACCGCCCGCAACGCGAGCTCCTTGCCGGCTCCCTCGGCGTGATTGCGCAACTCGATCCAGCACCCGATGCCGGTGGAGTCGAGGAAGGTCAGCCGCGCGAGATCGAGGACGAGCGTCGCCGTCCCGGGCTCGCCGAGCTCGGCGAGCGCGGTGTCGCGCAGCGCCGGCACCGTGGCCAGGTCGAGCTCGCCGTCCAGGCTGAGGACGGCGGTGCCGTTCTCGCGACGCGCGCTGAGGGACAGTGAACTCACCGATCCACTGTGGCACAGTCGGCCGCGGAGCAGGGGTCCGCGACGCCGCGGACGAGGGCCCGTGCGCGTACGAAGGGCGGGGTCGACCAGGTGGGCGTGCCGACCGGACGGGAATTCCTCGGGGACACGGCCGCACCGGCCGGCGCACGCGCGTACGTCATGGCCACGGTGGTCGAGCTGCTGCCCGGTGGGCTCGACCCCACACTGCGCGACGACCTGGAGCTGGTGGTGAGCGAGCTCGTCACCAACGCCGTGCGCGCCGGCAGTCCCACCGTCACGGTGGGCGTGACCGCCGAACGTGGCCGGATCGTGTTGCGGGTCGGCGACGAGGGCACCGGCTGGCCCGAGCCGCGCGACGCCGGCATCCACGACGTCAACGGCCGCGGGCTGGCACTCGTCAGCGCGATGTGCGCGTCGTGGGGTGTCCGGCTGGCCGGCGACGGCAAGACGGTGTGGGCCGAGCTGGAGATCCGCTCCGCCGGCTGAGCCACCCCCGACGTCGGCTACCGATACGACGCACAGGTCTCTCACCGCGGGTTCGAAGACGGGCCGCGCAGGATCGATGCATGGCGACGGGGACGATGTGGACACCGACGACGTGGACGTCCGAGTCGACCGGGCCGCGCACGCTGACCGCGACCGAGCTCGCCCAGCTGCGCATGATGCTCGACGAGCAGCGGGGCTTCCGGCTCGAACAGCTCGCCGCGTTGCGGCGCCCCGGCACGCCCGGACCGCTCGGCAGCGCCGACGACGAGATCTCGGCGTCGCTCGCGACCGGCGCGCACGCCGCGCTGGGCGACATCGAGGCCGCACTGCGCCGCATGGTGCGAGGCACCTACGGCCGCTGCACCGAGTGCGGCACCGCGCTCGGCCTCGAGCGACTCGAGATCCTGCCGCAGGCGGCGCTGTGCATGCCGTGCCAGCGCCGCGACGCCGCCGACGGACAGCCCGGTGGGGGTACCGGCTCCGTCGGCGGCGCGCCCGTCCGCGACACCCGGACGGGCGGCTGACGGGAGGGCCGTCACGCCCGCCGGCCGGGGCCACTCGGCGGCACGCCGCGCGTGCGGAGTGCGCGGCACGATCCGAGTAGGGTCGGCGGGCGTGACCGGAGCGCCCCCCGCAGCGTCCCCCAGCGCCGCCCCCACCCCTGGTAGCCCGGCCGAGGCGGCCGGCGCCGCGGCCGCCGCCCTCGCCGAGCGCACGGGCGTCGCGAGCCACGACCTCGCGATCGTCCTCGGCTCGGGCTGGGTGCCCGCGATCGACGTGCTGCCCGACCCCGGTTCCGACGTCGTCGAGTTCCCGGTCACCGAGCTGCCCGGCTTCCTGCCCCCCGCCGTCGAGGGTCACGCCGGCCGGGTGCGCTCGCTGTCGGTCGGGGGCAAGCGCGTCCTCGCCTTCCTCGGCCGCACCCACCTCTACGAGGGCCGCGGCGTCGAGCCGGTCGTGCACGGCGTGCGCACGGCGGCCGCCGCCGGGTGCCGCGTCGTCGTCCTGACCAACGCCTGCGGCGGGCTGCGGCCGGGGCTGTCCGTCGGCGACCCGGTCCTGCTCGCCGACCACCTCAACCTCACCGGCCGGACCCCGCTCGTCGGGGCCCGCTTCGTCGACCTCTCCGACGTCTACGCGGCCCGGCTGCGCGCCCTGGTCCGCGAGGTCGACCCGGACATCGCCGAGGGCGTGTACGCGCAGTTCCCCGGCCCGCAGTACGAGACGCCGGCCGAGGTCCGCATGGCGGGCGTGCTCGGTGCCGATCTGGTCGGCATGTCGACGGTGCTGGAGGCCGTCGCGGCACACGCCGAGGGCTGCGAGGTGCTCGGCATCTCCCTCGTCACCAACCTGGCCGCCGGGTTGGGCGACCCGCTCGACCACGACGAGGTCCTCGCCGTCGGCAAGGCCGCCGCGACCCGCATGGGCGAACTGCTGCGCCGGGTCGTCCCCCGCGTATGACGGTGCTGCTGACCGGCGCCGCCGGTCGCATCGGGACGGCGCTGCGCGAGCGCCTGCCGTCCTTCGGCTGGGAGGTTCGCGGCTTCGACCGCGAGGCGGTGCCGGGCGGTGTCGCGGGTGACATCGGCTCGGCCGGCGACCTCGACGGCGCCCTGGCCGACGGTGACGTCACCGCGATCGTCCACCTCGCGGGCGTCCCGACCGAGGCGCCGTGGCCGCAGTTGCGGGCCGCGAACGTCGACGGCCTGTACGAGGTCTTCGAGGCCGCTCGCCGCCACCGCGTGCCGCGGCTGGTGTTCGCGTCGTCCAACCACGCCGCGGGGTTCACGCCCAACACGCCCGGCCCGGCGGCCGACACCGCGCCGCGTCCGGACACCCTCTACGGCGTCACCAAGGCCTTCGGCGAGGCGCTCGGGCGCTACTACCACGACCGGTACGCGATGCGGGTGGCGTGCCTGCGCATCGGCACGTTCGCACCCGCCCCGCACGACGCACGCGCCCTCGCCACCTGGCTGTCGCCCGACGACGGCGCCCGGCTCGTCGACGCCTGCCTGCGCAGCCCCGACCTGGGTTTCGCGATCGTCTGGGGTGTGTCGGCCAACGCACGCAACACCTGGGACCACGCGGCCGGTCGGGCCCTGGGCTACGAGCCCCGCGACGACGCGGAGCGGTTCGCGGCGCGGCTGACCGACGTCGAGCCGCGGCCGACCGACGCGCTGGTCGGCGGGGAGTTCACCTCGGCCGGGTACGGCATCGACGAGATCGGGAGCGACCGGTGACCCTGCACGACGATGTCCGCGCCTGGATCGCCGACGAGGTCTCCGATCGGGACGCCGGCGAACTGCAGGCGCTGCTCGACGCCGGGGACGACGTCGAGCTGGCCGAGCGCTTCGGCGCCACCCTGACCTTCGGCACCGCCGGCCTGCGCGGCCCGCTGCGCGCCGGGCCGAACGGGATGAACCGCGCGGTCGTGCGCCGCGCGGCGGCCGGTCTCGCGGCCTGGCTGACCGAGCACGGCCATGCCGGCCGTCCGGTCGTGGTGGGCTACGACGCCCGGCACGGCTCGGCCGACTTCGCGCGCGACTCCGCCGCGATCCTCGCCGCCGCCGGCTTCGAGGCCCGACTGCTGCCGCGGGTGCTGCCGACGCCGGTGCTCGCGTTCGCCGTGCGCCGGCTCGGCGCCGCGGCCGGCGTCATGGTGACCGCGTCGCACAACCCGCCGCAGGACAACGGCTACAAGGTCTACGCCGACGACGGCGCGCAGATCGTCCCGCCCGCCGACCGCGAGATCGAGGCGGCGATCGAGGCGACCGGCGCGGTGCGGGACATCGCGCTCGCCGACGACGTGACCGTGCTGGCCGACGGCATCGTCGACGAGTACGTCGACGCGGTGGCCGGGCTCGTCGCCGGCGACGGACCCCGCGCCCTGCGGATCGTGCACACCGCGATGCACGGCGTGGGCACCGAGACCGTGCTGGCGGTGCTGGCCCGGGCCGGGTTCGCCGACGTCACCCCGGTCCCGGAGCAGCAGCGCCCGGACCCCGACTTCCCGACCGTCGCCTTCCCCAATCCCGAGGAGCCGGGCGCGCTGGACCTCGCGCTCGCCCTCGCCCGCCGGAGCGGTGCCGACCTCGTCATCGCCAACGACCCCGACGCCGACCGCTGCGCCGCGGCGGTGCCGGTGCCCGGTGGCGACTGGCGGATGCTGCGCGGCGACGAGGTCGGCGTGCTGCTGGGTGACGCGATGATGCGTGCCGGTATGCGGGGCACCTACGCCACGACCATCGTGTCGTCCTCGCTGCTCGGCGTCCTCGCCGCCGCCCACGGCGTCGACTACGCCGAGACGCTGACCGGCTTCAAGTGGATCTCGCGCGCCGCGCCCGACCTCGTCTTCGGCTACGAGGAGGCGCTCGGGTACGCGGTGGCGCCGGAGCTGGTACGCGACAAGGACGGCGTCAGCGCGGCGCTCCGGCTCGCCGAGCTCGCCGCGACGCTCGCGGCCCAAGGGTCGTCCCTGCTCGCCCGGCTGGACGAGATCGCCGCCGAGCACGGCCGCTACGCCACCGACCAGGTGTCGCTCCGCGTCGCCGAGCTCTCGCTGATCGCCGACACCATGACGCGGCTGCGCACGTCCCCGCCGGCGACGCTGCTCGGCCGACCGGTGACCGTCGAGGACCTGCTGCCCGCGACGGACGGGCTGCGGTGGCGCGTCGACGGTGGCCGGGTCGTCGTCCGACCGTCCGGGACCGAGCCCAAGCTCAAGGCCTACCTCGAGGTCGTGGAGCCCGGTGGCGACGCGGGCGCGGCGGCGGACGCGCTCGCCCGGCTGCGCGACGAGGTCGCGGCGCTCGTCGGCGCCTGACGCCCCACCGCGGCGTCCGGCACCGGCCCGGTCACCGGGTCGGGACGAGGCCGCCGGTGCGGTACTCGTTCCACGCCACGTTCCACAGCCCGTACCCCTGACCCATCTGCATCCTGGGGCCGGTCGCGTTCGGGAACGTCACGACGTCGCCGACCCGCAGCTCGCCGTAGAGCTTGCGGGCGTCGCGCGGCAGCAGGTTGGTGCAGCCGTTGGAGGAGTTCACGCCGGCCTCGATGTTGTCGACGTTCCACGGCGCGGAGTGCAGGTACTCGCCGCCGAAGGTCAACCGCTGCGTGTCCTGCACGCGAGCCGTGTAGTAGCCCGGCCCCTTCATCGGGATCTGCCGACCCTTCTCCATGATGACCTTGATGCCACGCATCGTCGGCGTCGCCGTCGAGCCCAGGGACGTGGGGAAGCTGCCGTACCTCGTGCCGTCGGACACGACGGTGACCCGGTGCGTCGTGTTGTCGACGGTCGTGATGGTGCGCGCGGCGGTCGAGAAGTCCAGCGTGCTCAGCCGGCCGTCGGTCGCCAGCCGCCCGCCGAGGGCCGTGCCCCGGGCCGGGAAGGTGACGTGGATCTTCGCGTGCGCCGGCCAGTAGTCCTTGGGCCGCAGCTGCGCCTCGATCGGGCCGTGCCCGGCGGCCGAGCGCTGGAAGTACCACGCCGTGTCGAGCGGGCGGCCGTTGGCGGTGACGGTGGTGCCCTGCTGGAAGGCGCGGGCGTCGGTGATCCGCTGGGAGAAGTACGCGATCACGGGCATGCCCACCCCGTAGACCGCGCCGTCGCTGTTGGCGGTGGTGACCCGCACGAACGTCGCCCCCGCCGGCGGCGTCGACGAGCGGGCCGCGGACACCGACGGCCGCGCCGCCTCGACCGATCCGCGGCGGTCTTCGTCGCCGCGGGTGACGGCGAGGGCGCCGGCCACGATCGCGACCACGGCGGCCGCGGCGGCGAGCGGGGCCCACCACCGGGCGCGGCCGGGGCGGTGCGGTGCGGCCGCGGCGGGACGGGCTCCGGTCGGCGCGTCGTCGGCGCCGGCGTACCGGGGTGGCGGCGGCACCGCGTGGTCGCCGACACCGGCGCGGGCCCGCGCGTCGAAGGCGTCGGCGAGGAAGCGCCCGAGGTCGTCGTCGGTCACGAGCCACCGCCCAGCGTCGTGCGCAGGGTCGTGTGCAGCGTCGCCATGCCCCGGCTGGCCGCGGACTTGACCGCGCCGGCCGAGATGCCGAGGGTGTCGGCGATCTCGCGCTCGGACAGGCCGGACCAGTACCGCAGGATCAGGACCTCCCGCTGGTGGCGTGGCAACCGGCGTACGGCCTCGAGCGCGGCCCGGTGCTCGTCGCGGAGCAGGACGTCGTGGTCCGCTCCCGCCGTCGCCTCGGGCTCGGCCACCTTGAGGTGCTTGCGGGCGGTCTGACGCCGCCGCAGCACCGAGCGGGACAGGTTCACGACCGAGGTCCGCAGGTAGCCGAGCGCGGCGTCCGGGTCACGCAGCGACGCCGAGCGCCGGTGCAGGGCGACGAAGGCGTCCTGCACGACGTCCTCGGCACTCGCGACGTCGTCCACCATGAGGGTCGCGAGGCGCACCAGGTACCGCCAGTGCGCCTGGTACAGCGCGTCGACGTCCGGCCCGGACGGGGCGGGCGACGCGCCCGCGGAGGCGGCCGGCACGGCGCGCAGACCCTCCTCGGCAGTCACGGGGACCAAGGTTGTCACATGGGTAGGACGCGCGGGGGTCGTGCGGGGTTGCCGGGGCTCATGTGACGCCGGCCGCTGCCGATGTTGCGATGATGACGTCGTCGCGGCACCGACACGGATCGCCGACGCGCCGAGCGAGGAGTGACCGGATGACGACGGTGGCACGACTGGCCGCACGAGTGGTGGCGTTGACGATGCTGCTCGCCGCCTGCACGTCGGGTGGGGGCGTCGCCGCGGCCGCGCCGAAGGTCGCGCAGCCGCCGAA
Organism: Jatrophihabitans endophyticus; assembly: GCF_900129455.1. Classification (NCBI taxonomy): domain Bacteria; kingdom Bacillati; phylum Actinomycetota; class Actinomycetes; order Jatrophihabitantales; family Jatrophihabitantaceae; genus Jatrophihabitans; species Jatrophihabitans endophyticus. The sequence goes on from NZ_FQVU01000002.1 coordinate 34,071, forward strand.
GGCCGGTGTCTTCGACTACCAGATCGGCGGGGCCTACCGGCCCGCGGCCGCGGTGCGCATCGTCGATCGCGACCGCTCGGCGAAGCCCGCCGCGAAGCGCTACAACATCTGCTACGTCAACGCCTTTCAGACCCAGCCCGAGGAGAAGCGGTTCTGGACGAGCAAGCACCGCTCCCTGCTGCTGCGGGTGCACGGCCGCTACGTCACCGACCCCGACTGGCCCGGCGAGTACGTCCTAGACACCTCGACGGCCGCGAAGCGTGCGGCGCTCGTCCGGGTGGTCGGCGCCTGGTTCGACGGCTGCGCCCGCAAGGGGTTCGACGCCGTGGAGCCGGACAACCTCGACTCGTGGACCCGCCGGGGCGTGTCCGGGGCCATCACGAAGGCCGACAACCTCGCCTACGCCCGGGCGCTGGTGAAGCGGGCCCACGCCCGCGGCCTGGCCATCGCGCAGAAGAACACCGTCGAGGTGTCGAAGCGGGCGCGCTCGATCGGCTTCGACTTCGCGATCGCCGAGGAGTGCGAGGTGTACCGCGAGTGCGGCGGCTACACCCGCTCCTACGGCGCACGCGTCCTGGAGGTCGAGTACACCGACACGCCACGCTCGGCCTACACCCGCGCGTGCACGGCGCGCGCCGGCACCATGTCGATCATCCTGCGCGACCGCGACGTCGTGCCGCGCGGCAACCGCGCCTACCGCTACTCCCACTGCTGAGCGGCGACCGCCTCGGCCGGGTCAGCGCGGCCCGAACTGCCGGTCGCCCGCGTCCCCGAGGCCCGGGACGATGTAGGCGTTCTCGTTCAGCCGCTCGTCGATGCTGGCCGTGAACAGCCGGATGGGCAGTCCCGACCCGCCCAGCGCGGCGTGCCCCTCCGGCGCCACCAGCGCGCAGATCACGGTGAGGTCGGTCGCGCCCCGGCTCGCGAGCAGGTGCAGGCAGTGCAGCAGCGATCCGCCCGTCGCCAGCATGGGGTCCAGGACGAGCACCGGCCGACCGGCGAGCGACTCGGGCAGCGAGGCCATGTAGGGCGTGGGCTCGTGCGTCTCCTCGTCGCGGGCGAGGCCGACGAAGCCCATCTGCGACTCCGGCAGCAGGTTGAAGGCCGCCTCGGCCATCCCGAGCCCGGCCCGGAGCACCGGCACGAGCAACGGCGGATTCGCGATGGCGGTGCCGGTGGTCGGCGCGACCGGGGTCGAGATCGGGACGTCGGCGCGCTCGAGCTCACGGGTGGCCTCGTAGACCAGCAGCGACGCGATCTCGCGCAGCGCGGCACGGAACTCGGCGTTGCTGCTGGTCTCGTCGCGCATGACGGTGAGGCGCGCCTGGACGATCGGATGGTCGACCACGGTCGTCTGCAGAGAACTCACGAGCAGACCCTAGCGATCCGGTGCCGGCCGGGCGGTGCCACCCGAGGCGCCGAACCGCAGCCGAAGGTCACGGCGCGCCACCGATTTCCGCAGCCCGCTTGACGCGCATTACACAGCGAGGTCATAGTCAGCCGCGCTCTGCATCTGGTAGAGCCAGATTCCCCTTCGTGGAGGCCCGTTGTCGTCCCTACGTATTCCCCTGGTCGCGGCCGGTACCGCCGCGGCCACGGTCGCGGCGCTGTGCAGCGCACAGCTCGCGATCGCGTCGTCCTCGTCGGCCGCTCCGGCCACGAGCGGCAAGCCGCAGTCGGTCATCGTCGTGCTGCGTGACCAGCTCCGCGGCAAGCCCGCCACCCGCGCGCACGTCGCCGCCCGCCGCGCCGCGGCCCGCTCGGCCCAGAACGCGGTCGTCGACCGCGCCAACCGGGTCACCTCCCACAAGGCCGCGAAGGTCGTCCACTACACCGCGGCGAACGTGGTGTCGATGACGGTCAACCCGTCGCAGGTGTCGGAGCTCAAGTCCGACCCGGCGGTCTCGGCGGTCATCCCGAACACCAAGGTGGCGTTCATCCCGCGCAAGCAGGAGGAACCGGCCGGCGCGAAGCGCAGCGCCAAGGCGATCGGCGAGCCGAACTCGAGCGCCGTCTGCCCGACCGACCCGTCGAAGCCGCTGCTCGAGCCCGAGGCGCTCGAGGACACCCACACCGCCTCGGACGACGCCGACGCCAAGACCGCCCAGCAGCTCACCACCGGCTCCGGGGTGAAGGTCGCCTACATCGCCGACGGGATCAACCCCGACAACCCGGACTTCATCCGCGCCAACGGCGACCACGTCATCACCGACTACAAGGCGTTCTCGGCCGACGGCCCCGCCCCCGAGGAGGGCGGCGCGGAGGCCTACGGCGACGCCTCGGCCATCGCGGCCCAGGGCCTCGTGTCGCACGACCTGTCGACCTTCGTCAACCCGGCCTACCCGCTGCCGAGCGGCTGCAACATCCGCGTCCTGGGCATGGCTCCGGGCGCCAGCATCGTGGCCCTCAAGATCGACTTCTACACCACGTCGATCATCCAGGCCATCGACTACGCGGTGAGCAACGACCACGTCGACGTCATCAACGAGTCCTTCGGCGGCAACGTGGTGCCCGACGCGTCGGCCCGCAGCGCCATCCAGAGCTTCAACGACGCCGCCATCGCGGCGGGCGCGACCGTGGTCGTGTCCTCCGGCGACGCCGGCACGACCGGCACGATCGGCAACCCCGCCACCGACCCGAACGTCATCTCGGTCGCGGCCAACACCAACTCCCGTGGCTACCAGCAGACCGGGTACGCCGGTGCGCGCACCTTCGGCAACGGCCAGTGGGTCAACGACGAGGTCTCGTCGCTGTCCTCGGGCGGTGTCACCCAGAGCGGCGGGACGGTGGACCTGACCGCACCCGGCGAGTCCGGTTGGGCCGTGTGTGACGCCGGATCGGCCGAGTGCGCCAACTATCGCGGCGGTTCGTCGGACATCCAGCTCTTCGGCGGCACCAGCCAGTCCGCCCCGTTGACGGCGGGCGCCGCGGCCCTGGTCATCTCGGCCTACCGCTCCACGCACTCCGGCAACTCCCCGTCGCCGGCCCTGGTCAAGCAGCTGCTCAAGGGCACCGCGACCGACCTGGGCCTGCCGACCGACGAGCAGGGCTCCGGCCTGCTCGACGCCCGCTCCGCGGTCGAGGCCGCGCTGACCTACAACGGCGCCACCACCGCCGCCCCGGCGGGCGTGCAGTCGCAGATCGTCACCAATCCGCACCTCATCTCGGTCTCCGGCGCGCCGGGCAGCACGCACACCGTCAAGGTGGCCGTCCGCAACGTCGGCGCCGAGCCGTTGACGGTGGCGACGGGCAGCCGTCGTTACCGGACCGACTCGGTCGCGACCATCAACACGAGCATCGACGCGAGCTCGCCGCAGACCTTCCCGTACCCGACCAACGGCACGTCGTGGGTGTACAAGAAGGTGCCGTTCACGGTGCCGTCCGGTGAGGACCGGCTCGCGGCCAAGATGATCTGGCAGGGCGCACCGAAGCAGGTCGGCTCGGCCACGGTGACGCCGGTCGTGCGGATCTCGCTGTTCGACCCGTCGGGCACGTACGTGGCCAACAGCCGCCCCCAGGGCGGTGCCGTCTCGGCCAACTACGCCAACCTCGACGTGCGGCGGCCGACGGCGGGCAACTGGACCGCGGTCATCTACACGGCCGGCTCGGCGTCCGGGTACACCGGTGACGTCAACCTCCGGCTCTACCACCAGAGCGCGATCGACGTCGCCAAGGTGGCCACGCCGAGCATGACGCTCGCCGCGGGCCAGTACCGCAACGTGGAGGCGACCTTCACCACCCCGAACAACGGTGACACCGCCTACGCGCTGACCGTCGCCACCTCGAACGGCCACCGGACCGCGATCCCGGTGATCCTGCGGGCGGTGATCCCGACGTCGAGCGGCAAGGGCTCGTTCAACGGGACCATCACCGGCGGCAACGCCCGAGCCGGGTCGGCGGCGCAGAGCCTCACCTACGCCTTCGACGTGCCCTCGGGACGCAAGGACGTGAGCGTCGGCGTCACGCTGCGCAGCGATCCGAACTACGAGCTCGAGGGCGTCCTCGTCGACCCCAACGACGAGACGCAGTCGATCGGCAGCAACGTCTACACCGGAGCCGACGGCAACATCGCAGGACGCGGGCTGAGCATGCAGCTCACCTCGGCCAACCCCGTCGCCGGGCGTTGGCGGCTGGTGATCCTGGTCGTGAACCCGGTCCCGGGCACGGCCATCAGCCAGCCCTTCTCCGGCACGATCGCCTTCGACGCCAACAACGTGAGCGCCACCGGGTTGCCCACGTCGACGAAGACGGTGCTGCCGGCCGGCAAGGCGACCACCGCGAAGGTCACGGTGCGCAACACCGGCAAGGCGCCGATCAACGTGCAGGTCGATCCCCGCACCAAGTCGGTCGGGGCCATGCAGCTCACCTCGCCGTTCGGCACGCAGAACGTCCAACTGCCGAGTCACAACTCGCCGACGTTCATCGTGCCGCCGGGCACGCACGGCCTCACCGCGGTCTCGACGTCGGACGTGCCGGCGATCGTCGACCTGCTCTCCGGCTCGCAGGGCATCGACGTCGTCGGTGACCTGCCGGCGGCGAAGGCCGGCAGCACCATCTCCACGGCCACCGTGGACGAGGGTGCGAACGCGACGGTGTCGAGCGGCATCTGGTACACCGACCTCAACGAGATCGGTGCGGTGGACGAGGACGGCGCACCCAGCGGCGACGCCCACGTGCAGCTGACCGCGCGGACCCAGGACTTCGACCGGACGGTGACCTCGTCGACCGGCGACTTCTGGAACGTGGCGACCGACTCCACGGCCAGCACCGGGGCGCCGGTGACCATCGCGCCGGGCGCGTCGGCCACCATCACCGTCACGATCAAGCCGACGGCCACGAAGGGGACGAAGGTCAGCGGCCAGCTGTACGTGTACACGCCGCCGTCGTTCGCCTACCCGACGTTCAACACGACGGGTGACACCCTGCGCACGCTCGACTACAGCTACACCGTGGGGTAATCGAGTCGTTCGACCGACGGCCGGTGGCGCACTGCGTCACCGGCCGTCGTGTGTTCCGGGCCGTCTCGGCTCCTAGGATGGCCGGGTGACTGCCCTCACCGACACGGCGACGAGCGACGTCGCCCGTGACGACGCGACGCTGCGCCGGTTCCTGCACGGCCTGCCCGGGGTGGACCAGGTGGGCGCCGACGCCCGCGCCGCGTCGCTCGCCACCCGCAGCATCAAGACCACCGCCAAGGCGTGGGCCGTCGACGCGGCGATCGGGATGGTCGACCTCACCACGCTCGAGGGCGCCGACACACCCGGCAAGGTGCGTTCGCTGTGCGCCAAGGCCGCGCGCCCCGACCCCACCGACCCGTCCGCCCCGCCGGTCGCCGCCGTCTGCGTCTACCCCGACCTCGTCGAGACCGCGGTCACGGCGCTGCGCGGCACCCGCGTCGAGATCGCCTCGGTGGCCACCGCCTTCCCGTCCGGGCGCGCCGCGCTCGCGACCAAGCTGCACGACGTCCGCGACGCCGTGGCCGCCGGTGCGACCGAGATCGACATGGTGATCGACCGCGGCGCCTTCCTCGCCGGCCGGTACCGCCAGGTCTACGACGAGATCGTCGCGACCAAGCGCGAGTGCGGGGCCGCGCACCTGAAGGTGATCCTCGAGACCGGCGAGCTGGCGACGCTGGACAACGTCCGCCGCGCGTCGTGGCTCGCCCTGCTCGCCGGCGGCGACTTCGTCAAGACCTCGACGGGCAAGATCAACCCGGCCGCCCGGCCGCCGGTGGCGCTGGTCATGCTCGAGGCGGTGCGCGACTACTTCGCCGCCACCGGCGAGCGGCGCGGCGTCAAGCTGGCCGGCGGCATCCGCACCGCCAAGGAGGCGGTGCGCTACCTCGTGATGGTCAACGAGGTCGCCGGCGACGAATGGCTCGACCCGCGGCTGTTCCGCTTCGGCGCGTCCAGCCTGCTCAACGACCTGCTGCTGCAGCGACACAAGCTCGCCACCGGCAGCTATGACGGCCCCGACTACGTGACGGTGGACTGAGACCATGACGACCGAGACAGGCCCGCGTTTCGACTACGCGCCGGCGCCGGAGTCGCGCGACATCGCGCGGCTGCGGCCGAGCTACCAGATCTTCGTCGACGGTGCGTTCCGTGACGGCGCGGGCGAGGCCGTGAAGACGATCGACCCCGCCGACGAGCAGCCGCTCGCCGAGGTCGCCGAGGCCGGGCCGTCCGACGTCGACGACGCCGTGCGGGCCGCGCGACGCGCCTACGACGGCCCGTGGTCGGCGATGTCGGGGGCCGAGCGCGGCAAGTACCTGTTCCGCATCGCCCGGGCCATCCAGGAGCGCGGTCGCGAACTGGCCGTGCTCGAGTCGCTCGACAACGGCAAGCCGATCCGCGAGTCGCGCGACGTCGACATCCCCTCGGCCGCCGCGCACTTCTTCTACTACGCCGGCTGGGCCGACAAGCTCGGCTACGCAGGGCTCGGCCCGGCGCCCCGACCGCTCGGTGTCGCCGGTCAGGTCATCCCGTGGAACTTCCCGCTCCTGATGGCGGCGTGGAAGATCGCGCCGGCGCTCGCCGCGGGCAACACCGTCGTCCTCAAGCCGGCCGAGACCACGCCCCTGACCGCGCTCGTGCTGGCCGAGATCGTGGCCGAGGCCGACCTGCCGCCGGGCGTGGTGAACGTGCTCGCCGGCGGGCCTGCCATCGGGCAGGCGATCGTCGAGCACGACGACGTCGACAAGATCGCCTTCACCGGCTCGACCGAGGTCGGCAAGATCATCCAGCGCACGATCGCGGGCACCGGCAAGAAGGTCACCCTCGAGCTCGGCGGCAAGGCCGCGAACATCGTGTTCGACGACGCCCCCATCGACCAGGCGGTCGAGGGCATCGTCAACGGCATCTTCTTCAACCAGGGCCAGGTCTGCTGCGCGGGATCGCGGCTGCTGGTCCAGGAGTCGGTCGCCGACGAGGTCGTCGCCGCGTTGAAGCGCCGGCTGACGACGTTGCGGGTGGGTCACCCGCTCGACAAGAACACCGACGTGGGCGCCATCAACTCCGCTGCTCAATTAGCGCGGATCCGCGCATTGACCGATGCGGGCGAGGACGAGGGTGCGACGCGCTGGTCGCCGCCCTGCGAGCTGCCGGAGCGCGGCTACTGGTTCGCGCCCACCGTCTTCACCGACGTCTCGCAGGCGCATCGCATCGCGCAGGAGGAGATCTTCGGCCCCGTCCTGTCCGTGCTCACGTTCCGCACGCCCGACGAGGCGATCGCCAAGGCCAACAACACGCCCTACGGGCTCTCGGCCGGGGTGTGGACCGAGAAGGGGTCGCGAATCCTGGCGATGGCGGGCCGGCTGCGCGCCGGCGTCGTCTGGGCCAACACGTTCAACCGTTTCGACCCCACGGCGCCGTTTGGCGGCTACAAGGAGTCCGGGTTCGGCCGCGAGGGCGGCCGGCAGGGGCTGGAGGCGTACCTCGATGTCTGACCGGCTGGACGTGCGCAAGACGTACAAGCTCTACCTCGGCGGCGCCTTCCCCCGCTCGGAGTCCGGGCGCTCGTACCCGGTCACCGGCGCCGACGGCACGCTGCTCGCCCACGCCGCTCAGGCGTCGCGCAAGGACCTCCGCGACGCCGTCGTCGCCGCGCGCGGCGCGTTCGGGGCGTGGTCCGGCGCCACCGCCTACAACCGCGGCCAGGTCCTGTACCGGGTCGCCGAGGTGCTCGAGGGGCGGCGCGAGCAGTTCGTCGCCGAGATCGCCGCGAGCGAGGGCGTGCCCTCGGCCCGGGCGGGCGAGCAGGTCGACCGCGCCATCGACCGCTGGGTGCACTACGCCGGCTGGGCCGACAAGTTCGCCCAGGTCGTCGGCTCGACCAACCCGGTGGCCGGGCCGTACTTCACGTTCTCGCTGCCCGAGCCGACCGGCGTCGTCGGCGTGCTCGCGCCGCATGACTCCTCACTGCTCGGGCTCGTCTCCGTGCTCGCGCCGGTGCTGACGACCGGCAACACCGCCGTCGTCGTGGCGGCCGAGCGCCACCCGCTGCCGGCGATCACGCTCGCCGAGGTGCTCGCGACCTCCGACGTGCCCGGTGGCGTCGTCAACCTGCTCACCGGGCACCCCGCCGAGCTCGCCCCGTGGTTGGCCTCGCACCGCGACGTGAACGCCCTGGACCTCACCGGCGCCCCGGCCGAGGACGTCGTCGAGCTGCAGCGCGCCGCCGCCGACAACGTGAAGCGGGTGCACGTCCCGCGGTCGCGGGACTGGGCGGCCGACCCCGGCCTGCAGCGCCTCACCGCGTTCACCGAGACCAAGACCGTCTGGCACCCGATCGGCGTGTGACTCGGCAGCATCACCCGTACCGCCACGAGTCAGGCGGCGCTGCTCCCCGTTCCCTCGCACGTCGGGTCGGTGGTCTGGCCGTCGTGGTAGGCCTGCGCCGCGTCGATCAGGTAGGCGAGCTGGTCGCGGGTGGTGGTCAACTCGGCGATCTGATCGCCGAGGCGGGTGTGCTCGCGCCGCATGAGCCCGACGGCTTCGCGGGTCACGGCCGGTGACGGGGCGTCGACGCAGGGCAGCAGCGAGGCGATGGTGCGGCTCGTGAGGCCGGCGGCGTAGAGGCGGCGCAGCAGGATCACCCGATCGACGGCGGCGGCGGCGTAGTGGCGCTGCGCGCTCGAGCTGCGCTCGGGGACGAGCAACCCCTGCTCCTCGTAGTACCGCAGCGCTCGCGGGCTGGCGCCGGTCTGCCGGGACAGCTCACCGATCCGCATGGGTGACCCTCGTCTCACGGAGTTGCCTCTGACGTCAACGTCAGATTCTAGCGTCGACGGGGTTCCACCCCACCACCTGACGCAGGAGACAACGATGGACATCGAAGGATCGGTCGCGCTCGTCACCGGAGCGAACCGCGGCCTGGGTCGCCGGTTCACCGAGCAGCTGCTCGAACGCGGCGCCGCCACGGTCTACGGCGCCGCGCGCGATCCGGGGAGCATCACCACCCCGGGCGTCCGGCCCCTCACGCTCGACCTGCTCGATCCCCGCTCGATCGAGGATGTCGCCGCGGCGGCTCCCGACGTCGACCTGCTGGTGAACAACGCCGGCATCTCGGCCTACCAGAACCTCGTCCGGGGGGAGCTGAGTGAGATCCGGCGCGAGATGGACACCCACTTCTTCGGCACGCTCGGCGTGACCCGCGCCTTCGCCGACGTCCTCGCCCGCAACGGCGGTGGGGCCGTCGTCAACCTCCTCTCCGCGTTGTCGTGGTTCTCCTGGGACGGCGCGACCTCCTATGCCGCGGCCAAGGCGGCGGAATGGAGCCTGACCAACGCCACCAGGGTCGAGCTCGCCGCACAGGGCACGCAGGTCGTCGGCGTGCACCTCGGCGCGGCGGACACCGACATGATGGCCGGCTACGACGGCCCGCTCCTCGACCCGGCCGACGTCGTCCGCATCGCGCTCGACGGACTCGCCGCCGGCGAGGTCGAGGTGCTGGTCGACGACTGGAGCCGGACGGTCAAGGCAGGACTCGCCGAGGACCCCGGGGCCTTCTACGCGTCGATCGCCGCGGCCACCGGCTGATCGCCTCGCCGCGACCCGTACCTCGTCCCGCGCCCCTCATCCCGCGCCGTCGACCACCTGGAGCAGGGCCGGACCGTCGGGGACGCCGAGACCGGTGCAGGCGTCCCAACCCGGCTGCGCACGGTAGACGCCGTTGCTGCCCTGGGTGATGTCACGGAAGCCGGCGGCGGGGGCGTCGGGCTGCACGCCGGCGTAGAGGGTGGGTTGCAGCAGGCCGAGGGGACGCCCGGTCGCCTGCGCCAGCCGGCAGACCAGCCCGGCCCAGAGCGGGGCGACGGCGCTGGTGCCCCCGATCGTGCTGCGCCGGCCGTCGACCAGGACCTGGTAGCCGGTCTGCGGATCGGCGACCGCGGCGACGTCGGGGACGCCCCGCCCGGCCTTTCCGGCAGGGCCGGCGGGCACCCCGACGCCCGCCTGCCAGTCCGGCAGGGCGAACGCGGTGCTGACCCCGCCGCCGGTGGAGCCGCCCTGGCCGCCGTCGTTCCAGACGACCTCGCTGCCGACGCGCCCGGCCAAGTCCAGCTGCAGCGTGGTGCCACCGCAGCCGAGGACGTGCGGGCTCGCAGCCGGGAAGTCGGCGTGCGGGTTCCCGTCGGCCTGCCGGTCGGAGCTGCCGTCGTCGCCGGCGGCCACGGTGACGGTCACGCCCAGCAGCGCCGCGTCGGCGAAGGCCTGGTCCATCGCGTCGCGGGCCTGCGGGCTCCACTGGTCCTCGCTCTGCCCCCAGCTGATGCTCATCGCCGTCGGTGCGGGCGTGGCGTGGGCGGCCTGGGTGACGGCGTCGAGGAACCCGTCGTCGGTGTTGGGCGCGAAGTACACGACCTGGGCGGCGGCCGGGGCGATGCCGCCGGCGACCTCGATGTCGAGCAGCACCTCGCCGTCGGCGCCGTCCGGGTCCTGCCCCGCCTGGTTCTCGGCGCCGTCGACACCGACCGCGGTGACGCTCGGCGTGGCCAGCCCGAGACCGCCGAAGTAGGCGTCGAGATCGTCCTGACCGAAGCCGCCGCCCAGCTCGACGACGGCGATCGTGTGGCCTGCACCGTCCCCCTCCGGCAGGCCGTAGACCTCGGCGAGCTGGGGCGGGGTGTAGCTGGTGACCGCGGCGTCGGCACGGGCGACGCGGTACCGCGCCCGCGCCTGCGGCCGGTCGTCGAGCCCCAGCACGGCGACGAGCGGGTCGGCCAGCGGGCCGGCGACGGCGAGCTCGCCGGCGGGTTGCCGCGCCGAACCGCCACCGGCGAGACGCACCTCGCGCAGCGTCGTGCCGAACAGGGCGCCGAGCGCATCGGCCTCGCCGCGCACCCGTACCAGCCGGGTGGCGGCATCGGCCGACACCACCTCGGCGCCGGCCCCCTCGACCGCGGCGCGCACCGCGTCGAGATCGGCCGGGTCGGCCCCGAAGCGTTCGGCCAGCTCCTCCCGGCGCAGCGGCGCTCCGCCGAACGCCGCGGCGTCGGGCTCGGCCCGCCGCCGCAGCACCAGCGTCGCCTCGACGGTCGTGGCGGGCGCGAGCGCGCCGACGACGGTGGCGTCGTCCCACCACTGCCGCAGGCTGCCGGTGAACGGGATGCGCGAATCGGTCATACCGCCGATCATCCACCGCGGTACGACGATTTCGAAGAGCTCCGGCGCGCCCGGTAGGTTCGCGACTATGACGTCGTCGGCTGCCGCCATCATCCCGATCACGCTCACCGTGAACGACCGCACGGGCCTCACGCTGTGGGCGCCGCCGTGGGAGGACGAGGACGGCGACGAATGGCAGGGCTTCCTCGGCGACGGCCAGAAGATCCTGCTCTACCCCAACACCGCCGACCTGGCGGCCTTCATCGCCTCGGGCGAGGAGAACGACCTGTCCGACCACCCCGGGTGGGGGCAGGTCCTCAAGGCGACGCCCGACGAGCTGCGGCCGAGCACCGAGGACCGCTACGACCTCGACGCCGTGTACGAGTGGGCCGGCGGCGAGCCCGACCCGGTCCACGTGTCGGCGCTCGCCGACGTCGTCGACATGGTGGCCAAGATCGCCGACTGCTGCGACGACGGCAAGCTGCGCCGGCTGGTCGAGGGCACGCCCGCGTTCGCCGAGCTCGTCGACGAGGAGAACACCTACCAGGGACGTGACGGCCGCAAGCGCTGGAACGAGCTCGGCGACACCATCGCCGAGTCCTGGGAGCGCGCGATCGCCCGCGTCGAGGACTGGCTGAACTGGCGCGGCGACTTCAGCGAGAGCGAGTTCGACGAGCAGGCCTCGGTCTGGGAGCGGGTCGGCGCCGAACCGATCGAGCTGCGCTTCGCCGACGCCACCTACCTGACCGTGCGCGGCGACGTCTCCGTCGACGCCGACGGCGACGAGACCGCCACCGCCTTCCTCGGCGACGACCAGCAGGTCGTCGTCTTCACCGACCTCGCCGACCTTGCCCGCTACTGCCGCGAGGCCGAGGAGCACCGGCTGGTCAAGCTCGAGTGGTGGTCCGAGCTCGCCGACGTGACCGACGACGCCGACTTCGCCCCCGCGGCGGACGCCGCGTTCGACCTGCGCAAGCCGTCGTCCGCCGGTGCCGGGGTGCTGCGCCAGCTCGCCGAGTTCTGCGGGCTCGAGGCCGACACCGACGTCCTCGACGGCCCCGACGTCGACAAAGACGACTGGGCCGACCTCGTGGCCGAGGTGCGCAGCTGCCTGCGCGACGAGAGCAGCTGAGGAACACCGACCGGCCGGCGCGCGTTGGACCGGCAATGAAGCCAGGAACGGCGGAGCCGCTGCCGCCGACGCCGCTGTCCGTCCTCGACCTCGCGCCGGTCGCCGAGGGCACCGGCCCGACCGAGGCCCTGCAGGCGACGATCGCGCACGCGCGTCGCGCCGACGAGCTCGGCCTGAGCCGGTTCTGGGTCGCCGAGCACCACAGCATGCCCGGCATCGCCAGCTCGGCGCCGGCCGTCCTGATCGGCGCGATCGCCGCGGCGACCGAGCGCATCCGGGTGGGTTCGGGCGGCGTGATGCTGCCCAACCACGCACCGCTCGCGATCGCCGAGCAGTTCGGCACCCTCGCCGCGCTGCACCCCGGCCGCATCGACCTCGGCCTCGGCCGCGCCCCGGGCAGTGACCAGCTCACCGCCCACGCCCTGCGGCGGGGGCAGGACCTCGCCGCGGACAACTTCCCCGAGGAGCTCGGCGAGCTCGCCTGCTTCCTCGCCGACGACTTCCCCGCCGACCACCCCTACCGCGACCGGGTGGTCTCGGTCCCGGCGCCCGAGCAGCAGCCGCCGCTGTGGCTGCTCGGCTCGAGCCTGTTCAGCGCCGAGCTCGCGGGGATGCTCGGGCTGCCGTTCGCGTTCGCGCACCACTTCGCCGGCACGCACACACTGCCGGCCCTCGAGCGGTACCGCTCCGCGTTCCGCGAGGGCGGCCTGCTCACCAAGCCGTACGCGATGGTCACCGTGCAGGCCGTCTGCGCGCCCACCGACGAGGAGGCCGACCGGCTCGCGCTGCCGTCGGCGCTGTCGTTCCTGCGGCTGCGGCAGGGCAACCCCGGCAAGCTGCCGACGGCCGAGCAGGCGGCGGCGTACCCGTGGTCCCCGGCCGAGCAGCACTTCGTCCTGCAGCGCCGCGACGGCCAGGCCATCGGCTCGCCGCAGACCGTCGCCGCCTCGCTGCGGCGGTTGCTCGCCGACACCGAGGCCGACGAGCTGATGATCACCACGCAGGTGTACGACCTGGCCGACCGGATCCGGTCGCTGGAGCTGGTCCGCGGCCTGTTCGACGACGCCCCGCTCGGGCTGCAGCAGGGCTGACCCGGCACCGTGCCGTGCGCCGACCTAGGGTCGGGGGATGCGTGCCGCCGCCGTCGTCCTGTCCGCCGTCGCGGTCGTCGCGCTGGCCGGCTGCTCCGGCTCCGACGGGGACGGGGCGCCGAACACGACCCCGGCGACGTCCGCGCCGACCACCGCGGGGGCGACCACGACGCCGCCGGGGACACCGACCCCCGCACCGACCTCGACACCTGCGTCGACCCCGGCGTCGACCTCGACCCCGGCCACGGCGGCGCAGCGCGCGCTCGCGCGCATGAGCCTGCGGCAGCGCGTCGGGCAGCTGGTGATGATCGACTGTCCGAGCACCGGCGTCGCCCCGGCGACCCGGACGGCCCTCACGCGCTACGACGTCGGCTCGGTCATCCTCGACGGCACCAGCCGCGCCGGCGCGTCGGCCACGCGGGGCGTCACCCGCGAGCTGAGCTCGCTCGCCGGGGATCGGGTCGGCCTCCTCGTCGCCACCGACCAGGAGGGTGGGCTCGTCCAGCGGCTGCAGGGCGAGGGCTTCGACCGCATCCCGAGCGGCACCGTGCAGGGGCAGCGGTCGGCGACCGCATTGCGCCGTGACGCGGCGCGGTGGGGGGCGCAGCTGCGCGACGCCGGCGTGAACGTGAACCTCGGCCCGGTCCTCGACGTGGTGCCCGCCGGTGGCGGCGCGAACCCGCCCATCGGCGATCTCGACCGGCAGTACGGCTCGACGCCGCGCGTCGTCACCTCGCACGGGCTGGCGTTCGCGAAAGGCATGGCCGACGCGGGTGTCGACCCGGTGGTGAAGCACTTCCCCGGCCTCGGCCGCGTCAGCGGCAACACCGACGTCGCGGCCGGCGTCACCGACACCGTGACCGAGGCCGACGACGCCGACCTGGGCCCGTTCCGCGCGGCCGTCGCCGCCGGGGTGCCGTTCGTGATGATGTCGACCGCGATCTACCGGCGCATCGATCCAGGGACCCCGGCCGCGTTCTCGACGCGGATCGTCACCGGGCTGCTCCGCGAGCGGTTCGGCTTCCGCGGCGTCGTCGTGAGCGACGACATCGGTGCCGCCGACCAGGTCGCCGCGTACCCGCCGGGCGAACGCGCGGTGCGCTTCGTGCGGGCCGGCGGCGACATCGCGCTGTCGGTCGTCGGCAGCGACGCCGGCCCGATGACGACGGCGCTCCTGGCCGAGGCACGCTCCGACGCGTCGTTCCGAAAGCTCGTCGACGCCGCGGTGTTGCGGGTCCTGCAGGCCAAGCAGGCACGCGGACTGGTGCACTGATCGCCCGACCGTCTGCCGGGTTCGCTCAGGTCTGGCGGAATCCGGCCGATGTCTGCGTCGAAGGTCCAGGGACGGGCCGGGAGAGGCAGACATGATCGGCGCAGTACGCAGGGTCCGTATCGGCTGGCGACTCGGGCTGTGCTTCGCCGTCGTGAGCGCGCTGCTCGGGGCCGCCGTGGCCGTGGGGCTGGGCACGCTGTCGTCGGCCCAGGACCGTGCGAACCACCTCGCCCGGCTGCAGCAGCTCGCCCACCAGATCGACACCATCAAGTTCTTCGACGCGGACGTGTCGGGCTGGCAGGTCGCCTACCTCGGCGACGCCGCGCGACTCGGCGGCCCGAAGTCGGTCGACCCGACCTCGGAGAACCGCGCCGGCTACCTCAAGGACAAGCAGGACCTGCTCGCCCTGCTGCGCCGGATCGACGTCGGCGCCATGACCGCGGCCGACCGGACGACGTTCCGTGAGCTGCGCAGCGAGGTCGACACCTTCTTCGCCGTCGACGACCGGATCGTGGCGCTGCTGCGCCGCAACGAGCAGACCGCGGCCAGCAAGGTCACCGTCGACGACAGCTACCCGGTGTACTACAAGGTCCTCGCGCTCACCGACAAGACGATCCAGGCGACGTCCGCCCGCGTCGCGCAGGCCGTCGCGGACGGTCGTTCCGCCACGACGCACGCCCGCTCGGTCATGCTCGCCGTGTTCGGTCTCGCGCTGGTGCTCGCCGGCCTGCTCGTCACGCTGGTCACCGCCAGCATCGTCCGCCCGGTCCGGGCCGCAGGTGACCAGCTGCGCCGGCTGGCCGGCCGCGACCTCGCCGTGCCGGGCCCGGCCCGCGCAGCCGACACCGTGGACGCCGCTGCCGGTCACGACGAGATCACCGACATGTCGCGCGCCCTGCACGACGCTGTGGCGGGGCTGCGCGAGACGGTGTCGACGATCGTGGCCTCGTCGCGGTCCGTCGAGGGCGCCGCCGCCCAGGTCGGCACCGTCGCCGACGACCTCAACACCGTCTCGGTCGCGACCTCCGCTCGGGCCCGCGAGGCCGCGTCGGCCTCGCAGGACGTCACCGGTGAGGTCGCCGCGGTCGCCGCCGGCACCGTCGAGCTGGGCGGCGCCATCGACGAGATCGCGCGCAGCGCCTCGCAGGCCACCGACGTCGCGTCCCGCGCCGTCGACGCCGCCGGCGGGGCGAGCGTGCTCATCGAGAAGCTCGCGACGTCCTCGCGCGAGGTGGCCGAGATCGTCGAGGTCATCACCTCGATCGCCTCGCAGACCAACCTGCTCGCCCTCAACGCCACCATCGAGGCGGCACGCGCCGGCGAGTCGGGCAAGGGCTTCGCCGTCGTCGCGGGCGAGGTGAAGGACCTGGCGCAGGAGACGGCCAAGGCCACCGAGAGCATCACCAGCAGGGTCGGCGACATCCAGACCGACACCGCCGCCGCCGTCGCCGCGATCTCCCGGATCAGCGAGGTCATCGCCGAGGTCAACTCGTTCCAGACGATCATCGCCGCCGCCGTCGAGGAGCAGACCGCCGCGACCCGCGCCATCGAGGCGAGCATCGGTGCCGCCGCGACCGGCACCCAGGTGGTGGCCGACAACGTCGACCGCGTCGCCGACGCCACCGGCGAGAGCGCCCGCAGCGTCGACGCCGCGCGCCGCGCCGTCGGCGACCTCGGGTCGGCCTCGGCCCAACTGCAGCGCATCGTCGGCAGCTTCACGCTCTGAGACCGGCAGCCACCACCAGCAGCACGCACGGCAGCTCGGCACCGGCGGGGGTGCAGTCCCGGCCGGCCTCGTCGCCCAGGTGCCAGTAGGCGGCGAAGCTGCCGGGCAGGACCGGCAGCCGGATCGCGACCTCGACCCGCACCCGCTCCCCCGGTCCGCACGCCGGGACGGGGGCGTCACGCGCGCTCGCCGGCAGACCCGGCGCCGCGTGCGCGCCGACACGCACCAGCCGGCGCCCCGACCACGGCACGACGCCGATGTTGTGCAACGTCCAGGCCGCCGCGACGACGGCGCCCGGGTCGAGCAGCAGGCCGTGGGGCAACGCCGGATCGGTCACGACCATCGCGTCGCCGGGGACGGCGCGCCGCCTCGCGTCCCGGTGCCCGGCCGTCGCGTAGGCGCCGCGCGCCTCGGCGAAGACCGACAGCAGCAGGCCGTCGGCACCCAGCACGGTGTCGTACCACTCCACCACGGCACGGTTGGGCCTGGCCTTGCCCGTCTCGATCTGCGACAGGGTCCCGCGCCCCGTCCCGGTCTCGCTCTCGACCTGGCGCAGGGACAGCCCCGCGGCCGTGCGCATCGCCCGCATCGACGCTCCGAGCCGACCCCACAGTCGCTCGGCCGGGCCCGCCGCCGGCCCCGCGTCGTGACGGGTGGCGTGCGGCGCGGCCGCGACCCGCGGGTCCGCGCGCAGGTCGGCACCCGGATCCCCTCGCAGCCCTGACTCGCCCACCGTCACGTTCCCCCCGCGATCGACGTCGGCGGCGGCCCCGCCGGCGGTTTCGACTATGGCAACCGGCGGGCCCGGCCAGAGGGCGAGCGGCGATACCCGTACGACCCCGTACACCCGACCGGCGCGCACCCGCGACGTGACTTACGATTCGCCGACCGGTCCGGGGGCGGAGGGGAACGTCATGGAGGCTGGGTCGTCGCCCGAGCCGCGGGACGTGTTGACGAGGGCGGACCTGGCGGCGGGGCTGCGCACCGTCCGCGCGCGAGCCGACCTGTCGATCCGCGAGCTGGCCCGGCGCGTGGGCGTCCCGCACGCGACGCTCGGGGGATGGTTCAGCGGGCGCAACCTGCCCACCCCCGGGCAGCTGACCACGCTCGCCGCGATGCTGCGCGAGTGCGGGCTCGGCCAGGCGGAGGTGGCGGCGTGGCTCGACGCGGCCCGCCGGGTCCGTGCCACACCGGCGCGGGTCACGCGCCCCGGGTCGCCCTACCCCGGTCTCGCGTCCTTCGACGTCGCGGACGCCGACGTCTTCTTCGGCCGGACGAGCGAGACCGAGGCGGTGCTGGCCCGGTTGGTGGCCGGGCACGAGCAGCCCGCCGGCTCGCTGCTCGCCGTGATCGGGCCGTCCGGGTCCGGGAAGTCCTCCCTGCTGCGCGCGGGGGTCGCGGCGGCGGTGCTCGCCCGTGACGGCGCCGGTTCGTGCGTCGTCACCACACCGGGCGACGACCCGCACCGCGCACTCGACGAGGCGCTGGCGGAGCTGGGATCGGCCGGTGTCCTCGTCCTCGACCAGTTCGAGGAGCTGTTCACCGCCACCGACGACGCCGCCACCCGCGCCGCCTTCCTCGACCGGTTGACCACCCCGCCCGCCGGCGTACGGGTGGTCCTCGGCATGCGCGCGGACTTCTACGCCCGCGCCGCGGCGGAGCCCGCGCTGGTGACCACGCTGCAGCACGGGCAGATCCTGCTCGGTCCGCTCGGGGCGGACGCGCTGCGCGACGCCGTCGAGGGGCCGGCCCGGGCCGTGGGCGTCACGGTCGAGCCCGGCCTCGCCGACCTCGTCCTCGCCGACCTCGCGCCGCGCGACTCCCCCACCGCGGCCCACGACGCCGGATCCCTCCCGCTGCTGTCGCACGCCCTGCTCACCGCGTGGGAGCTCGGGACGGGTCGGCTGCTGTCCGTCGCCGACTACCGCACCGCGGGTGGCCTGGACGGCGCGGTCCAGCGCACCGCCGAGCAGGCCTACGACAGCCTGGACGCGGCCGGTCGCGACGCCGCGCGGGATCTGTTCCTGCGCCTCGTCCGCATCGAGGACGACGTCGCCGTCACCCGGCGCCGGGTGGCCGGCGCCGAGCTGGCGGCGCTGCTCGACGCCGACTCCGCCCTCCGCGGCGTGCTCGCCGAGTTCGTGCGGCGCCGGCTGCTCACGTCCGGCGACGGCACCGTCGAGATCAGTCACGAGGCGCTGCTGACCGCCTGGCCGCGGCTGCGCGACTGGATCGACACCGACCGCGACGGGCTGCGGTTGTCGCGCACCGTGACGCAGGCGGCCAACGAGTGGGACGCCACCGACCGCGACGACGCGCTGCTGCTGCGCGGCACCCGACTCGCGGCCGCGGCCGAGCTCGCCGCCAGCCCCACCCTGCGCACCCGGCTCAACCCGCTCGAGCGCGACTACGTCGCGGCCGGGACCGCCGCCCGCGACGCGGCCCGGCACCGCGCCCGCCGCCGCACCCGCCGGCTGCGGCGACTCTTCGCCGCGGTCGCCGCCCTGGCCCTGGTCGCCGCCGGCCTCGCCGCGTACTCCCTCGACGCCCGCTCGCACGCCGCCACCGCGGAGGGCAGGGCCCGTGACGCGCGGGACGAGGCGGTGTCGCGGCAGATCGCCGGCCGTGCCCGCGAGCTGTCCGCCGCCGATCCGGCGCTGGCTGCGCAGCTGGCCCTGGTCGCGTACCGCGAGGCGCCCACGGACGACGCGCGCGGCGCGCTCGTGGACCAGTCGAGCCGACCGGCGATCACCCGCGTCCTGGGCTCCCAGGGGCCGACACCGCTCGCGCTCTCGGCCGACGGCCGACTGCTCGCGGTCGGGCACGCCGACACCGGCACGGTGCACCTGTACCGCCGGACCGCGGCGGTGCCGGTCGCGCTCGGCGTCGTACCGGCCGCCGACGCGGCGCGGCACCAGGTCTTCGCGCTGGCGTTCTCCGCCGACGGGCACACGCTCGCGGTCGGCGGCGAGGCGCACCAGGTGGTCCGGCTGTGGGACGTCCGCGACCCGGGTCGGCCCCAGCCCACCGGCGTGGTGGCGACCGGCTTCACCGACGACGTCCAGGACGTCGCGTTCTCGCCCGCCGGGACCCTGCTCGCCGTCGCCGGGACGGGCCCGCACCCGGTGCGCGTCTGGGACGTGCGGGACCCGTCGACCCCACGCGCCCTCGCGGTTCCCGCCGGAGCACCCGCGGCCGGCGTCACCGCGATGCGAGTGCGCTTCGCCCCGGACGGACGGCGGCTCGCCGTCGCCGCGAAGGACGGCGCGGTCCGCACCTGGCGCGTCGCCGGCACGGCGGTGACCGGCGGCCGGAGGGCGGCGCCGCTGGGCGACGCGCTGCTCGCGGCGGCGTGGTCGCACGACGGCCGCGACCTCTTCGTCGGGGACGTCGGCGGCAAGGTCGTCGCGCTCGATGCCGCCACGATGCGACCCCGGCACGCCGCCGTCACCGTCACCACCGGCAACGTCAACGCGCTGGCCGCGGCGCCGGGCGGCGCCGGCTTCGTCGCCGCGACCTCC
This sequence comes from Jatrophihabitans endophyticus, assembly GCF_900129455.1. NCBI lineage: Bacteria > Bacillati > Actinomycetota > Actinomycetes > Jatrophihabitantales > Jatrophihabitantaceae > Jatrophihabitans > Jatrophihabitans endophyticus. The sequence goes on from NZ_FQVU01000002.1 coordinate 53,916, forward strand.
GAGGGCGCGGTCAGCCAGTGGTCCACCGTCAGCTGGACCGCGCTGTCCTCGCTCGGCCATCCGGGCCCGGTGACGGGCGTGGCCTACACCCCCGACGGCACGACCCTGCTCACCACCGCCGCCGACGGCACGCTGCGCACTTATCCCGCCTCGGCCGGGCTGCCCACGGACGACAGCGTCTACAACCTGGCGGCGTCCCGGGACGGCCGCCGGCTCGCCGTCGCGACCAGCGGCACCGCCGGCGGGCTGCGGCTGTGGGACCTGCGCGACCCCGACCGGCCACGACGGATGTCGCCCCTCGTCACGATGCCGGCCGGCAGCGCGCCGATCACCGGCACGGTGGCGCTGCGCCGCGACGGCGCCGTCGTCGCCGCCGGGAACCCCGAGGGTCGGGTCGCGCTGTTCGACGTGCACGAGCCGGCCCACCCGGCCGTCCTCGGGCACGTGCTGCAGGCGCTGCGGTCGGGCTCGCTGGTCGAGTCCCTGACGTGGTCGCCGGACGGTCGGCTGCTCGCCGTCGGGGGCGACGACGACTCCGTGCGCCTGCTCGACGTCCGCGATCCGGCCCGCCCGCGGCAGGTCGCCACCGTGATGACCGGCGGGCTGGTGCTCAACACCGCGATCAGCCCCGACGGGCGATACCTGGCCGCGGCGAGCGCCGACGCGCACGGCTACGTGTGGGACATCTCGACACCCGCCCGGCCGCGGCTGCGGGCACGGCTCGGCGGCTTCGCCAGCTACGCGTACTCCGTCGCCTTCGCCCCGGCGTCCGACCGGGTCGCCGTGGGCAGCGCCGATCACACGACGCGCGTGTGGCGGCTCGGCGGCGCCACGGTGGTCCCGGTGGGGCCGCGCCTCATCGGCTCGACCGGCTACAACTTCGCGCTGGCGTTCAGTCCCGACGGCACGCAGCTCGCCGTCGGCTCCTCCGACGACGCGGTCCGTCTCTACGACGTCGCGGGGACGCCGATCCGGGTGCCCGTCGAGACGCTCGAGTCGCTCGGCGGGAACGTCTTCGCCCTCGCCTGGACGTCCGACGGCACGCATCTGCTCGGCGCCGGCCGCGCGGCCTCGGTGGCCGTGTGGGACGTCGACGTCGCCGCGTACGGCGCCCGGCTGTGCACGCGGGTGGGCGACCCGATCACGCGCGACGAATGGGCGCTGTACGCGCCGGGAGTCCCGTACGACCCGCCGTGCCGGTGACGCGGCTCAGGCGGTCAGCCGCGCGTAGCCGGGCTTGACGACGGAGTTGATGATGGCGAGCCGCTCGTCGAAGCCGATGAACGCGCTCTTCATCGCATTGACGGTGAACCACTGCAGGTCGGCCCAGGTGTAGTGGAAGGCCTCGGCGAGCAGCGTCAGCTCGCGGGTCATCGACGTCTGGCTCATCAACCGGTTGTCGGTGTTCACGGTGACCCGGAACTGCAGGCGCCGCAGCATCCCGATGGGGTGCTCCTCGATCGAGTTCGCCGCGCCGGTCTGCACGTTGGACGACGGGCACATCTCCAGCGGGATGCGCTTGTCGCGCACGTACTGGGCGAGCCGGCCGAGCTTCCCGCCGGCGGTGATGTCGTCGACGATGCGCACGCCGTGCCCGAGCCGGTCGGTGCCGCACCACTGGATTGCCTCCCAGATGGAGGGCAGCCCGAACGCCTCGCCGGCGTGGATGGTGAAGTGGGCGTTCTCGCGGCGCAGGTACTCGAACGCGTCCAGGTGCCGCGTGGGCGGGTAGCCCGCCTCGGCGCCGGCGATGTCGAAGCCGACGACGCCGTCGTCGCGGTAGCGCACGGCCAGCTCGGCGATCTCCAGCGAGCGGGCGGCGTGCCGCATGGCGGTCGCGATCGCGCCCACCCGGATCGTCTGCCCGGCGGCCGCCGCGGCGGCCTCTCCCTCGCGGAAGCCCGACAGCACGGCCTCGACGACCTGCTCCAGCGTCAGGCCGCCCTCGGTGTGCTGCTCGGGGGCCCAGCGGATCTCGGCGTAGACGACGCCGTCGGCCGCGAGGTCCTCGACCGCCTCGCGCGCGACGCGGCGCAGCCCCTCGACCGTCTGCATGACGGCCACGGTGTGCGAGAAGGTCTCGAGGTAGCGCTCCAACGACCCCGAGGACGACGCGTCCCGGAACCAGGTCGCGAGCTCGTCCACGTCGGTGGTCGGCAGCGCCCGGTAGCCGATGCGCCCGGCGATGTCGACGATCGTGCTGGGCCGCAACCCCCCGTCGAGGTGGTCGTGGAGCAGCACCTTGGGTGCCTGCCGGATGGTCTCGGCGCTGAGAGGTACGGGCATCCTCACACCGTATCGACCCGCTCCCCCGCATCGTCACTGGCGACCTCGATGTTCACTGGCGACTTCGCATGTCGACTGGCGACCTCGGGGCCGACTGGCGACGTGGGGCCGACTGGCGACGTGGGGCCGACTGGCGACGTGGGGGCCGACTGGCGACCTTGCATGTTCACTGGCGACCTTCGGGCCGACTGGCGACCTATAGGTCGCCAGTCGGCCCCGAAGTCGCCAGTCGACCTGGGAAGTCGCCAGTCAGGCGATGCGGTCGAGGACGAGCTTGCGGGCGGGGGCGGTGTCGCCGATCTCCCAACCGTCCTCGAGGGCGGCGAGGGCCCGCTCGAAGCGGACGGGCTCGTCGGCGTGCAGCTCCAGCAGCGGCTGGCCGGCGGTCACCTGGTCACCCGGCTTGGCGTGCAGGACGACACCGGCGCCGGCCGACACCGGGTCCTCCTTGCGGGCGCGACCGGCCCCGAGCCGCCAGGCGGCGACGCCGACGGCGAGCGCGTCGAGGCGGGTCAGCACCCCGGACGACGGTGCGGTGACGACGTGCGTCTCGCGGGCAGTCGGCAGCGGCGCGGTTGGGTCGCCGCCCTGCGCGGCGATCATCGCGCGCCAGACGTCCATCGCCCGGCCGTCACGCAGGGCGTCCGCGGGGTCGGTGTCGATCCCGGCACCGGCGAGCATCTCGCGGGCGAGCGCGAGCGTCAGCTCGACGACGTCGGCCGGGCCGCCCCCGGCGAGCACCTCGACCGACTCGCGCACCTCGAGCGCGTTGCCGGCCGTCAGCCCGAGCGGGGTCGACATGTCGGTGAGCAGCGCGACGGTGTGGGTGCCCGCGGCCGTGCCGAGCGCGACCATGGTGCGGGCGAGCTCCGCGGCGTCGTCGCGGGACTTCATGAACGCACCCGTCCCGACCTTGACGTCGAGCACGAGCGCGGACGAGCCCTCGGCGATCTTCTTGCTCATGATCGAGGACGCGATGAGCGGGATCGCCTCGACGGTGCCGGTGACGTCTCGCAGCGCGTAGAGCTTGCGGTCGGCCGGCGCCAGCTCGGCACCGGCCGCGCAGACCACCGCGCCGACGTCGTCGAGCTGCGCGAGGAACTCGGCGTTGGTCAGCCCCGCCCGCCAGCCACGGATCGACTCCAGCTTGTCCAGCGTGCCGCCGGTGTGGCCGAGGCCGCGCCCCGACAGCTGCGGCACGGCGGCACCGCACGCCGCGACCAGCGGCGCGAGCGGCAGCGTGATCTTGTCACCGACGCCGCCGGTGGAGTGCTTGTCCACGGTCGGCCGGGTGACCGAGCCCAGGTCCAGCCGCTCGCCGGACGCGATCATCGCCGCCGTCCAGCGCTCGATCTCGGGCATCGCCATGCCGCGCAGCAGGATGGCCATCGCCAGCGCCGACATCTGCTCGTCGGCGACGGCGCCGCGGGTGTAGGCGTCGATCACCCAGTCGATCTGGGCGTCGTCGAGCCGGCCGCCGTCGCGTTTGGTGCGGATGACGTCGACGGCGTCGAACTGTTCGGCCACCTCAGCCGAGGCTCTCGCGGCCGAAGGCGAGCGGCAGGACCTCGATCATCTGCTTGACGCCGTCGGGGGTGTCGACGAGCAGGTCGGGCCCACCGTGCTCCCACAGCAGCTGGCGGCACCGGCCGCACGGCATGAGGACGTCGCCACGCGCGTCCACGCAGGCGAAGGCGACGAGCGAGCCGCCGCCGCTGCCGTGCAGTGCCGACACCAGCCCGCACTCGGCGCACAGTCCCACGCCGTAGGACGCGTTCTCGACGTTGCAGCCGGTGACGATGCGGCCGTCGTCGACGAGGGCCGCACACCCCACCGGGTACTGCGAGTACGGCGCGTAGGCGTTGCCCATGGCCTGGAGGGCGGCACGCCGCAGCGTGCCCCAGTCGATGTCACTCATGCGTGCGCTATCCCCTGCTCGTATAGGGCTGGCCGTCCGCGGCGGGCGGACGGGAGCGGCCGATGAAGCCGGCCACCGCCAACAGCGTGACCAGGTAGGGCGCCATCAGCAGCAAGTTGGAGTCGATCGGCGAGTCGGCCTGCTGCAGCAGCGACTGCAGCTGGTCGGCGAAGCCGAACAGCAACGCGGCCAGCACGGCGCCGCGCGGGTGCCACCGGCCGAAGATCACCGCGGCGAGCGCGATGAAGCCCTTGCCGGACGACATGTTGATCTGGAAGGTGTTCGCCGCGCCACTGCCCAGCACCAGGAACGCGCCACCGAGACCCGCGATGGCCCCGGCCAGCCACACCGTGCGGTAGCGGGTCCGCAGCACCTTGATGCCGACCGTGTCGGCCGCGCGCGGGTGCTCGCCCACGGCGCGGACCCGCAATCCCCAGCGGGTGCGGAAGAGCGCGACACCCACCACGATCACGATCGCGTAGGTCAGGAACAGGAAGATCGTCCCCTCGAAGAGCGCCGGACCGATGATCGGGATGTCTGACAGCCCCGGGATCTCGACGATCGGGAAGTGCGGCGGCTGGTTGTAGGTGTCGGCCGAGGGCTGCATGACCTTGCTGTAGAGGAACGTGGTGAGCCCCAGCACCAGCACGTTGAGCACCACGCCGACGATGACCTGGTCGACGAGGTAGCGGATCGCGAGCACCGCCAGCAGCGCCGCCACGATCAGGCCGCCGACGAGACCGGCGATCGCGCCGATCCACGCGCTCGCCGCGATCGTCCCGACGAGCGCGGCCAGGAACGCCCCGAACAGCAGCTGGCCCTCGATGGCGACGTTGACGACGCCGGCACGCTCGCCGAGCACGCCGGCCATCGCGCCGAGGATGATCGGGATGGCGCCGGGGAAGATCGTGCCCTGCAGCAGGCTCACGACGTTCAGCCCGTTCGGCGAGCCGGCGACGGACCAGAAGATGAAGGCGACGAGCAGGCCGACGACGGTGACCGTCGCCGTCCACCGGCCGCTTGCCCGGCCGGTGAGCCGGGCGACGCCGGCGAGCACGACGAGCGCACACAGCACGAGGGTCACCGGCCGGGCCTGGATCGCGACCCCGCCCAGGTCGATGGCCGCGCCCGGCGCCGACAGCTGGAAGGCCGCGGTGCCCGCCGAGCGGCTGCCGAGCCCGAAGACGAGCAGCCCCAGGACGCCGAGCACGAGCTGCGTCACGCCGGCGACGAGGCGTTTGCGGTCGGGGGACGCCGCGCGTTCGTTGACGACCACGGCGAGGTTCGTGGCCGCGGTCTGCAGCGCCCGCCCGGTCGCCTTGATCCGGAACGTCGCTCGGGTCAGCCGCGGCGCCGCGATGAACACGACGATGACGGCCTGCATGACCAGCACGATGTCGACGGGGATCTGCACCTGTGCCTGCATCGCCGTGCCACCGGCGCGCAGCACGCCGAACAGCATGCCGGCCCAGAACGTCGGCCACGGCCGCATCCGCCCGAGCAGTGCGACGGTGATGGCGTCGAAGCCGATGTTGGACGAGATGCCCTGCGTGACCTGGTAGGAGTTCGAGCTGCCGAGGGCGAGCGCCACCCCGGCGAGGCCGGCGAGACCGCCCGCGATCGCCATGGCGAGCATCGTGGTGTTGCCGATGTTCATGCCGGCGGTGCGTGCGGCGGCCGGGTTGGCGCCGGCCGCCCGCAGCCGGAAGCCGGCGGTGCTGCGCGAGAGGAGCCACCACAGGAACGCCGCGGCCGCGATGCCCAGCACGATCGCGAAGTCGACGGGCAGGGCATTGCCCCACAGGTGCGGCAGCCGGGCGGTGCCGTGGACGACCTTGCTCTGCTGGTTGTCCTTCCCCTGGAACCAGGTCTGCTGCAGCATGAACAGCAGCCCGAACGACGCGACGTAGTTGAGCATGATGGTCGTGATGACCTCGTGCGCACCGGTCTTGGCCTTGAGCGCACCGGCGACGAGGCCCCAGACGGCGCCGCCGAGCATGCCTGCCACGATCGCGACCACGAGGTGCAGCAGCGGGGGCAGCGAGATCCCGAAGCCGACCGCCCCGGCGACGGTGGCGCCCGCGGTGATCTGGCCCTCGGCGCCGATGTTGAACAGCCCGGCCCGGAAGGCCAACGTGACGCCGAGGCCGGCGAGGATGAGTGGGCCGGCCTGCGTGATCGACGAGGCGATCGGGCCGAGCGCGCCGCTCAGCGAGCCGTCGCCGTGCAGGCTGAAGATCGAGCCCTGGAACAGCGCGCTGTAGGCGCCCGACACGACCTCCCACGCCCGCGGGAAGAACTTGCCGAAGTCGCTGCCCAGATCGCGTCGGGCCTCGTCGTCGGAGAAGACCATCAACACCGCGCCGATCACCAGCGCGACGACGATGGCCAGGACGGTGACGAGTCCCTCGCTGCCCGCGATCGTGCGCCACCGCGAGGGCGGCGACGCGTCGGCGGGCTCCGGCGCGCCCGGCTTCGTCAGGACCGACGCGGTCACGCGGTGCCTCCGTCCGCGTCGAGGCCCGCGAGCAGCGAGGGCTTCTCGAGCGCTTCCTGCTGCGCCTGCTCCTGCGGCACGCCGGCCATCATCAACCCCACCTCGTCGCGCGTCGCCCCCGACGGGAGCACGCCGATGATCTTGCCGCGGTACATGACCGCGATGCGATCGGCCAGCGACAGCACCTCGTCCAGCTCGCTGGACACGAGCACGATCGCCGTGCCGCGTTCGCGTTCGGCGACGATGCGCCGGTGGATGAACTCCATCGCGCCGACGTCCACGCCGCGCGTCGGCTGCGAGACGACGAGCAGTCGCAGCGGGCGCGACATCGCCCGGGCGATGACGACCTTCTGCTGGTTGCCACCGGACAGCGTGTTCGCCGGCGCAGCCGGCTCGGGTGGCCGCACGTCGAACTCGGTGACCCGCTGCTGCGCGTTGTCGGCGACCGCGGCGTTGTCCATGCCGAGCCGGCCGCCGTAGGGCGGCCGGTCGAAGAGGTCGAGGACGAGGTTCTCGGCCACGCTGAAGGAGCCGACGAGGCCGTCGTGCTGGCGGTCCTCGGGCACGAAGCCCACGGAACGCTGCAGGATGCTGTGGGTGCTCCGGCCGAGCACGGACTCGCCGTCGAGCTCCACCGTCCCGCGCTCGGCGGGGCGCAGCCCCAGCAGGACCTCGACGAGCTGCTCCTGGCCGTTGCCCTGCACGCCGGCGAGCGCGACGATCTCCCCGCCCCGGACGTCCAGCGTGACGCCGTCGACGGTGGTGCTGCCCCGGTCGTCCTCGACCACCAGGTCGGCGATGCGCAGGGCGACGTCACGGGTCTCGACGGGTGGCTTGTCGACCACGAGCGCGACGTCGCGGCCGACCATCAGGGACGCGAGCTCGGCCTCGGACGCCGCGGCCGCTGCCTCGCCCACGACCTTCCCCCGCCGGATGACGGTGATGCGGTCGGCGACCGCCTTGACCTCGCGCAGCTTGTGGGTGATGAAGACGATGCCGGTACCGGCGGCGGCCAGCTCGCGCATCACGCGGATGAGGTCGTCGATCTCCTGCGGCGTCAACACGGCGGTGGGCTCGTCCAGGATGAGCACCTTGGCGTCGCGGATGAGGGCCTTGAGGATCTCGACGCGCTGCTGCACGCCCAGCGGCAGGTCGCCGACGACGGCGTCGGGATCGACCTGCAGGCCGTAGCGGTCGGACAGCTCGCGCACCTTCGCCCGGGCCTGCTTCTGGGACAGGAAGCCGAGGGGGCCGGTCGTCCACTCGTTGCCGAGCATGACGTTCTCGGCGACGGTGAAGACGGGGACGAGCATGAAGTGCTGGTGGACCATGCCGATCCCGCCGGCCATGGCCTCGCCGGGCCCGGCGAAGTGCTGCGGCCGGTCGTCGAGCAGGATCTCGCCGGCGTCGGGGTGGTACAGCCCGTAGAGGACGTTCATCAGCGTCGACTTGCCGGCGCCGTTCTCGCCGAGCAGGGCGTGGATCTCGCCCGGCTCGACGGTGAGGTCGATGGCGTCGTTCGCGACGAGCGAGCCGAACCGCTTCGTGATGCCCCGCAGTTCCAGCTTCACGATCGCCGTTCCGTCCGCCGTGCCGGCGATTCGTCAGTCACCCTGAACACTCAAAACCCTCGTCACCTCGATGTCGAGACCCCCACGGGACGCGCGACGGCCCGGGGACGAGTGTCCCCGGGCCGTCGGCGGCGTTACTTGGCGGCCTGCGCGGCGGCGGCGCTGCCGAGCCCGGTGCCGCCCGCGACCGGGAAGATCACGTCGGCACCCTGCTGGATGAAGTTCTGCGTGATCTGCTGGCCCTTGCCCTGGTCGGTGAAGCTGCCGGCGAAGGTGCCCTTCTGCGTGGACTCGTTCCAGCCGAGCACCTGGACCTTCTTGCTCTTCTGCTTGTTGTAGTACTGCACGCCCTCGTAGAAGCCGTCCATGTAGACCGTCACCGGGGCGATGGCGAGACCGCCGTAGGTCGCGACCTTGCCGCTCTTGGAGTAGCCCGCGGCGAGGTAGCCGCCGAGGAAGCCCGACTGCGCGGTGTTGATCTGCAGGCCCTGCACGTTGGAGCCGTTGCCGGCGCCGTCGACGAGCGCGAAGTGCAGCTTCGGGTTGGCCTTGGCGGCGTTGTTGATCGCCTCGCCCATCAGGCCGCCGACGCCGACGATGAGCTTGCAGCCCTTGTTCACGAGCGCGCGGATGTTCGGGGCGTAGTCGGCCTGGGTCTTGGACGACACGTACTGCACCTTGGCCTTGCCGGCGGTCTGCGCGGCCTGCATGCCCGACCACGACGCGGCGTTGAAGGACTTGTCGTCGATGCCGCCGGTGTCGGTGACCATGCAGGCCGAGAAGCTGGCGTCCGTCTTGCCGGAGCTCGGCGGGGTGAGCTCGGTCTTGCCCTTGGGCTGGGCCTTCGAGGTGATGGTGATCTTGCCGGCGATGATGTCGGCCTTGACCTTGTTCACCTCGGACTTCAGGCTGTCGTCGACCTTGCCGTCGAACTGGTGGTAGGACGCGAGCCCGGTGCCGCCGTTCTTGAGGTCGCCGACGGTGTCGACCTTGGGGAAGATCCCGGCCGAGGCGTTCTCGACGGCGAGCTGCACGGCCTGCTTGTCGTTCTTCAGCACCGTCGTCAGGAAGACGTTGCAGTACTGCTTGGCGGTCGTGCAGCCGTCGGAGTCCACCCACATGACGGCCGGCTTCTGGCTGTCGGACGAGTCGTCCCCGGAGTCGGTCTTCGCACAGGCACTGAGGCCGAGGCTGAGCGCAGACACCGCGGCGACGAACGCCACGCAACCCTTGCGAACCAAGTCTTTCCCCTTATTTACGGGCAGTCAGGGACCGCCGCGAGCGTGTGATGCCGACACCATAGCCGCGCCCCGAGCACCACCCGCGGCGCCCGGAGGTCTGAAACCGGATCGTTGCCGACGCCCACGAGCGGCGCACCCATCGGCGCTCAGCGCACCGCGGGCCGCACCTCTCTGCCGACCAATGCGGCGAATTCGGGCAACGGGTAGGAGTCGTCGCCCACGGCGTGCAGGGCGACGTGGGTGGCACCGGCGGCGGCGTAGTCGCCGACCCGGGCCGCGATCTCGGCGGCCGGGGCACGGTCGGTGACCGTCACGAACACGACGACGTCGGCCGCGGCACGCCCGCTGCGGGCCTGCCCGGCGGCGAGGGGCTCGGCCGCATCGCGCAACGCCTGCGGCGTGGTGGCGCCGGTGAGGATCACACCATCGCCCACCTCGGTGGCGAGCTCGAGGGTCTTCGGGCCGACCGCGCCGACGAGCAGCGGCGGGGCCGGGGACGGCGGCCAGTCGAGCGCGACGTCCTCGAGCTGGACGTAGCGCCCGTCGGTCGACACCGTCTCGCCGTGCAGGAGCGCACGCAGCGCCGTGCCGTACTCGCGCAGCAACGTCATCGGCGACGCCGCCCGAGCACCCACCTGGCCCATCCAGTCGAGCACGCCGTGCCCGATGCCCGGCACGAACCGCCCCGGGAAGAGCCGCTCGATGGTCGCGATCTCCATGGCGGTCAGCGCGACGTTGCGCAGCGGGACGGGCATGAGCCCGATGCCCACCGCGATGCGCTGCGTCCAGCCCAGCGCCGCCGCCGCGGCGGCCACCCCGCTCTCGAAGAAGCAGTCCTCCCACAACCAGAGCTGCTCGACGCCCGCGTCGTCGGCGGCCACGGCCACCTCGCGCAGCTCCTCGGGCGGGCGGCTGGGCGGGAAGATCACGCCGAGAGTCGTCATGGGGCCATCGTGCCCGCCGCCTACGACACCGCGGATCGCGCGCCGGTGACCCTAGTGGGGCTCCTCGACGTTGCGGGAGTCGGTGAGCGTGAGCGCCCCCCAGCCGGCCAGGATCCCGACCACGACCGCGAGCACCGCGAAGATGACGCGCTCGCCGTGGAAGAAGGACCCGACCAGGTGCTCGCTCCACGTCCCGTTCGGCAGCGCCCGCACGACCAGGGTGGCGATGAGCGTGCCGACGACCGCGGTGCCGACGCTCGTGCCGACCTCCTGGGCGGCGTCGTTGAGCGCCGCGCCGAGCGAGGTGCGGTTGTGCGGCATCGCGTCCACGAGCGCGACCGCGCAGATCGTCATGACGGTGCGCAGCCCGACGGTGAAGGTCACCATGAACACGGCCACGGCGAGGTAGCCGTGCGGGACGGCCCACGCGAGCCCGGCGAGCGAGCCGGCGAGCAGGGCGGCGCCGACGACACACGCGATGCGGTGGCCGAAGCGCTTGCCGAGGCCCTCCGAGACCGGCGTCGCGGCGATCATGGTGACGATGAGCGGCAGGTTCGCCAGCCCGGCACGGACGGGGCTCCACCCGTAGGCGTACTGGAAGTGGATGATCAGCGAGAACATCACCCCGGCCATGGCGATGGCCGTGCCGGCCTGGGCGAGACTGGCGCCCCGGACGGCGCCGCGGCGGAAGACGGCGAGGTCGAGCATCGGCTCGGGCGTACGCCGTTCGTGCCGGACGAACACGATCAGGGCGGCCACCGCACCGACCCCGGACGCGATGGTCGCCGGTGCGGCCCAGCCGTGGTCGGTGCCGCTGGTGGCGGTGTAGCAGCCGAGGCCGATCAGGGCGATGCTGGCCAGGGCGCCGGGCAGGTCGAGCCGGTCCCGGGTGAGGCCGTCGGGGTCGTCGGGCGCGACCCCGAAGCGGACGCCGACGAAGGCGACGAGCGCGATCGGGGCGTTGACCACCAGCAGCCATTCCCATCGCACGTGCGCCAAGGCGGTGCCGCCGAGAAGCGGGCCGAGGATGAAACCGGTCATGCCGACGGTGATCATCACGGTGATGGCGCGCATCCGCAGCGCCTGGTCGTCGAAGAGCCGGAACACCAGCGAGTTGGTGATCGGCGCCATCATGGCCGCGGCGATGCCGAGCGCGGCACGCAGCGCGATCAGTTGCCCGATCGAGTCGACCCAGACGACGAGGAGGCTGAGCAGGCCGAAGAGCACGAGTCCCACCTGCAGGACGCGGCGGCGACCGAGCCGGTCCGCGGCCGATCCGGCCGACAGCAGCAGACCGCCGAAGACCAGGGAGTACGCGCCGGTCACCCACTGCAGCGCCGTGGTGCTGCCGCCGAGATCGCGGCCGATGGTGGGCAGGGCGATCCCCAGCAGGGTGTTGTCGACCATCTCGACGAAGAACGCCAGGCACAGCGCGAAGAGCGGGATCCATGCGGCACGCAGCGACGGATAGGTGCGCGTCGGCGCGGACGCGGTGGTGGTGGCGGCCATGGCCGGCCTCCTCTCGACTCAGGATGGAACGTCGTTCCACCCTCATGGTGGAACGTCATTCCAGGCTGTGTCAAGATGGCCGGGTGGACGCTGCCGTGGGCCGACCGTCGCGACGCGCGGACGCGCTGTCGCGCGAGCGGATCATCGCGGCCGCGATCACCATCCTCGACACCGAGGGCGAGCGCGCCCTGACGTTCCGCACCCTCGCGGCGACCCTCGCCACCGGTCCCGGTGCGATCTACTGGCACGTCGCGAACAAGAAGGAGCTGCTCGCGGCGGCGACGGACGCGCTCGTCGCCGAGGCCACCGGAGCCGGCCCGACGCGGGCCACGCCGCACGAGCGGATCCGCCGGGTCGCGCTCGGTCTCTTCGACACGATCGACGCGCATCCCTGGATCGGCTCGCAGCTCTCCCAGGAGCCCTGGCAGCTGGCGAGCATGCGCATCGTCGAGGCGCTCGGGCGTCCGCTGGACGATCTCGAGGTGCCGGCGGAACGTCACTTCCACGTGGTGACCGCGCTGGCGAGCTACGTCCTCGGCGCCGCGGCCCAGAACGCCGCGAACGCCCGGCACGCGCCCCGGGACACGGACCGCGACACGGCGTTGTCCGCCATCGCCCGGCAGTGGGCCGAGCTCGACGAGGCCGAGTTCCCGTTCGTGCGCCGGATCGCGGCACAGCTTCCCGGCCACGACGACCGCGAACAGTTCCTGGCCGGCATCGACCTCGTCCTCGGCGGCATCACCCGGGAGTGAGCCGCGCCGGTACCAGCGGGGCGGCAGCCGGCAGCTCAGCCGGGCGACGCGACGGTGACAGCCGGGCGCGGCCGCGTCAGACGCGAACGATCTCCGGGCCGCCGGCGAGTGCGATGACGTCGAAGTCGTCGTCCTGCGTGACGACGTCCATGCCGTTGGCGAGGGCGACGGCGGCGATCCACAGGTCGTTCACCTTGGCGCGGCGACCCAGCTCGGCGAGCCGCACCCGTAGCTCCGCCCACCGACGCGCCGCCTCGGCCGTGACGGGCAACGCCTCGACGGTCATGGCGGCACCGAGGGTCGACAGCCGGCGAGCACGCGTTGCCGTGTCCGGCGCCGCGAGCACGCCGGCCTGCAGTTCACCGATGGTGACGACGCAGACGGTCGTGCGGTCGGGCAGCGCGTCGACGTCCAGTGCTCGGCCCGACTCGCGCGCGATCAGCACGCTGGTGTCGAGCACGGCCGGCGCGGTGCTCACAGCGCGTCCAGGTCGTCGGTCGTGTCGCCGGCGAGCGCCTCCAGCTCCGCGGTGAGGCCGGCGTCGGCCTGGTGCGCGACGACCAGCGTCAGCAGGTCGGCCTTGCTGAAGAACTGCGGGCGCAGCGCGCGCACTGGACCGATCTCCGCGACGGGCCGGCCGTTGACGGTGACGGTGACCCGGGTGCCGTCGGCCACCTGCCGGAGCACCTCGGCCGTGTGGTTGCGCAGGTCCCGCGAGGCCACCGACGTCATGTGGCACAATGTAGCACTATTGCCACACCGGGATGCCGTCACCGCCGCGACCCGTCCGCCCGGCGCTCGCCCTCGTTCCCCCGGGTCGGGGTCGACCGTGCCCGCAGCGCGCGGACGCCGAGCACGCCGATGATCGTTCCGAGAGTGAGCGAGACGATCACCAGCACGAGATGGACACCGAAGAACGCCGTCATGCCGTGGTTCCAGGAGCGCTTGTCGACCCAGATGTTCTTGAGGAACGTCGGCCAGATGATCCAGCTCCACACGCCGAACGCGACGAGGAACCACGCGACCCGTTTCGAGACGACCACGCGTCCGAGTATGACCGGCGGTCACCTCACCCCGGCTGTCAGCCACGTCCTGACGGCGCCTGACAACACCCCGCAGCCCCCGGGACAAGGGGGCTGGCGAGGCTTCGCCGTCCCCTGACGGACGTCGCCCCTGTCGGACACGGCCGCGGGGACGGGAGGGTCGTCGACGTTCCCGACGCGGAGGTGCTCCCATGACGTCCCTACCCCGAGCCGTGGCCCTCGCCATGGCCGCGGCGCTGGTCCCACTACCCGCCGTGGCGGCGAGTGCCGAACCCACGCGCGCCGCGGCGCTGCCGAGCGTCGACATGGCGGCGACGGTCAAGGCGGCCCAGATCGACCCACGCCGCGCGGACGACACGCTCACCCCGGGCGCGAAGAGCAGTGTGCTGCGCGTCGAGAAGGCGTTGCAGGCGCACCACCTGCTGGCGGCGAAATGGGTCGACGGCTACTTCGGCACCGAGACCGTCGCCGCGTACACCCGGTACCAGAAGTCGCTCGGCTACACCGGCCTCGGCGCGAACGGCCTGCCGGGCACGGCGTCGCTCACGAAGCTCGGCAGCGGCCGCTTCACCGTCACCGACAAGGTTGCGCCCGGCAAGCGGGTCGATGCCGGCGACGACATCGTCGTCGACACCCGCACCGACAAGATGCTCGCCGAGGCCGGCCGGTTGGCCAAGCGCACGCTGACCCTGAGCCAAGGGTCGTACAACCCCGGCGGCGACACGACGTCGGCCGGCACGCACGACGGCGGTGGCGTCGTCGACATCTCCGTGACGGGGATGTCCGCGGCCACCCGGACGGCCGTGGCGAAGGCGCTGCGCCAGGTCGGCTTCGCGGCCTGGGTGCGCGACCCCAGCCAGGGCGACTGGCCGTACCACATCCACGCCGCCGCGATCAGCGACACCGATCTGTCGCCGGCGGCCCAGCACCAGACCGGTGACTACTACCTCGGCAAGAACGGCCTGGCCAACGGCGCCGCCGACGACGGCCCGAAGGTCCCGATCCGCACCTGGGAGGAGTACCAGGACGCCCACTGACCGACACCCACCCACCAGCTCGCTCGACACCCCAAGGAGATCGATCGTGAATCGGATCAGCAAGCGCGCGGCCGTGGCCGCCACCGCCGCCGCCCTCGCGGCACCCGCCCTCGTCCTCGCCGACCCGGCCGTCGCCGCGTCCGCCCGCAACGGCACGTGCGACAGCGGGGAGTTCTGCTACTACTACAACAGCGACGAGAAGGGCTCGATCTCGGACTTCTCCGGATCGCTCGGCGACTACGGCGCGACCCAGCCCAGCTGCTACGAGTTCAAGGGCGCGGGCAACGGCAAGGGCAAGTGCGTCAAGAACAACGCCGCCTCGGTGTGGAACCGCACCGGCAAGACCGTGCACGTGTTCTTCAACAGCAACTACGGGGGCGCCTCCCAGGCCTTCGCCTCGGCGGCCAAGGGCAACCTCAACGCCACGCTGAAGAACAACAACGCCTCGCACCAGGTCGGCACCACCGGGGGCGGTGGCGGGTCGTGCTCCACGAGCGGGCTCGGCGACCCGAACACGTGCGCGCAGGCCGTCGCGTGGGCGAAGAACCACATCGGCAGCACCTCGCTCGGCGTCGGCACCTGCGACCACGTCGTGGGCCTGGCCTACGGCTGGTCCAACAGCGGGTCGCACGACGCGTACGCGCACTGGACCCAGGTGCCCGCCAAGTACAAGCACGCGGGCTCCAAGACCGTCCCGGCCGGCGGCCTGGCCTTCTTCAAGGGCGGCTCGAAGGGCTACGGGCACGTGATGCTCTCCCTCGGTGGTGGAAAGTTCGCCTCGACCGACGTCGGCACCGACGGCCGGTACCACGCCGGCCGCTACGGCACGACCACGATCGCCACGATCGAGTCCAGCTTCGGCGAGTCCTACCTCGGCTGGACCCAGCCGTGGTTCAACCACTGAGGGCCGCGTCGTGCACAGGCGATCACCACTGATCTCGCTGTTCGCAGCCGCCGCCCTGCTGCTCGGCGCCACCACCGTGCTGGCCGCGCCGGCCAGCGCGGCGGGGCGTGACGGCACGTGCGACAACGGGGAGTTCTGCTACTACTTCAACAGCGGCGAGAAGGGGTCCGTCTCGGACTTCACCGACTCCCTCGACGACTACGGCGCCAAGCAGCCCAGCTGTTACGAGTTCAAGGGCACGGGCAACGGCAAGGGCAAGTGCGTCAAGAACAACGCCGCCGCGGTGTGGAACCGCACCGGCAAGACCGTGCGCGTCTACTTCAACAGCAACTACGCCGGCGCCCACCAGGACTTCGCGACGGGCGCGAAGGGCAACCTGAACGCCACCCTCAAGAATCAGAACGCGTCGCACCAGTTGCTCAGCGCGGCGCCGCCGACCGGCTGCAAGACCGACGGCAGCAACACCACGCTGCCGAGCTCGATCCTGGTCTACCGCAAGTCGCTCGGGACGGTGCAACGGGTCGCGTTCAAGACCTACGTCAAGAACGTGCTGCCCAACGAGTGGCCGGCCAGTTGGCCGAAGGAGTCCCTGCGCGCCGGCGCCGTGGCCGTGAAGAGCTACGGCTGGTACTGGGCCCTGCACTCGACGCGCAAGACGTCGAGCGGCCAGTGCTTCGACGTGTACGACAACACCAGCAGCCAGGTCTACGAACCCGGCTCGGCGGTGGCGGCCACCAGCGCCGCCGTGGACGACACGTGGAGCACCCGGCTGACCCGCAGCGGCAACGTGCTGCAGGCGCACTACTGCTCGACCAGCACCGCGTGCCCGGGCTGGGTCGACGGGGACTGGCTGTCGCAGACCGGCTCCCGGGACAAGGCGAAGGCCGGCACCGGCTACGCCGCCATCCTGCGGTCGTACTACGACGGGGTCACCCTCACCGGCTGAGCCCGTCGCGGACCCGTCGCCCGTCGTCTCCCGTCCTGCGGGGGCGGCGGGCGATGCCGCGACCGGCACCGGCGCCCGGTATCGGGCGTTTGGTCCCGCTCCCCGGGCGGTAGCCTCCCCCTCGCAGCGCACCGGCTGCACGGAAGGGAGAGGGCGAGGCTGTGGCCGACCAGGCGACGCGGGCAGCGGCGATCGAGGCGTTCGCGGACCGGCTGCGCGAGCTGCGCGCGGGGTCGGGCAACCCGTCGTTCCGGGAGCTGGCCGGGCGCTCACGCGCCATCTCGCACACCACGCTGCACGAGGCCGCGCAGGGCAACCGGCTGCCCAGCTGGCCCACCACCGTCGAGTTCGTCAAGGCCTGCGGCGGCGACCCGGACGCGTACCGGGAGCGGTGGCAGGCCGCCGATCGGGTCGTCAGCGCCACCGACGACGACCCGGTGACCCCGGCCGATCCGGCGACCCCGGCCGCCGCCGCGCCGGCAGCGGCACGGACGGGTGGGAGCCGCCCGCGCTGGCTGCCCTACGCCGTGGCCGGCGGCGTCGTCGTGGTCCTCGCCGCCGCCGTCCTGGTCGTGCTCGGGCTGACGAGCGGATCGGACGGCGGGTCGTCCGGCGGCACCGCGACGCGCTACACGGCGGCGGACTGCTCGGTCCGACAGACCGATCCGCCGTCGGCGCCGCCCGCGCACCAGGGTGACGCCGAGGTCTTCGTCCGCGACGTGTCCTTGACCGACTGCACGCATGTCGTCGCCGGCTCGACGGTGAAGAAGGTGTGGCGCTTCCGCAACATCGGCACGGTCACCTGGCGCGGGTACGCGCTGCACCGCATCGACCTGCCGCAGCGGCGCGGCGACTGCCAGACCATCGCCGACGTCCCGGTGCCCACGACGCTGCCCGGACGGACGGTCGACGTCGCGGTCTCGATCAGCACGCCGACGCGCGCGACGTTCTGCTTCGTCCGCTTCAAGATGGTCGACGCCACCGGCCGGACGACCTTCCCGGCGAGCCGACCGGTCAACTTCCAGATCATCGTCGACCGGTAGGCATGTCGGTGACCGGCGGGTAACCCGGCGGCACCTACCCTCGTCCGGTGCGGGCACGGACGATCACGGCGGCGTTGACGACGGCCCTGCTGACCGCCGTGCTCGCGGCCCCCGCGGCGGCCGCCGGGTCGCATTCGGTCCCGCCGGCCGCTCCGAGCCCGACCGACGGCGCGAACTCGCCCGCCGCCCCCGACCCGCATCCGCGTCGCGGCGGGATCGGTCCCGACGGCGAGCCGGTCGGCGGGACGCAGCTGCTCGGCCGCGGCGAGGTGCTGCCGGCCGGGACGAAGCGCTCCGCGCTCCCCGCCGACATCACCGCGCAGGCGTGGATGGTCACCGATCTCGACACCGGTCGCGTCGTCGCCGCTCGCGACCCGCACGGGCGCTACCAGCCCGCCAGCATCCAGAAGGTCCTCACCACGGTCGCCCTGCTGCCCGTCCTGCCCGGACCCCGCACGGTGACGGTGTCACGCCGTTCGGCCGACACCGAGGGCTCGCACGCCGGGCTCGTCGCGGGCGGCCGGTACACCGTCGACCAGCTGTTCCGAGGGTTGCTGCTGGTGTCGGGCAACGACTGCGCGGAGGCGCTGGCCGCGGCGGCCGGGGGGCGTGCGAAGACGGTGGCGCTGATGAACCGCACGGCCCGGGCGCTGGGCGCCTACGACACCTACGTCCAGACGCCGTCGGGACTGGACGGCTGGCAGCAGCTCACGAGTGCCTACGACATGACGCTGTTCCTGCGCGCCGCGCTCGCGCAGCCCCGCTTCGCCGCCTACGACCGCGTGGCGAAGTCGACGCTGCCGTTCCACGACGTCGTCGGCAAGGTGACGCTGTACAACCAGAACCAGGAGTTCCTGACCACGGTCAAGGGCGCGCTGGTCGCCAAGACCGGCTACACCGACGCGGCCCAGCACACCTTCGTCGGCGCGATCGAACGCGGCGGTCACCGCTACGGCGTCGTCCTGCTGCGGGCACAGCGCTGGCCGGTCGACCAGTGGGTGCAGGCCAAGCGGCTCGTGAGCTGGGCCCGCTCGCTACCCGCCACCGCCCGGGTGGGCACGCTGGCCACCCCGGCCCGCGCCGAGGGCGACGCGCGGGCACGGGCGACCACCGCCGCGCCCGGCGCGACGGCCGCGGCCGCCCCGACCGGCGGGTCGTCGGTGCCGCTGTGGGCCCAGGCCGCGATCGCGGCCGTCCTGCTGGCCGGCGTGCTCGGCCTCGCGCAGCGCATGGCCCGTCGGCACTGACCCGAGCTCAGTCCTCGCGGTCGCGGCGATCGCGGGTCGCCGCCCAGGTCGCGACCGCTCCCGCGATGGCCCCGGCGCCCACGAGCGTCGCGCCGACCGTCGCGGGCCGGACCGCCGACTGCGGGGTGTCCGGCCCGGCCGCGGCCGTCCCGTCGACCCCGCGCACCGGCATGACCGGCACGCTGTTGGCGGTGCGGGCCGCGGTGTTCACCGTGGCGATCCACGCGCAGGAGAACAGCATCCAGCGCATGACCAGCTGGATCCACACGAGGACGGCGATGATGCCGGCGAACGGTCCGGCGGTCGCGCTGCCGGCGCTGTGGGCGATGGTGTAGGTGCCGAGGATCTTGAGGATCTCGAAGCCCACCGAGGCGAGGATCGCGCCGCGCAGCGCGATGCGCTTGTCCACCTCGACGTCGGGCAGCCGGACGAGCAGCCACCAGAAGATGACCGAGTCGCCGGCGACCGCGATCGCGATGCCCAGGATCTTCAGCACGATCGTCGAGCCCGGCAGCTCGTCGAGGCCGACGAAGTCGAGGATCTGGTCGGTGAGCGAGGTGCCCACGACGGTCAGGGCGAGCGAGACGAGGATCCCGACCCCCAGCCCCGCCAGCACCAGCAAATTCGACAGCCGCTCGGCGAGGAAGTTGCGCTTGGGCTTGGCACGGCCCCAGACCGCGTCGATGGCCTCGCGCAGGTTGCCGATCCATCCCAGCCCGGTGAGCAGGACGCCGAGCAGGCCAACGATGCCGACCCCCGTGCGCTTGTCGATGGCGGTCTGGACCGACTCGCTGAGCGTGGTGCCGAACTCGCCCGGCACCTCGTCGGTGATGTGCCGGAACAGGTCGGCCTCGGCCCCCGGGTGGGACGAGAGCACGAAACCGGTGACCGACACCGCGAGCAGCAGCATCGGGAACAGCGCGAGGAAGCTGAAGTACGTGATCGCCCCGGCGTACTGATTGCCGTGGTTGCGGGTCAGCAGACCCCACGCGTCGACGACGTGGCGCAGCCAGAGGTGATCCTGTTGGGCTCGTTGCCACCGTCCGGCGGCGCCGGCCTTGACGCGCGCGAGACGTCCCGGGGCGTCGGCGTCCTGGCCGGCGTCCGGCGGCTGCGCGGTGTCGCTCACACGAGCGTGTTACCCGGCGGCGTCGCCCTCCGTACCGCCCAACGGGAACTCCGTGCGCCACGTCCAGCGCCCGCCGTCCTCGCGCGAGAAGAGCACGAAGCTGCCGACGGCGAACCGGGCGACGAACGTCGAGAGCCCGTCGTAGGCGTCGTCGAGCCCGGCGTCGGGGATGTCGTGCGCGACGGTGACGTGCGGGTGGTACGGGAAGGCCAGCTCGCGCTCGAGCGGACCGGTGCGGATCGCCCCCTCCAGGGTCTCGCACTGCGACACCCCGGTCGCGACCTGGATGAACACCACCGGCGACAGCGGTCGGAACGTGCCCGTGCCGGCCAGGTGCATCGAGAACGGCTCGACCTCCTTGGCCGCGACCGCGAGATGGGCCTCGACGTCGTCCATCGCGTCGGCCGGGACGGGCGTCGGCGGCAGCAGCGTGACGTGCGGGAAGACGAGGTCGGCGGCCGGGTCACCGACGTGCCGCCGCCAGTTCGTCAGCACGGTGGCGTGCGGCTGCGGGATCGCCACCGCGACCCCGACCACGACCTCACTCATGCCCGAGCGCCACCGGAGCCACGAAGCCGACCCGCTCGTAGACGTCGCGCACCGTCTCGGCGGCGATGGGCCGGGCGCGCTCGGCGCCGCGGGCCAGGATGCGGTCCAGCTCGGCGGGGTCGTCGAGGTAGCCGGCGAGGCTCCGCGCGAAGGGCTCGGCGAAGGCCACGACCGCGTCGGCGACGGCACCCTTCAGCGCGCCGTACCCCTGCCCGGCGAAGCCCGCCGCGACCTGTTCGACCGGCTGGTCGGTGACCGCGGCGAGGATGGCCACGAGGTTCGACACCCCCGGCTTGGCCGCCGGGTCGTAACGGATCTCGGTCTCGGAGTCGGTGGTGGCGCGCTTGATCTTCTTGGTGAGCACGGCCGGGGGGTCGGTCAGGTTCAGCGTGCCGGCGTCGGGCAGCGACTTGCTCATCTTCGACGTCGGGTCCTGCAGGTCGAGCACGCGTGCGGTCGCCTTCGGGATCAGCGCGTCCGGCACCACGAACGTCTCGCCGTAGCGGCCGTTGAAGCGCTGCGCGAGGTTGCGGGTGAGCTCGACGTGCTGGCGCTGGTCCTCGCCGACCGGCACGAAGTTGGCCTGGTAGATGAGGATGTCGGCCGCCTGCAGGATCGGGTACGTCAGCAGCCCGACGCTCACCGACTCGCCGCGGCCGGACTTGTCCTTGAACTGCGTCATCCGGCGGGCCTCACCCTCGCCGGTGAGGCACTCGAGCACCCAGGACAGCTGGGTGTGGCCCTGGACGTGGCTCTGCAGGAAGATCGCGCTGCGCTCGGGGTCGACACCCGCGGCCAGCAGCTGGGCCGCGGCACCGCGGGACCGCTGCGTCAGCACCGCCGGGTCGGGCGGGTTGAGCGTGATCGCGTGCAGGTCGGCGAGGAAGTAGAAGACGTCGTACGGCTCGTCCTGCAGCCGGGCCCACTGCTGCAGCGCCCCGAGGTAGTTGCCGAGGTGGTACGACGCGGACGTCGGCTGGATGCCGGAGAGCACGCGAGGGCGGGACGAGGATTTCGGCGCCATGATCCCTCGATTGTCCCACCCGGTCCGCCCTGCCCTCGGGCGGGTCAGCCCGCCTCCGCGGCCACCGGGGCCGCCGCGGCGTCCGGCCGCGGCGACAGGCGGATGCGTGCCGCCCGGCGTCCCTCCACGCGCAGCACCGTGAGCTGCAGACCCTCGTAGTCGACGGCGTCGCCGGTCTGCGGCAGCCGCCCCAGGGCCGCCATGACGTAGCCGCCGAGCGTCGAGTACGGCCCCTCCGGCAGCTCGACGTCGACGAGCTCGGCGACCTCGTCCAGGTTGAGCAGGCCGTTGACCTCCAGCTCGCCGCTCGCGAGCCGGCTGGAGTCGTCGGCGTCGGTGTCGTACTCGTCGCGGATGTCGCCGATGACCTCCTCGATGAGATCCTCGAGGGTCACGATGCCGTCCGTGCCGCCGTACTCGTCGACGACGATGGCGAGGTGGTGGCCCTCGCGGCGCATCTCGGACATGGCCGCGAGCACGTGCTTGCTGCCGGGCAGCGCCTTGACCTCGCGCACGAGGCTGGCGACCGTCCGGTCGCGCTCGTGCCGGACGGAGGGCACCAGCAGGTCGCGGATGTGGATGAAGCCCACGACGTCGTCGTGGCCGCGGCCGACGACGGGGTAGCGCGAGTGCGGCGAGTCGCTGGCGACCTTGGCGGCCCGGGCGACCGTCATCGTCCCCTCGAGGAAGGTGACCTCGGTGCGCGGCACCATGACCTCGTCCACCGACCGCTCGCCGGCGGCGAAGACGTCGTCGATCAGCGTCCGCTCGTCGGAGCCGAGCGACTCGTGGGCGGCGACCAGCCCGCGCAGCTCCTCGTCGGTGATGGGGGCGCGACCGGCCTCCGGGTCGCCGCCGAGGGCGCGGACGATGCCGTTCGTCGCGCGCGACAGCAACCAGATGATGGGCCGGAAGACGGCCGCGATGCGTTCCAGCGGCGGCGCGAAGAACAGCGCCGCACCCTCGGCCCGCTGCAGGCCCAGCCGTTTCGGCGCGAGCTCGCCCACCACCAGCGTCACGAAGGAGATGACGAGCGTGACGCCCACGACGCCGACGACCGAGGCGAGGCCGTCGCTCCAGCCGTGGTCGACGAGGAAGTCGCTGACCTCGTCGGAGATCGTGACGGCGCCGAACGCGGAGGACAGCAGCGCGGTCGAGGTGACGCCGATCTGGACGGCGGCGAGGAAGCGGTTCGGGTCACCGACGAGACGCGACACGGCCGCGCCGCCGCGCCGGCCGGACTCCTGCAGCGCGCGCACCTGCCCCTCGCGGAGCGAGACGAGCGCGATCTCGGCGGCGACGAACACGCCCTCGACCAGGATCAGCAGTAGGACGATGCCGATGTTCACGAACAGCTCGCCCATGGGGGCCGAGTGTACGAGGGTCAGGCGGTGGCGGCGTCCGTCCGACGGCGGGCGGGACGCGCGAGGGGCGCGACCGTCGCGGCGGGTGCACTGCCGCGCAGCAGCAGGTCGGCGACGCGGCGCGGATCGTCGCTCATCGGGACGTGCCCGACGCCGCGCAGGGTGACGTGCTCGGCCGCCGGCAGCCGGCGCCGGGCGGTCTCGGCCTGCCAGGCCGGCAGGACGAGGTCGCGGGCCGCCCAGCCGATCGTCACCGGGACGTCGGCGGGGATGGTCGCGGTGAACGGCTCCGCCGCGGCCAGCAGCGTGGCCAGCGCCGGCCGGGAGCGCAGGAAGCCGCGCAGGTCGCCGACGGCCTGGTCCGGCGACACCCGCCCCGGACGGGCGGTGAGCAGGCCGTACATCACCGTGCGGCCCCCGCGGCTACGGGCGAGCAGCTCGGCGCGCGGGCCGAGCCGGGCGGCGAGGACGCAGGCCCGGGTGAAGATCTGGCGGGTGTAGACGAACTCGGCCGGGGTACGCCAGAAGCCGGCGGGTGAGAGGGCGGTGACCGAGCGCGCGTGGCCGTTCGCGCCGGCGTAGAGCGCGACCAGGCCGCCGAGGGAGTTCCCGGCGACGTGGGGCCGGACCAGCCCGAGGCCGTCGAGGAACGCCTTGAACTCGTCGCGCAGGACGTCGGGGACCGGCCGGCCGGCGGTGACGAGGTCCGGCGACTCGCCGTGGCCGGGCAGGTCGACGAGGACGACCTCCCGGTGCTCGGCGAGCTGGTCCAGCACCGGGTACCACGCCTGTCGGCGGTGGGTGACGCCGTGGATCAGCACGAGCGGCTCGCCCGAACCGTGTCGTTCGTGGGCCAGCATCGTCGTCCTTCCCCGTGCGCGAGTCGGTCGGATCACCGCGACGTTACCCAGACATGTCGTCACAGTCATCGTCTCCAGCCGAATATGACACGTTGTCACGGACAAATCGACACGCGTGGTGACGAGGCGCCCCGGCCGGCGGGCGTCCTAGGGTGCAGCCATGAGCACTCCCGCACCGGACGCCGCGCGGCGCCCCACCGCCGTCGACCGGGTGGCCGACGAGTACCTCGACCGGCAGGCCGCGCTCGACCCCGTCTACGCGACCTTCGCCGGCATCGCCGGGCACGACCACGCGCTGCCCGATCTGAGCCCGGACGGCCTGGCCGCGGTCGCCGAGCTGCGGCGCGCCACCCTGGCCGCGCTCGCGGCGACCGAGGCGGTCGACGACACCGACCGCGTCACCGCCGCGGCGCTGCGCGACCTGCTCGAGACCGAGGACGACCTGCGCGCGATCCGCGCGGACAGCGCGCGACTCAACAACATCGACTCGCCGCTGCAGTTCGTGCGCGACGTCTTCGATCTCATGCCGACGGCGACCGTCGACGACTGGGCCACGATCGCCGCCCGGCTGGCGGCGGTGCCCGACGCGCTGGGCGGGTACGTCGCCTCGCTGCGCGACGCCGCGGTCGCCGGCACGGTGCCACCCGTCCGGCAGGTCCGCATCGGCGTCGAGCAGTGCGCGGACAACGTGGGTGACGACGGCTTCTTCGTCTCCCTCGCCGCGCAGGCGACCGACGCCGACGTGCCCGACTCGGTGCGGGGCGACCTGGACCGCGCGGCCCGGCAGGCAGGGGAGGCGTACGAGCGGCTGGCCGCCTTCCTGCGCGACGAACTGCTGCCCGCCGCTCCCGAGCGCGACCCGGTCGGCCGGGAGCGGTACGCGGTGCACTCGCGCGCGTTCCTCGGCACCCGGCTCGACCTGGCGGAGACCTACGAGTGGGGGCAGGCCGAGGTCGCGCGCATCGAGGCGGAGATGGCCGCGACGGCCGAGCGGATCGTCCCCGGCGGCTCGGTGGCGGACGCGATCGCCCACCTCGACGCGAGCCCGGCCCATCGGCTCGCCGGCACCGAGGAACTGCAGCGCTGGATGCAGCGCACGTCCGACGAGGCCGTGGCCGCGCTCGCCGACGTCCACTTCGACATCCCCGAGCCCATCCGGCGCATCGAGTGCCTGATCGCGCCGACGCAGCAGGGCGGCATCTACTACACCGGTCCGAGCGAGGACCTCACCACGCGTCCGGGCCGGATGTGGTGGTCGGTGCCCAAGGGCGTCGACGACTTCGGCACGTGGCGGGAGCGCACGACCGTCTATCACGAGGGCGTCCCGGGCCACCACCTGCAGGTCGCGCAGACCGTCTACCGCGCCGCGCTGCTCAACCGGTGGCGCCGGCTGGGGTCGTGGGTGAGCGGGCACGGCGAGGGGTGGGCGCTCTACGCGGAGCGGTTGATGGCCGACCTCGGCTTCCTCGACGACCCGGCCGACCACCTCGGCATGCTGGACGGGCAGTCGCTGCGCGCGGCCCGCGTCGTCCTCGACATCGGCATCCACTGCGAGCTCCCCGCACCGGCCGAGGTCGGTGGCGGCGCGTGGGACTACGACAAGGCGTGGCGCTTCCTCACCGCCCACGCGAACACCGCCGAGGGCTTCCGCCGCTTCGAGCTCGATCGCTACCTCGGCTGGCCGGGACAGGCGCCGTCGTACAAGATCGGCGAACGGTTCTGGCTGCAGCTGCGCGACGACGCCCGCGCGGCCGCGGGCGACGCCTTCGACGTCAAGGCCTTCCACCGCGGCGCCCTCGACGTCGGCTCCGTCGGCCTGGACGTCCTGCGCGCCGCCGTCCTCGGCACGCTCTGACAACAGCGGTGGGTTGATCCCGCCGGCGGGCACAACCCACCGCTTTCGCGAAGCAGTTGTGGACAACGCCGTTCAGGCCGCGCGCTCGGGCAGGCTGGCGCGATGCAGTGGTGGGAGGTCGCGCGCCCGCAGGCGGGCGTGATCTCCCACGCGCAACTGCGGCGCTGCGGCGTCTCCGCCTCGACCGTCGCCCGGATGACCGCGAGCGGTGAGCTCACCCGGCTCAGTCGCGGCGTGCACGTCCTCGGCGGTGCTCCGCTCACCTGGCAGGCGCGACTCTGGGCCGCGGTCCTCGCCACCGACGGCGTGCTCGGGTCCTTCACCGCGGGCCGCCTCTGGGGCGTCAGGGATGACCCGGCGGACGGCGACGCGGTCCACGTGGTGGTGCCCGGTGACCGTCACGTCGTGGCCCCCCAGGGCGTCCGGCTGCGGCGCCACGATCTGCTGGCCGGGCAGACCCGTATCCGGTCCGGCCTCCCCGTCCTCGACCGTCGCGGCACCGTGGTCGCCCTGCTGCGCGAATTGCCGTTCACGCAGGCCACGCGGCTCGCCGACCGGGCACTGCAGCGCGGTTGGATCGAGCGTTCGACGTGCACGGCCGCGCTGACGCGGGAACCCCGCATTCGCGGGAACCCGCAGCTGCGCCGGATCGCCGCGCAGCTGGCGGATGGAGCGGCGGCCGAGTCCGAGCGAGTCCTCCATCGGCTGTTGCGCCGCGCCGGCATCCGAGGATGGACCCCGAACCAGGAGGTGTGGCACGCGGGCGAACTGCTCGGCGTCGTCGACGTCGCGTTCCCGCTGCACCGACTGGCCGTCGAGGTCGACGGCATGGCGTACCACGTCGATGTCGACCGCTTCCGTCGCGACCGGTCGCGACAGAACGGCCTGGTGGCGCTGGGCTGGACGGTACTGCGCTTCACCTGGGCCGACCTGACCGAGCGACCCGGGTACGTCATCGCGTCGATCCGCGCCATGCTCACGCGAAGCGCGGTGGGTTGATCCCGCCAGCGGGCACAACCCGCCGTTTCCCGGTCAGAGGTCGGCGAGCTCGCGCTGAATCCTCGCCTCGTGCTCGGCCTCGGCCCGGCGCGCGGCCCGCGGACTCCACGGGCCGGCCAGCAGGAAGATCAGCGGGATGAACACGAGCTGCCCGCCGACGGCGACCCAGAAGTAGTGCTGCCACTGCGTCGGCGACTTCTCGGCCGCGTCACCCGCTTCCTTGAGCACGGCGAGGTCCGAGGCGGGCACCTTGCCCAACGCGACGAGTGACGCCTGCGCGGCCTGCACCTTCGTCCCGCTCTGCGACAGCAGCAGCAGCTGGCCGGTCGGGATCGTGGTGAGCTCGCGCAGCAGCTGCCCGGCCCGCGCGGGCGTGGTGCCGAGCTTGCTCACCACCTGCGCCACGGCGCGGGCACCCGCGGCACGATCGCTCGGGTTCTGCACGATGGCGCTGCGCGTGGCGGGGTCGACCACCTGCGCCGCGGCGAGGGCGTCGCGGTGCTCGGCGTTCAGCCGGGCGACGACCCCGACGTCGGCCACGGACACGCCGGACACCTCGCTGACGGCCCGCAGCTGGGTCGGCACGTCGTTCGGGGTGGCCGCGAGCGCCGCCGACGTCTTCTCGTCGAGCTTCTGGGCGGTTGCGATCTCGCGCGGGTACTTCTCCTGCAGGGCGACGGCGGCCGGACCCTTCTCGACGAGCGTCGAGACGGTGTCGACCACGTGCGGCACGACGAACACCGACACCGCGATGACGACCCGGATCACCAGGCCCCACACCGCCAGCCCGGTCGCGGCGAGCGCGGGATTGCGACGCTCGACGGTCTCGGTGAAGCTCGCCATCCACGGCGCGTACGCGAGGCCGAGGAAGACCGCCAGCACGCTGAGGACGACCACGAACCAGGTGTAGGACGTGTCCGGTTCCGTGACGTGGCTGAGGAACACGATCGTGCACACGATGGCGCCGACCGCGCCGACCACCATGAACGGCTTGCGGACGCGGGCCTTGTCCGACAGGTAGCCGATCAGCAGCAGCGCGCCGGCGTTGCAGGCCCAGATCCAGTTGCCCAGCGAGTTCGCCTTGGACTGCGTGTAGCCGAAGACGGTCTGGAAGAACGCCGGAAAGAAGCCGACGGCGGTGTAGTAGATGATCAGGAAGACGCTGATCGCGAACGCCGAGCCGAGGATGTCCGGCTTGAGCATCTGCCGGAACGGTCGACGCAGCGACGCCTCGACGTCGATGCCCTTCGCCCGCGCCTCGACGAGCGCGCGGTCGCGCGCGCTCACCATCACCTGATCGCGCAGCCGCGGCGACAGCTCACGCAGGAACAGCGCGGACACCACCGCCAGGACGAGCCCGACGGCGCCCGCGATCACGTACTGGTCGTGCCACGGGGTGTCGTCGCCGAGGCTGCTGACCTGGATGCTCACGACGAGCGAGCCGATGACCGGGCCGAGCGTCCAGAACCCCATCGCCGAGGCCCGCCCCAGCTGCGGGCTGAAGTCCCGGATCAGCGCCGGGGTCGCGACGAGGATGACGCCCTCGACGAGGCCGATGGCGCCGAACACGACCGCGAACCCGATCTTGCTGTCCGCGAGCGGGATGCCGAGCAGGCACAGCAGCGCGACGACGAACAGCCCGGTGGTGATGATGGTGACGCGCCCGTAGCGGTCGGCCACGCCGGTGACGAACGAGGCGAGCGCCCCGAGGACGTACCCGACCACGGCGATGTTGACGTAGTACACGAAGGACATGTCGTAGTCGACGAGGATGCCGTTGCGGCCGTCCGTCCCCGCGGCCACGGCCCCGGCGAGGTAGAACTGGTAGTAGAGGACGACCGTCGCGACGACGACGATCCCCAGGCAGGCGTAACGCCGCGCGCCCCCGGGATACGTGTCGAGCTCGGTGCGCCTGGTCCGGCGTGGGGTCGTCGCAGTGGTCACGTCGCGCCGTCGCAATCCCGGTCGTCGTCGACCGACTGCACCTCGGCGCTGGGCTGCACCGCGGGGACTCAGCCGAGGATCACGCGTATCCGCCGCCGGGTCAACGGCACGGCGCAGGTCCGTCCGCGACGGACGGGCCTGCGCCGGTGGTCGTGCGGGGTGTGCCGTTACAGGTCGGCGACGTCGGCCTGCTTGGCGCGGACGGCCTCGGCGGCCTCCTTGAGACCGGCGACCTCGGAGTCGGTGAGGTCGCGCTCGACGACCTTCTTGACGCCCTGGCGGCCGATCTCGGCCTCGACGCCGAGGTACACGCCGTCGATGCCGTACTCGCCGTCGACCCAGGCGCAGACCGGGATGACCTCGCCGGAGTCCTCGATGACCGCGCGGGCCATACGGGCCGCGGCGGCCGACGGCGCGTAGTACGCCGAACCGGTCTTGAGCAGGGCGACGACCTCGGCACCGCCGTTGCGGGTACGGGTGACGAGCTCCTCGATCTTGTCCGCGGGCAGCGTCTCGGCGAGCGGCTTGCCGTCGACGAAGCACGCCGACGGCACCGGCACCATCGTGTCGCCGTGCGAGCCGAGCGTCAGCGTCTGCACCGACCCGACCGGCACACCGAGCTCGGTCGCGACGTTGTTGGTGAAGCGCGCAGTGTCGAGCACGCCGGCCTGGCCGAACACCCGGTTCTTGGGGAACTGCGACGCGAGCTGCGCCAGCGCCGTCATCTCGTCGAGCGGGTTCGACACGATGATGATCACCGCGTCGGGCGAGTGCTTCGCGACATTCTCGGCGACGCTGCGCACGATCTTGGCGTTGACCTCGAGCAGGTCCATGCGGCTCATGCCGGGCTTGCGCGGCAGGCCGGCGGTGACGACGACGACGTCCGACCCCGCGGTGGCCTCGTAGCCGCCGCCCTCGGGGGTGGTGGTCGCACCGACGACGGTGGTCTCGAAGCCCTCGATCGGGCGCGACTGGTTGAGGTCGAGCGCCAGACCCTCGGGCTTGCCCTCGACGATGTCGGTGAGCACGACGGTCTCGAAGACGTCGTACTCGGCAAGTCGCTGCGCGGTCGTCGAGCCGTAGAAACCGGCGCCCACGACGGTCACCTTGCCACGACGGTTGTCGGCCATTGCGTATCTCCCTCGACGGATGACTGCTTAGTCGCAGGCTAGCCCGGCCGGGCCTCAGGGATGCAGGCGGATGTCGACGGCGAGGATCAGCCCACCGAGGACGAGGTAGACGACGGTGTCCAGCCACCGGCTGCGGACGGCGAGCAGGCCCACCCGCGCGGTGGGCATCGTCAGCCGGAGCACCCCGGCGACCAGCACGACGACGCCGAGCGCCATGGTGCCGCGACGCCAGTGGCCGGGCTCGACCAGCAGGTAGCCGAAGGCGGCCACGACCCCGGCCAGGACGATCAGGAAGGCGAGCTGCTCGCGGATCCAGCGCCAGGAGCGAGCGAGCACGTCACGCCCGTTCTGCGAGCCGTCGCTCCGCGGCCTCGACGACGTTGGTGAGCAGCATCGCCCGGGTCATCGGGCCGACGCCGCCGGGGTTGGGCGAGAGCCAGCCCGCCACCTCGGCGACCTCGGGTGCGATGTCGCCGGCGATCTTGCCGTCCACCCGGCTCACCCCGGCATCGAGCACGGCCGCGCCGGGTTTGACCATGTCGGCGGTGACGAGCGACGCCGACCCGGCGGCGGCGACCACGATGTCCGCGCTGCGCACGTGGGTGGCGAGGTCGCGGGTGCCGGTGTGGCACACGGTCACGGTCGCGTTCTCGGAGCGGCGCGTGAGCATGAGCGCGAGCGGTCGGCCGACGGTGATGCCGCGACCCACGATCACGACGTGCGCCCCGGCGATGGGGACCTCGTAACGGCGCAGCAGCTCGATGATGCCGGTGGGCGTGCACGGCAGGGGTGCACGCCGGCCGAGGACCAGCGCGCCGAGGTTCACCGGGTGGAGGCCGTCGACGTCCTTGGCCGGGTCGACGGCAGACAGGATCGCGAACTCGTCGAGACCGGTCGGCTGCTGCACGAGGAACGCGGTGCAGGCCGGGTCGGCGTTGAGCTCGCCGACGAGCGCCTCGACCTCGTCCTGCGTCGCGGTCGCGGGCAGGTCGTGCCGGATGCTCGCGACGCCGATCTCGGCGCAGTCCTTGTGCTTGGCGTTGACGTACCACCGGCTGCCGGGATCGTCACCGACGAGGACCGTGCCGAGGCCCGGCCGCGCGCCGCGCTCGGCGAGCGCGGCGACGCGGACCGCGAGCTCGGACTTGATCGCCGCGAGCGTCGCGGCACCGTCGAGGACATTGGCTACCACGGCTGGTCATCTTGCCAGGGACACCCCGGCACGACCGATCAGCCATGCGGCGGGTTGGCCGGCGGCTGCTGCTGGCCGTACCCGGCGGGCGGCTGCTGCTGGCCGTACCCGGCGGGCGGCTGCTGCTGGCCGTACCCCGCCGGCGGCTGCTGCTGGCCGTACCCCGCCGGCGGCTGCTGCTGCCCGTACCCCGCCGGCGGCTGCTGCTGCCCGTACCCCGCCGGCGGCTGCTGCCCGCTCGGAGCGGCCGACTGCTTGGACCGCAACACGAGCATCAGGATGCCGGCGACGACGGCGACGACGCCGGCAGCAGCGGTCAGCCAGAAGCCGATCTGGGGACCCTGACTCAGCTCGGTGTCGGACGCGCCGGTCTGCGACTTGAACAGCTTGAGCGCCTCGTCCCAGGAGTACTTCCTCGACCCGTCGGTGAAGGTGTACTGCGAGGGAAGCAGGAAGTAAGTGACGACGACGGCGGCGATGGCCACGACGCCGGCGATGAGGGCCCCCTTCGCCGCGTTCGCGACCGGGCTCGACGAACCGCGGTGGAAGCGGGTGTTCGATCCGCCGCGCAGCAGGCTCACGACACCGATCGCGAGCAGCACCAGCACGATCGGCGCGACGAGGCCGAGCTTGCCTTCCTTCCAGGAGTAGAGGGCGTCGTCCACGGCGTCCGCGGAGCGCGTCGTGCCGCCGATCGTGGCCGACACCTGCGGCTTGAACCATGGCGTGAATGCCCCGATCACGGCGAGCGCAGCCGCCACCGGCACGAGCCAGGCAACCACGTGCGCCTTCTCCTCGTTCTCGTGAGGCCGCAACGGAGGGGGCGGCGGGACCGGCGAGCCGGCGGGTCCGGGCGGAGGGGGCGGCGGTGTGGAGGAGGTCACGAGGGCCTTTCGCAGTCGAGGATCGAGCCGAGCCGGACGACCGTAACGGGCCGCGACCGATCTCGGCGAGGTGGAGAACTCCCCGCCGGTCGGGCGCCGGCGGGACGGGGTCAGCCCCGGCGGCGCCGGACGCAGAGCGCGACGATGGAGAAGGCGAGCGCGACGATCATCCCGATCGCGCAGAGCACGGCTCCGATCTGGACCGAACCGGACACGTCGAAGTCGTCGCGCAGGTTGTTGAGGTCCTTGGCGTCGCTCGCCGGCACGCCGAGCGCCACGAGCGCGATGAAGCCGGCGACGACGCTGACGACGAGCGAGACGATGCTGACCCACAGCCGCCCCTTGCCGGCGAGGACGAGCAGGCCCGCGAGCAGCACCACGAGGGCGCCGACGAGCACGATCACGCCGCCGTGCCCCGGCGTCAGGAGGTCCGTGGTGTAGCCCTGCGCGATCTCCTTCGAGCCCGACGTCGACGCCGAGCCGAAGCCGGTGACCGAGTACGAGCCGCCGTGGTACGTCAGCTTCTCGAAGGGCAGGAAGCTCCCGACCGCGGCGACGAGCGCCCCGAGCACGAGCAGGGCATCGGTCCAGGTGACCGACACCTTCGGGCCCTGGGCAGCGGGTGCGCCGTACTCGCCGGTCGGCGCGGGAGGGTAGGCGGCCTGGTCGGACGGGCCGGGGGCGACGCTCACGACGGAACTCCGGTCTCTCGGATGGGCGTACGGGCGCGGACTTTACGCAACATCAACATCCGCTGCCAAGTCGCCCGGCCGCCGGCGCGCCGCTCAGTGCGCGAAGTGCCGCGTCCCGGTGAAGTACAGCGTCACGCCGGCCGCCTTCGCCGCCGCGACGACGTCCTCGTCGCGGATCGAGCCGCCGGGTTCGACGATCGCCTTGACGCCCGCGTCCAGCAGCACCTGCGCGCCGTCGGCGAACGGGAAGAACGCGTCGGAGGCCGCGACGGCTCCGGCCGCCCGCTCCCCCGCCCGCGCCACGGCGAGGCGGCAGGAGTCGACGCGGTTGACCTGCCCCATGCCGGCGCCGACGGTGGCGCCGTCGGCGGCCAGCAGGATCGCGTTGGACTTGACGGCCCGGACGGCCCGCCACGCGAAGGCGAGGTCGGCGAGCGTCGCGGGGTCGGCCGGCTCGCCCGCCTGCAGCGTCCACGCCGCGGGATCGTCGCCGGGCGCGTCGATCCGGTCGGCGGTCTGCAGCAGCAGCCCACCCGAGACCGGACGCTGCTCGACCACCTCGGCGTCCGGCCGCGGCGCGGCGACGAGCAGGCGCAGGTTCTTCTTGCGTCCGAAGCGTTCCAGCGCCTCGGGCTCGAAGGACGGCGCGACGACGACCTCGGTGAAGATGTCGGCGAGCTGCTCGGCCAGGGCCAGGGTCGCCGGCCGGTTCGTCGCGACGACACCGCCGTAGGCGCTCACCGGGTCGCACGCGTGTGCCTTGCGGTGCGCCTCGGCGATGTCGGCGCCGACGGCGATGCCGCACGGGTTCGCATGCTTGATGATCGCCACGCAGGGGTCGGCGAAGTCGTAGGCGGCGCGCCATGCGGCGTCGGCGTCGACGTAGTTGTTGTAGCTCATCTCCTTGCCCTGCAGCTGCTCCGCTCCGGCCACGCCACCGCCGCCGGGCGTCACGTAGAGCGCGGCCCGCTGGTGCGGGTTCTCGCCGTAGCGCAGCACCGCCGCCCGCTCGTAGTTGCTCGCCACCCAGCCGGGGAAGCCGCTCGGCTCGCCGGCGTGCTCGTCGTCCGGGGCGACGACACTGCCCAGCCACGAGGCGACCGCGATGTCGTAGGAGGCCGTGTGGCGGAACGCCGCCAGCGCGAGCCGCTGCCGCGCCGGCAGGTCGAACCCCCCGGCCGTCACGGCGTCGAGGACGTCGGCGTAGCGGGACGGGTCGGTGACGACGGCGACCGAGCCGTGGTTCTTCGCGCTCGCGCGCACCATGGCCGGACCGCCGATGTCGATCTGCTCGATGACCTCGGGCTGCGCGGCACCCGACGCGACGGTCTGCGCGAACGGGTAGAGGTTGACGACCAGGAGCTGGAAGGCGTCGATGCCGAGCTCGGTGATCGTCTCGACGTGGGTGTCGTCCGTCTGGTCGGCGAGCAGGCCGGCGTGGACGTGCGGGTGCAGCGTCTTGACGCGACCGCCGAGGATCTCCGGGAAACCGGTGACCTCGTCGACCGCCGTCACCGGCACGCCCAGCTCGCGGATGCGCGCCGCGGTCGACCCGGTCGACACGATCTCGACACCGGCGGCGTGCAGGCCGCGCGCGAGCTCGTCGAGGCCGGTCTTGTCGTACACGCTGACGAGCGCGCGGCGGACGGCGATCCTGGTCATGTGCGGGCGCCTTTCTGGGTCGTGGCGGCGGTCGCGGCCCGCGCGACCAACCCGGTGACGGTACGGACGTAGAGCGGTCGTTCGGCGGCCTGCACCCGCGCGCGCAGGGAGTCCTCGTCGTCGCCCGGCTCCACCGGTACGGCGACCTGGGCGAGGATCGGCCCGGTGTCGACGCCCTCGTCGACCCAGTGCACGGTCACCCCGGTGTGCGACACCCCGGCGGCCAGCGCGTCACGCAGCGCGTGGGCGCCGGGGAAGGCGGGCAGCAACGCCGGATGGGTGTTGACGATGCGGAACCGCTGCACCACGCCGACGTCGAGGATGCGCATGAACCCCGCGAGCACGACGAGGTCCGGCTCGTGCGCGGCGATCGCGGCCTCGAGCGCACGATTCCACGCCGCCCGGTCGGGCTGGTCGGGCAGCGCCACGGCGAACGTGTCGACCCCCGCCGCGCGGGCCCGGTCGACGGCGCGGCACCCCGGTCGGTCGGTGCCGACCGCGACGATGTGCCGACGCAGTTCTGGCGCGTCGAGCAGGGCCTGGACGGTGGTGCCACTGCCCGAGGCGAGGACGACGATGCGGGAGCGCTCGGGCGTGCTGGGCACCGGGCAACACTACCCGGCGAGGTCGCCGCGCCCGCGTCCGCGCGCGGTCCCCTCCCGGCGCTCGCCCTGGGCCTCGCCGTCGCCGCGGCGCGGCGCGGTCCGGCCGGCCCCGGCGGCGGCCGCCGGGTCGGTGGCGCCGTTCGCATCGTCCTCGTGGTCGGTGTCGGTGTCGTCGATGTCGTCGATGTCGTCGTCGGAGTCGGCGTCGTCGTACTGCTCGACCGAGGCGAGCGCGGCGAACGTGGCCCGCAGCCCCGGCCGCTGCGGCCCCTCGTGTCGACGCAGTGCCGCCACCGCGGCCCGGGCGGCGAGCAGCGCGGCCGCGACGGCTCCGGTCCACAGCGCGAGCAGCAGGCCGAAGCGCAGCGGCGGGACGCCGAGGGTCTGCAACCGGGCGGTCCCGACGCCCCCGCCGGCCAGCCAGGCGACGGCGGCACCGAGGACGGCGACGCCGGCCACCGCGCCCGCGGCGTCCCGCCAACGCTGCGACGGCGTGGTCGCGCGGCCGGCGAGGGCGGCGAGGCACGCGCCGGCGGCCAGCGGGGTGACGGCGGCGAGGATCCAGACGGGCGCGGCGGCACCGTCCCCCGTGGGCAGTGCGCC
The DNA here is from genome assembly GCF_900129455.1 of Jatrophihabitans endophyticus. Lineage (NCBI taxonomy): Bacteria > Bacillati > Actinomycetota > Actinomycetes > Jatrophihabitantales > Jatrophihabitantaceae > Jatrophihabitans > Jatrophihabitans endophyticus. The sequence goes on from NZ_FQVU01000002.1 coordinate 89,346, forward strand.
GAGGACGGGGAATGCGGGCACGAGGCCGGTGGTCGTCCCGGTGAGGCCCGCCGTCGTCCCGGTGCCGACCGCGAAGCCGGCGCCGGAGAGGTAGCCCGCGCCGGCCACGGTCGCGTTGGGTGCGGCGAGGACGCCGAGCAGGAGCACCGGCACGCCCGACCAGCCTCCGCCGACCTCGTGTGACAGCGCGGTCACCCGGTCGTGGTGCAGCACCAGGGCGCCGCCCACGAGCAGGGCGCCGGCGCTGAGGTGCACGGCGAGCGTCGCGCCGGCGACGCGCGCCGCGGTGATGAGCCACGGCGGGACGACCGCGACCAGCCCGTCGCCGAGCGCGCTGTGACGGAGGAGCGCGGGCCCCGCGATGACCGCGCTGAGCACGAAGCCGGCGACGAACGCGCCCGGGACGGACGCGCTGCTCGAGCCCAGCGTCGAGGCCGCGGCGAGCAGCGCGCAGGTGACCGCGAAGCTCCCGCACTGGGTCGCGAGCGCGACCAGCAGCGCGACGGGACGGTTCTCGCCGGCCTCCTCGGCCGCGCCGGCCACCGCGGTGGCCGCACGCCAGACGAACACCGCCGCCAGGGCGGTCAGCCCGAGGGGGACGAAGGACGTCGGCAGACCGTCGACCGTCACCCCGCCGTGCACGGCGGCGAGGAACGTGAGCGCCCCCGCCCGGATTGCCGATCCGGCACTGCCGGAGCCGCCCGAGGCGGGCAACCAGACCACCGCGACACCGGCGACGACGACGACGGCCGCGACGAGCGCGCTCGCGACGCCGGCCCAGGCCGCGGTGAGCGAAAGCGGCCGCGGCGTCGCGTCCCGGCCGGCCGGTCCGAACCGTCCACCCCGACCAGCCCGACCGGCGCGATCAGGATGTCGGGTGCCGCGCGGGTCGGACGGGCGCGGGACGGGCATCGTCCCAGGCTGGCAAACGGCACGGGTGAACGGCCGCAGACGCGCCGATGCCGGGACGCGTGTTCCGCGTCCCGGCATCGGTCGGTGGTGTCAGCTGCCGTACCCCGGCGGGGGCGGCGGCGGGTTCTGCCCGGGCTGGTGGGGTCCCTCGTCGTGGCCGCGATCGTACTGGCGGCCCTGGTCGAAGCCCTCCGGTCGCGAGAAGCGGGTCTCGTCGTCGGGAGCGGCGTCGGGGGCGGCGGCGTCCTGCCCACCGGACGGCGAGATCGCCGACGATCCGGAGCGCTCGCCCGACTCGGCCGACTCGCCGCGGCCGAAATGCTCGCTCGGGCCGAACGACTCGCTCCCCGGCCGGCTCGCGCCGGGCGAGGGCGGTGCGGCTGCGGCACCGGACTGCTGCGACGAGGAGCCGTAACCCGCCGGCGGTCCCTGCGGCGCCGACTGCGGCTGGCCGTACCCCGACGGCTGGCCCTGCGCGGCGGAGCCCTGAGTCGAGGAGCCCTGCGGCGGGCCGTAACCCGACGGCGCACCCTGCTGCCCCGGCGGCGGGCCGTAACCCGACGGCGGGCCCTGCTGCCCCTGCTGCTGCGACGACGATCCCTGCGGGCCAGACGGGGGCGGGCCGTAACCCGAGGGCGGCTGACCGTAGCCGCCGCCCTGCTGCGCGGGCTGACCGAAGCCGCCGCCCTGCGAGGACTGGCCGTAACCGCCCTGCTGCGGCTGGCCGTAGCCGCCCTGCTGCGGCTGGCCGTACCCGGGCTGCTGACCCTGCGGCTGACCCTGCGAGCCGCCGCCGTACCCGCCCTGCGCGCCGTAACCGGGCGGCGGGCCGTAGCCGCTCCCGCCCGCGCCACCGGCGCCGAGGTCGCCGCTGAGCACCTTGGAGATGTCGCCGCCGGTCTGCTGGAAGCCCAGGAAGGAGACCACCGCGCCGATCACGAGCAGGGCCAGCACGACCCAGTACGAGAAGCCGTGACCCTCGTCGACGACCTCGTCGTACGCGCCGCCGCCGCCGTTGAGGTCGGGGACGAGGAAGAGCGCCAGCACGGTGGAGATCACGGCCAGGACGAACGCACCCAGTGCGATCAATCGTGCCGGGACGGGGAGGCGGACGTGCGGGGCGAAGACGGCGACCGCGACGGCCGCAGCACCCACCAGGGCGAGCAGCACGCCGAACCAGCCGAAGAAGCCGTTCCAGGCACCCTCGGTCTCGCTCTCACCGGAGTAGGAGCCCTTGCCCGAGTAGGAGTAGTAGGCGAAGAAGGAGAAGATGAAGGCGAGCAGACCCGCGCCGATCGCGGCCCAGTCGAGCGGGTTGACCGCCGCGAGGTCGACACCCCCCGACCGCCTCGCCGGCTGGCCGTACCCGCCGCCCTGCTGCGGCTGGCCGTAGCCGCCCTGCTGCGGCTGGCCATAGCCGCCACCCTGCTGCGGCTGGCCATAGCCGCCCTGCTGCGGCTGGCCATAGCCACCGCCCTGCTGCGGCTGGCCATAGCCGCCCTGCTGCGGCTGGCCATAGCCACCCTGCTGCGGTTGGCCATAGCCACCGCCCTGCTGCGGCTGGCCATGCCCGCCGCCCTGCTGCGGCGGGCCCTGGGGCGGCTGCCCGTACCCGCCGGGCGGCGACTGCGGCGACTGCGGCGGCGGGCCGTAGCCGCCCTGCGGCGGGCCGTACCCACCGCCCGACGGCGGGCCGGGGGGCGGGTTGCCGGGGGGACCGTAGGTCATCGGACCGGTTCCTCTCTGCAGCGTGAGAACGCCTGAACACGTTCGACCGACCCTAGGGCAACGGGGCGGACCTGTCCGACTTACCCGTGGGGAGTGGTTCCCACACGCGGCCACACGCGCGGAAGACGCGAAGCCGGAGCGCGTGGCGGCGCTCCGGCTTCGCGGACGTTCGGGGAGCCCCGATCAGCGGGGCGGGCCGTATCCCGGCGGGGGCGGCGGCGGGGTGCCACCGGCAGGCGGGGGCGGGGTGCCCCCCGCGGGCGGCGGCGGGGTGCCACCGCCGGCCGGCGGCCCGTACCCGGACGGGGGCGGCGTCACGCCACCGGGCGGCGGCGTGGCGGCGCCACCCTGCGGCGGCGTGGCGGTGCCGCCGGCGATGCCGCCCTGCGGTCCGTAGCCGCCGATGTTCGGGACCCTGCCCTGCAGGTTGGCCGGCAGCTGGCCCCCGGTGGCCTGGAAGCGCATCAGGGCGAGCGCCGTGCCGGCGATCGCGAGGACGAGCGTGGCCCAGTAGCCGAAACCGTGACCCTCGTCGACGGCTGCGTCGTACCCCGCCCCACCCACACCGGCGTAGTTCGGGACGTAGAACAGCTGGATGACGAGCAGCACCACGGCCAGCGCGAAGGCGCCAAGCGCGATCAGCCGGCCCGGGACGGGCAGCGACACCTGCGGCGCGAAGAGCACGAGCGCGGTCGCCGCGGTGCCGGCGATGATGAGCAGGATCGCGAGGAGGCTGACGAACCCGCTCCACGCACTCTCGCTCAACGACTCCCCCAGCCCCGCCTTCGAGGAGTAGGTGAAGAAGCTGATGAACGAGAAGATGAAGGCGAGCACCCCGGCGCCGATGATCCCCCAGTCGAGCGGGTTCACCGACTTCGGGTCGAACCCGGCCGGCCGGCCGGCGGGCGGGGGCGGCGGTGTGCCCCCGGGCGGCGGTGGGGGTGACTGGTAGGTCATGACGTTCTCCTCGACGGCGGAACCTGGCGATTTCCTGAACGGAAGCTAGCGCCCCTGACCGCCGAACGAAACCGGCCACGCCGCGCCGGGAACGTCCGCGTGGCGAAGTCGCCGATCGCACCGACGGTCGAAGCGGGACGAACCGGGCGAAGGCCGCCGCGGGCCGCCGCGGGCCGCCGCGGGCCGCCGCACCTCGTCGATCGGCCCGGCCCGGCGGCCGGAGCCGCCGGGCCGGACGGGTCAGCCCAGCAGTTCGCGCATGAGCGCCGCGGTCTCGCTCGGCGTCTTGCCGACCTTGACCCCGGCCGCCTCCAGCGCCTCCTTCTTGGCCGCCGCGGTGCCCGACGAGCCGGAGACGATCGCGCCGGCGTGCCCCATCGTCTTGCCCTCGGGCGCGGTGAATCCGGCGACGTAGCCGACGACGGGCTTCGTCACGTGCTCCTTGATGTAGGCCGCGGCGCGTTCCTCGGCGTCGCCCCCGATCTCGCCGATCATGACGATCGCCTGCGTGTCGGGGTCGTTCTCGAACGCCTCGAGCGCGTCGATGTGCGTGGTGCCGATGATCGGGTCGCCGCCGATGCCGATGGCGGTCGAGAAGCCGTGGTCCTTCAGCTCGTACATCATCTGGTAGGTCAGCGTGCCGGACTTCGACACGAGGCCGATGGGGCCCTTGCCCGCGATCGTGTGCGGCGTGATTCCGGCGAGCGACTCGCCGGGCGTGATGATGCCGGGACAGTTCGGGCCGATCATGCGGGTGTCCTTGCCCTGCAGGTAGGACCACACCTCGGCGGTGTCCTGCACGGGAACGCCCTCGGTGATGACGACGAGCAGGCCGATGCCGGCGTCGATGGCCTCGATGCAGGCGTCCTTGGTGAAGGCCGGCGGCACGAAGACGACGGAGACGTCGGCGCCGGTCTCGGCGATCGCCTCCTTCACCGTCCCGTACACCGGCAGGTCCTTGCCGCCCAGCTCGACGCTCGTGCCGGCCTTGCGCGCATTGACGCCGCCGACGATGTTCGAGCCGGCGTCGAGCATCAGCGTGGTGTGCTTCGAGCCCATCCCGCCGGTGATGCCCTGGACGATGATCTTGGAGTCCTTGTTCAGGTAGATCGACATCGGTTCAGCCCTTCGCAGCCAGCTCGGCGGCCTTGTCGGCCGCGCCGTCCATGGTGTCGACCTGGGTGACGAGCGGATGGTTCAACTCGTCCAGGATGGCCCGGCCCTTGTCGACGTTGTTGCCGTCCAGCCGCACGACGAGCGGCTTGGTCGCCTGGTCGCCGAGGATCTCCAGCGCGCCCTTGATGCCGTTGGCGACCTCGTCGCAGGCGGTGATGCCGCCGAAGACGTTGACGAAGACGCTCTTGACCTGCGTGTCGCCGAGGATGACGTCCAGCCCGTCGGCCATCACCTGCGCGTTGGCGCCGCCGCCGATGTCGAGGAAGTTCGCGGGCTTCACCCCGTCGTGCTTCTCGCCGGCGTACGCGACGACGTCGAGCGTGCTCATGACCAGGCCGGCGCCGTTGCCGATGATGCCGACCGCGCCGTCGAGCTTGACGTAGTTGAGGTGCTTCTCCTTGGCCTTCAGCTCGAGCGGGTCCGTGGCGCTCAGGTCGGCGAACTCGGTGTTCTTCGGCTGCCGGAAGTCGGCGTTGTCGTCCAGGCTCACCTTGCCGTCGAGCGCGACGATGCTGCCGTCGCCGACCTTGGCCAGCGGGTTGACCTCGACGAGGGTCGCGTCCTGCTTGACGAAGACGTCCCACAGCTTCACGAGCACGTCGGCGACCTGGTCGACGAGCTCGGCGGGGAACTTCGCGGCGCGGGCGATCTCCTGACCCTTGGCGAGGTCGACACCCTGCAGCGCGTCGACGGGCACCTTGGCGAGCGCGTCCGGCCGCTCGACGGCGAGCTGCTCGATCTCCATGCCGCCCTCGTAGGACGCCATGGCCAGGAAGGTGCGGTTCGAGCGGTCGAGCAGGTAGGAGACGTAGTACTCCTCCTGGATGTCCGCGCCGGGGTCGACGAGCACCCGGTGCACGGTGTGGCCCTTGATGTCCATGCCGAGGATCTGCTCGGCGTTGGCGCGTGCGTCGTCGGCGGTCTTCGCGACCTTGACGCCGCCGGCCTTGCCGCGTCCGCCGATCTTCACCTGTGCCTTGACGACGGTGACGCCGCCGATGCGCTCGGCGATCGCCTGCGCCTCGTCCGGCGTCGTGGCGACCTCGCCGAGGCTCACGGGTACCCCGTGCTCCTGGAACAACTGCTTGGCCTGGTACTCGAACAGATCCACGCTGACACGTCCTCATCCACGACAGTCGATATCGAAGCCAACTTTCCGACCCTAGCCACCGCCCGCGAGGCGGGGTCGGCGGCTGAGACTCGATTCACGCGCCCCGTCAGCCGGGCTCCGCCGACACGAGGTTCCGGCGTATCCAGTCGACGACGTCGTCGCGGTCGGCGCCGCCGGGCACGAACACCGCCGCGGCGCCGGGATCCGCAGGTCCGGCGACGCCCGCGGGGTCGGCGCCGACGAAGACCACCACGTCCTCGGCCCCCTCCTCGGCGAGCAGCGTGACGATCTCGGCGGGCAGCGACGCCGCGGCGGGCACGGCGAGCCCGAGCGCCGCCGCGTCCTCCTGGATCACGGTGCGCACGATCTGCGCGGCGGTCTGCCCACCACCGGTGTAGACGACCTCGGTGCCCGCGTCCCGCAGCGCGTGCGCCATGGCCGTCGCCCCGCGATCCTGGTCCTCGGCACCCGCGTGCGCGACGACGATGCGCAGACGGTGCGCACTGACTGCCACCGCCGCAGCGTATTCCCGCGCCCGGGTGACGTCACCCGGGTCGTCGGGCATGATCACCGGCCATGACGATCTCTCTGGAGAAGCGGACGTCGGACGCCGAGGCCTCGCTGATCAGCCTGTTGAAGAAGGAACAGGACCGCGGCACCGACCTGGGCGAGCTCGTCGCTCAGGTCGAGATCGCGATCGACTTCTCCGGCTCGATGAACAGGCGCTACAAGAACGGCGAGGTGCAGGCCGTCGTCGAGCGCGCTCTGGCGCTGAGCCTGTCGGGCCTGGACGACGACGGCGTGGTGCCCGTCCACTTCTTCCACAGCAGCGGCTTCCCGCCCGAGCTGGTCGACCGGGACAACTACCAGGGCTTCGTGGACGCGTGGGCGGGCCGGCACCGGATGGGCGGCACCGCCTACGCCCCGACGATCCGCGCCGTCCTCGACGGCACCGCGAAGAAGAAGCGGCTGTTCGGCCGCTCCCGCCCGGACACCGACGCGCTGGAGGCGGAGAAGGACGCGCCGCCGAAGTTCGTCCTGTTCGTCACCGACGGCGCGCCGAGCGACCGTGGCGAGACCACCCGGCTGCTCGTCGAGGCGGCCGGCCGGCCCGTCTTCTGGCAGTTCGTCGGGCTCGGCTACTCGCCCTCGTTCCTGCGAAAGCTCGACGACATGGGCAACCGGGTCGTCGACAACGTCGGTCTGACCGAGTACGAGGACACCCTCGAGATGACCGACCAGCAGTTCTTCGACGACATCATCGGCGAGTTCTTCGGCAGCTGGCTGCCCGAGGCACGGCGGCTCGGCATCACCCGCCGCTGAGCGCGCGTCAGGCCGGCAGCAGCCCCGCGACATCGAGGTCGACGGCGAACGGCTCGGTGACGCGTGCGGTCTCGCCGGCCCGCCAGGAGCCGGCCGGTGCGTACACCCCGTCGACCAGCCGGTAGGCGTGCAGCACGAGCGGCGAGGTCTCGATGCGCCAGAAGTGCGGGATGCCGGCGGCCGCGTACTGCGCGGGCTTGGTGATCCGGTCGGTGGTGACGGAACTCGGCGACTCGACCTCGACGGCGAGCAGGACGTCGCCCGGCTGCGTCGTGGCGTCGTGGCGGCCGAAGACCCGATCGGCGACGACGGTGACGTCGGTGACGCGGTACGAGCGGCCGATGCCGATGCCCACGGCACCGATGGCCCGATGCCCGGCGGGAACCGCCGCACCCAACGCGACGATCAGCTTCGCGACGACGAGCTCGTGGCGCGGCGTCGACTGCGGGCTCACGAGAAGAACCCCGTCGACGATCTCGAAGCGACGCCAGTCGAGATCGTGGTCGCGCGGCTCGGCGAGCAGCGCGTGCAGGGTCTCGGGCGTCCACTCCCGCCGCTCGATGAGGTCGAACACCGCTGACATGCGCACCACCGCCCCTTCGGCTCCAGTCTGACCGGCACCGCGCCATCCTGGCTACTCCCGGCCGATGCCGTAGGAGCCTGTGGACAACCTCGCGTCAGAGCTTCTGGACGGGTGCGTAGCGCAGCATCAACCACTTCAGGCCGGTGTCGCCACCGAAGTCGATCTGGGCCTGCGAGCCCTCACCCGTGCCGCGGGTCGCGACGACGGTGCCCATGCCGAACGAGTCGTGCGTGACCCGGTCGCCGGCGTCGAGCGACGGAATCGCCCGGTTGCCGACACCGCCACGGGCCCGGCCGGAGGCGGCCAGCTGCTCCTGCGCCGAGGGACGGCGCGGGCGGGCGCGGTAGCCGTGGTCGCCGTACCGCGACGGGCTCTCCCGCTCGTCGCCGTAGCTGTTGACGAACGGGGCGCGGTCGACGGCGCCGGTCCAGGCAGCGAGCTCGGGGGGCACCTCGTCGAGGAAGCGCGACGGCGGGTTCCACTGCGGCGCGCCCCACGCCGAGCGCGACAGCGCCCGGGACAGGTACAGCCGCGACTGCGCGCGGGTGATGCCGACGTAGGCGAGGCGGCGCTCCTCGGCCATCTCGCCCGGGTCGCCGAGCGTGCGCATGTGCGGGAAGACGCCGTCCTCGAGGCCGGTCAGGAACACGACCGGGAACTCGAGCCCCTTCGCGGTGTGCAGCGTCATCAAGGTGACGACGCCGCCGTCTGCGTCGGGGATGGAGTCGGCGTCGGCGACGAGCGACACCTGCTCCAGGAACGCGTCGAGGGTGGGCTCCTCGTCAGCCGCCGCGCGCTGCTCCTCGAACTCGCGCGCCACGTTGATGAGCTCGCGCAGGTTGTCGACACGCGACTCGTCCTGGGGGTCGCGCGACGCCTCGAGCTCGCGCAGGTAGCCCGTGCGGTCGAGCACGGCCTCGAGGATCGCACCGGGGACGCCGTCCGGCCCGGCGGCGATGCCGCGGAACTCCGTCATGAGCGCCGTGAAGTCCTGGATGGCATTGAGCGAGCGCGGCGCGAGGCCGGGCACGACGTCGGCCCGCTCGAGCGCGGCACCGAACGAGATGCGCTCCTGCTCGGCGAAGATCTCGACGCACGCCTCGGCCCGGTCGCCGATGCCACGCCGCGGGGTGTTGAGGATGCGGCGCAACGAGACGACGTCGTCGGGGTTCGAGATGACCCGCAGGTAGGCCAGCGCGTCGCGGATCTCCTTGCGTTCGTAGAAGCGGACGCCACCGACCACGCGGTACGGCAGGCCGACCCGGATGAACACCTCCTCGAACACACGACTTTGCGCGTTGGTGCGATAAAAGACGGCGACGTCCTGCGACTTGGCGTCGCCGGCGTCGGCCAGCTCGTCTATTCGCTGCGCCACCCACGCGGCCTCGTCGTGCTCGTTCTCGGCGACGTAGCCCGCGATCTTCTCGCCCTGGCCGGCGTCGGACCAGAGGTTCTTCGGCCGCCGGTCGGCGTTGCGGCTGATGACGGCGTTGGCCGCGTTGAGGATCGTCTGCGTGGAGCGGTAGTTCTGCTCGAGCAGGATCGTCGTGGCCTCGGGGTAGTCGCGCTCGAACTCGAGGATGTTGCGGATCGACGCGCCACGGAAGGCGTAGATCGACTGGTCGGCGTCACCCACGACGGCGAGCTCGGCCGGCTCGTACGGCGCCTTCGGCTCGGGCATGGTCAGCTCGCGCACCAACGTGTACTGCGCGTGGTTGGTGTCCTGGTACTCGTCGACGAGCACGTGCCGGAACCGCCGCCGGTAGTGGTCGGCCACGTCGGGGAAGTTCTGCAGCAGGTGCACCGACGTCATGATCAGGTCGTCGAAGTCCAACGCGTGCGAGTCACGCAACCGGGCCTGATAGCGGGTGTAGACGTCGGCGAGCACCTTCTCGGTGGCGTTGGTCGCCTTGTCGGCCCAGGCCACGGGCGTGACCAGCTCGTTCTTCAGATTGCTCACCTGCGCGGCGAGGGAGCGGGCCGGGTAGCGCTTCGTGTCGAGGTCGAGCTCGCGCGCCACCATGGTCATCAGCCGGCGCGAGTCGTCGGCGTCGTAGATGGAGAACGACGTCTTGAGCTCGAGATGCCTCGCCTCGGCGCGCAGCAGGCGGACGCACATCGAGTGGAACGTCGACACCCACATCGCCTTCGCGCGGCTGCCGACCAGCGCCCCCACGCGATGCTTCATCTCCCCTGCGGCCTTGTTGGTGAAGGTGATCGCGAGGATCTGCCCCGGAGTGGCGCCGCGCTCGGCGAGCAGATAGGCGACGCGGTGGGTGAGGACGCGGGTCTTGCCCGATCCGGCGCCGGCCACGATCAACAGCGGGCCGCCCTCGTGAACGACCGCGGCCCGCTGCTGCGGGTTGAGGCCGTCGAGCAGGGCACTCGGCTTCGTCGGGGTGAACAGGGCGGGCTGGCTCATCGCGTCTCCAGCCTACGGCGGGGCACCGTCAGCGTGCGGCTTGCCGACCGCCGCGCGCGCGTGTCAGGATGGTCTCGTGTCCAGCACCGTCCGATTTTCCTACGGGTACCACCGTCCGGTGCCCGTCGCTGCTGGCTGATCGATCGACCAACCGACGCCCCGGGCCCGAGCCCGGGGCGTTTCGCATGTCCGGGCCGGCCCGCCCACCAGATTAAGGAACACCGATGTCCGTGACCGAGATGAGCGCCGAGGCCGAGCTCGACACCATCCCCGTGCTGCGCCGCCAGATCGACAGCCTCGACGAGGCCATCATGCGGTTGGTCGCGGAGCGGGCGAAGCTCTCGACGCGGGTCCAGACCGCTCGCATGAGCGCCGGCGGGACCCGCGTCCAGCTCGGCCGCGAACGCGTGATCATGGACGCCTACCGCACCGGCCTCGGTGCGCACGGGCCCGAGCTCGCCGACGCCGTCCTGCGCGTCTGCCGCGGCACCCGCTAGAGCATCCGGCGGTCCGCAGCCCAGCGCGTGAGCTGGTGACGGTTGCTGAGCTGCAGCTTGCGCAGGACGTTCGAGGCGTGGGTCTCGACGGTCTTGATCGAGATGAACAGCTCCGCCGCGATCTCCTTGTAGGCGTAACCGCGCGCGAGCAGGCGGAGCACCTCGCGCTCGCGCGGCGTCAGCTGGTCGATCTCCGGGTCGATCGACGGCGCGACCGGCGCGTCGCGGAAGGCGTCCAGCACGAATCCGGCGAGCCGGGGGCTGAAGACGACGTCGCCGTCGGCGACCCGCTCGACCGCGTCGGCGAGCTCGCCGGCCGAGATCGTCTTGGTCACGTACCCGCGGGCGCCCGCCCGGATCACCGCGATCACGTCCTCGGCCGCGTCGGACACCGACAGCGCCAGGAATCGCGTGGCGGGCGCGGAGTCGCGCACCGCCTCGAGCACCGCGAGCCCACCCCCGTCGGGCATGTGGACGTCGAGCAGCACGACGTCGGGACGATGCTGCGCGATGGCTGCCAGCGCCTCGGCCACCGAACCGGCCTCGCCCAGCACCGAGACGCGTCCACCCAGCTCGGCACGCACCCCGGCGCGGAACATCGCGTGGTCGTCGACCAGCACCACCGTGGCGCTCATGAGTCCTCCTCGTTCCCGACCGGCATCCGGATCACGACCTCGGTACCGGTGCCCTGCACGGATCGCAGCCGCACCGTCCCACCGTGTCGTTCCACCCGGCCGATGATCGAACCACGCACGCCCTGCCTGTCCTCGGCGACGTCGGCCATCTCGAAGCCCGAGCCGCGGTCCTTGACGAACACCGCGGCCTCGCGGTCCTCGATCTCGGCGTACAGCGACATGCTCTCGACGCCGGAGTGCTTCGCGGCGTTCACGAGCGCCTCGCGCGTCGCGTCGGCCGCGGCCCGCAACCGGTCGTCGAGGCGCACGTCGCCCACCACCACGACCTCGACCGAGACGGCGTAGGCGTCCTCGACCTCGGCCGCGACCGCGCGCAGCCGCTCGCCGAACTGCCCGTGCGTCGACGGCGAGTCGTACAGCATCCCCCGCAGGTCGCGCTCCTGGCCCCGCGCGAGCCGGAGCACCTCGCGCGGGGACTCGGCGTTGCGCTGGATCAGGGCGAGGGTCTGCAACACCGAGTCGTGCAGCCGCGCGGCGATGTCGGCGCGTTCCTGAGTCCGGATGCGCTCCTCGCGTTCGGTCGAGAGCTGCCCGACGAGCCGCACCCACCACGGCCCGGTGATCAGGGCGACGCCCACCACGGTGACGAGGACGGCGATGGTGCCGTCCCGTACCGCGGTGACGTCGGCCCGGGCCAGCACCAGGACGCCACCCGCCACGACGAGGCCGGCACCGGCGGCGAGGCGGGCGCGACCCACCCGGTCGCCCGAGCCCGCGACCAGCGAGTGGCGCGACAGCGAGATCATCCGGGTGCGGTCGGTCTCGGAGGCCTGCCGCCAGATCAGCGCGCCGCCGATGCAGGCCAGCATCACCGGCACCACCACGCCGGCCTGCGGCAGCGACTCGCCGGCGATGCCCACGCACACCAGGCCGATGACGACCGCGAGGACGTGCTCGAGCCACCGGGCCACGCGCGGCCGGTCGGGCCGGCCCGCCACGGGCAGGACGATGTAGTAGACGCCGTACAGCGCGACCCCCAGCCCGCCGGCCGGGGCCAGGGCCACGAAGGCCAGCCGGATCGCCCACGTCGGGATGCCGACGTGGTCGGCGATCGCGGCGGCGACGCCGAGCACGCGGCCCCCGCCGGGCCGCCGCGTCAGGCGTCGGGCCGGTGGTGCGGCGGCGGTGGTCACCGGACCATGATTGCGGGCGTGCTCGTGCCCGCGCATCAGGTGACGCCCCCGGGGCCGATTTCAGGGTCGGCGTCAGGGCCGCGCCCGATGCGCACGGCGGCCGCGCCGGGGCAGCCTCGGTGCCATGACCACGACTGACGTGCCCGAGACCCCGACGACACCGCCGTCGGGACGCGTGCTGCGCCGCAGCCGCGCCGGTCGCGTCGGGGCGGGCGTCGCCGGCGGGTTGGGCGAGTACTTCGGCGTCGACCCGGTGCTGTTCCGGGTGCTCTTCGCGACGTCCGCCTTCTTCGGCGGCGCGGGGATCCTCGCCTACCTGCTCGCCTGGGCGGCCATCCCCGAGCAGGGGACCGCACGGGCACCGATCGACGGCATGCTCGCCGAGCTGCGCCGCCGGCGGGTGCCGCCGTGGGCCGTCGCGGTCGCGATCGGCCTGCTCGTGTGGGCGGTGGCGTTCAGCTGGTGGGCGCCGGGGCCGTTCGTCCCGGTCGTCGCGGTCGTCGTCGTGATCGTCGTGCTCTTCGGCCGGCGGGACCTGCAGGGCCGGTCGGCTGCCGCCCCGGTCGCCCCGGCCGGTGCCGATCCCGCCGCCGGCGCGACGGTCGACCTGACCAAGCACGTCACCGCGGGAGCCGCGGCTCCCGCGAGCCCTGCCACGCCGACGACACCGACCACGCCGCCCGCCACGCCGATGAGCCCGTCGACACCGACCTGGGTGGGTGACGTCCGGTCGTGGTGGGACGAGTCCCGCGAGGCGTCACGCCGGCGACGGCGCCGGGCGCTGCCGGTGAAGATCGCCGCGCTCGGCGGCCTCGCCGCGTCCCTCGTCGTCCTCGGCATCGTCGACGCCGCGTCGGGCATCGCCCTGCCCGTCTACTTCTGGACGGCGCTGGGCTTCGTCGGCGCCGGGCTGCTGGTGGGGGCGGCGTTGCGTCGGGCACCGTGGTCGATCGCCGCGTTGCTGCCGGTCACCGTGGCCGGTCTCGTCGCCTTCGCCGGCAGCCACGCGAGCCTGCACGACGGTGCCGGCGACCGGGTCTGGCGTCCCACGGACGTCCCCGTCCGCGAGTACCGGCTCGCCTTCGGGCAGGGCGTGCTGGACCTGCGCTCGCTGCCCGCCCAGACCACGGCGCGCACGGTGCGCGTCACCGCCGCCGCGGGACGGATCCGGGTGCTCCTCCCCCGCACCGCGAACGTGGAGGTCGTGGCCAACGTCCACCTCGGTCGCGTCAGCACGCCCGACGACGGGCGGCGCGACGGCTACTACGACGACGACGTGGAGGGCGTCGGGCTGCGGCAGAGCGTGCTGCCGCCGGCCGGCGCGACCGGCGCGCGGACCACCGTCGACGTCCACCTCGCCGACGGGCAGGTCGACGTGATTCGGGACTGATCGTGGTCAGGGACTGATCGTGGTCAGGGACTGATCGTGGTCAGGGACTGATCGTGGTCAGGGACTGATCGCGCCGTCCCCGAACCGAAAGGCCCGTTGCCCGGCACGGAACGGGCGACGTAGCGCCGGGACCGGTCGACACAACACGTGCGGTGCTGCTCGGAAGGGCGTTGCGCGTGCCCACCAGTCTCAACGACGTCGTCCGGTGGTGGAGCCTGCACGAGACCACCGGACGCGACCGCCTTGCCGCCACCCCGGCCGACCCCTCGCGGCGGCCGGAGCGCCGCCGCGAGGATCCGAGGCCGGTCAGCCCGCGCGGGTGAGGACGGCGCCAGATCGGCGCACCGACCAGCGCCTTCTGCAGGACCATGGCCCACCGTCTACCGCATCTCAAGACCTTGGAACGCACCCACCGCGGCGACGTTACGGATAGAGGCCCTCGCGTCGCAATACGGCGAGAATGTCGCCCGTTCTTGCCAATATCCGCCCCCGCTCAAATGACATATAGACGATTCCCGCTACGTTTGAGAAATGCTCTACACCTTCTTCTACCATTAGAATTGCCCGGTGGTACCCGAGGCGTCCCTGAAAAAGGCCCGCTTCGTGAATGACGTTCTGCCGAGCCCGGAATGTATGGTCGGATTGTTCGTCTTCTGCCGTCATTACGAGCAATGCGAAATCAGCTGATTGAAGCATTTCGGAGATTACATCGCGAACCGCGTGCCCTTCACGCGCACCCGACTCAAAAGCGATTATGTCGATATCGTGTTTGTCGCGAAGATCGGCTTGCAACTCGCGCCAGTCGGGTGCCCCGCCGTGGCCGAGGAAGATCTTTGACTTCGCGCGCTTCTTCGGAACCTGGCTTCCCGGAAGACGCGCATCGTTATCGAGCGTTTGCAGTAGTCTCAGACCGTGAACCCGTTCGGCGACTTCAATATTGACGATTGTAGATGCAGGTCCGATCGACGTCTGCATGACCAATCGAGGAGCGCGGAGACTAAAATCTGGAAGTGATGAACGCCAATATAGGCCGAATATGTATTGACTGAAGCCGGCCTTATAGGCCGCCACGTACTCGTCGATAGAGTCGTAGTCCCAGTACTCACCGTCTCGGGTCACAGAGAGGTGGGTATCCAGCTCGGCCTCCTCGCGAAAACTTAGACGTCTTTCACCGCGGGCAGCCTTCTCAAGACCTTCATCTTCCCACCTTCGCATCAAGTCTTGAAACTGAACGAATAGGGCCGAAAATATCGAACTAGAAAATCGGATATCCTCGTAGGACTTCTTGACTTCGAGCATCGGCGAGCCTGACATGGGGCAGTCTTACGCCCCTCCGGGGTTATCAGCAACTCGAGCACGCCGCGGATTTGGAGCTCTGTCCGTAGCTGCCCTGGCTCCACGCTGTCCTTCCTGGCAAGCATTTGCGACAGCCTGGCTCCTACGGCTCCTGATAGTCAGTGTCGCACCTCTAACCGCCGAGCTCGGTCGCTAGAAGCGTGCCCTCTAACCGACCAAACCCATAGGGCAACGACCACGACCCAAACGTTCGGGCGCGCGCACCCTGCTCACTCCCACTCGATGGTGCCCGGCGGCTTGGACGTGACGTCCAGGACGACCCGGTTGACCTCGCGCACCTCGTTGGTGATGCGGGTCGAGATTGTCTCGAGCACCTCGTAGGGGACGCGGGTCCAGTCGGCGGTCATGGCGTCCTCGCTGGACACCGGCCGCAGCACGACCGGGTGGCCGTAGGTGCGACCGTCGCCCTGCACGCCCACCGACCGCACGTCGGCGAGCAGCACGACGGGGCACTGCCAGATGTCGCGGTCGAGGCCGGCGGCCGACAGCTCGGCCCGGGCGATCGCGTCCGCGCGGCGCAGGATGTCGAGCCGGTCGGCGGTCACCGCGCCGACGATCCGGATGCCGAGCCCGGGGCCGGGGAAGGGCTGGCGCCACACCATGTCCGCGGGCAGGCCGAGCTGCTCGCCCACGCGGCGCACCTCGTCCTTGAACAGCGTGCGCAGCGGTTCGACGAGCGCGAACTGCAGGTCGTCGGGCAGGCCGCCCACGTTGTGGTGGCTCTTGATGTTGGCGGTGCCCGTGCCGCCACCGGACTCGACGACGTCGGGGTAGAGGGTGCCCTGGACCAGGAACTCGACGGCCTCGCCCTCGGCCACGATCTCGCGGGCCGCCGCCTCGAAGCAGCGGATGAACTCGCGACCGATGATCTTGCGCTTCTGCTCGGGGTCGCTGACCCCGGCGAGCGCGGCGAGGAACTGGTCGGTGGCGTCGACGACCTTGAGCTTCACACCGGTCGCGGCGACGAAGTCACGCTCGACCTGCTCGGCCTCACCCTCGCGCAGCAGCCCGTGGTCGACGAAGACGCAGGTGAGCTGGTCGCCGACCGCACGCTGCACGAGCGCCGCCGCGACGGCCGAATCGACCCCGCCGGACAGCCCGCAGACGACCTGCTTGCCGCCGATCTGCGCGCGGATCGCGTCGACCTGGTCGTCGATGATGTTGGCCTCGGTCCACGACGGCCGCAGCCCCGCGACGTCGTGCAGGAAGCGTCGCAGCACGGTCTGGCCGTGCTCGGTGTGCAGGACCTCGGGATGGAACTGGACGCCCGCCAGCCCCCGTGCGACGTCCTCGAAGGCGGCGACGGGCGCCCCGGCGGTCGCCGCGGTGACGACGAAGCCGGCCGGCGGCCGGGTCACGGCGTCGCCGTGGCTCATCCACACCTGCTGCGCCTGCGGCAACCCGTGCAGCAGCACGCCCGAGCCGGTGGCCGAGAGGGCGGTGCGGCCGAACTCCGAGCCACCGGTGTGCGCGACCTCGCCGCCCAGCGCCAGCGCCATCGACTGGAAGCCGTAGCAGATGCCGAACACCGGCACCCCGGCGTCGAAGAGCGCGGGATCGGTGCGCGGCGCGTGCTCGACGTAGACCGACGACGGGCCACCGGACAGGATGATCGCCTTCGGCCGACGGGCCAGCATCTGCGCCACCGGCATCGAGCTCGGCACGATCTCGGAGTACACGTGCGCCTCGCGGACGCGGCGGGCGATCAGCTGGGCGTACTGCGCGCCGTAGTCGACGACGAGGACGAGGTCTTGGTCCACGGCGGAAGTCTAGGCGGTGGGCCTCGGCCGCCAGTCGTAGCTGTACCCGGTGAGCTCCTCGCTGACGTGCCAGAGGCGGCGCGCCAGGCGCTCGTCGTCCGCGTACGCCGAGAGCCGCGCCGGCCCGAGCGGCCCGCGGGTCTCGCCCAGGCGCTGCGGGCCGGTGTAGGAACCCGGCTCGGCCACGCAGGACGCGTAGAGGACGGCGCGGGCACCGGTCGCCGGCGACTGCGTGGTGAGCTTGAGCAGCGGCGGCGCGAGCAGCCGCACCGCCACCTTCGCCCCCATGCCCTGCCGGCTGCTGAACAGCCGCGTGGCCGCCACGCCCGGATGGGCTGCGGTCGAGGTCACCGACGAGCCGCGGGCGGTGAGCTCGCGGTGCAGCTGCATCGCGAAGAGCAGGTTGGCCAGTTTCGAGTTCCCGTAGGTGCGCTGCGCGTTGTAGGCGGTGCCGGCGTTGGCGTCGAGCACGCTCTCGTCGCCGGAGTGGTGCGCGACCGACGACACCGTCACCACCCGGCCCCCCTCGGCCGCGGCCAAGGCGGGCAGCAGCAGACCGGTGAGCACGAAGTGCCCCAGGTGGTTCGTGCCGAACTGCAGCTCGAAGCCGTCGGTGGTGGTCGTCGGGCGGGGCGGCGCCATCACGCCGGCGTTGTTCACGAGCAGGTCCAGCGGCCCGCGCCAGCTCTCGGCGAAGGACCGGACCGACGCCGTCGACGCGAGGTCGAGCTCCGCCGGCCGGACCGTCCCGCGCACCGCGTCGCCGACCCGGGCGGCGGCGTCCCGGACGGCGCTCGGGTTGCGCCCGGCGAGCACGACCGTCGCACCGTGGCCGGCGAGGGACGTCGCGGTCTGCAGCCCGATGCCCGAGTTGGCACCGGTGACCACGGCGACGCGACCGGCGAGGTCCGGCAGCGCGTCAGCCGTCCACGACACGGCATCGACGCTACGCGCGCCTGCAGGCGCAGGCGAGCGGCACGCGACAATGCACAGATGGCACCTCCTCCACCGATCCGCACCCGGGTCTGGCGCAACGCCACGCTCGAGCGCGAGGACTTCCCCTTCGAGCAGGTCTCGGACTACCTCGCCGAGCCCGACACCCTCGTGTGGGCCGATCTCGTCTCGCCCGACTCCGCCACCGTGGGGAGCCTCGCCGAGGAGCTCGGGCTGGACCCGCACGCCGTCGAGGACGCGCTGGCCGAGAGCGAGCGCCCCAAGGCGACGCGCTACCAGAGCCACCTGTTCCTCACCGCGTACTCGCTGCGGCGCGACGCCGACGGCGACCTCACCGTCGGCCGCATCTCGATCTTCTTCACGCGGCACGCGCTCGTGACCGTCCGCCTGGACGACGCGATCGACATGACGGCGGTGACGCGACGGTGGGACGAGAACGCCGATCTGCTCAAGTTCGGCACCCGCGCCCTGCTGCACGGCGTGCTCGACCAGATGGTCGACGACTACTTCGACGCACTGCAGGTGCTCGACGACGAGATCGAGTCGATCGAGGACGTCCTGTTCGACGAGGACGCCGCCGCGGCGAAGGACGTCTCGCGCACGGTGTACGAGCTGCGCCGCTCGCTGGTGCAGGCGCGGCGGGCGATCCTGCCGATGCGCGAGGTCGTCGGCACCGTGGTGCGGCGGACACTCGCCGACGACGGCACCGCCGAGCTGCAGCCCTACTACGAGGACCTCTCCGACCACGTCCTGCGCGCAGTCGACTGGACCGACACGCTGCGCGACGAGATCACGTCCGTCTTCGACACCAACATGCAGCTGTCGGACAACCGCATGAACCAGATCATGAAGAAGCTGACCGGCTGGGCCGCCATCATCGCCGTCCCCACGGCGGTGACGGGCTGGTACGGGCAGAACGTCCCCTACCCGGGTTTCGACCAGCCCTGGGGCTTCTGGGTGAGCGTCATCGTCATCGTGGTGATGGCGGCCGTGCTCTACGTGTCGTTCAAGAAGCGCGACTGGTTGTAGCGCGTCGCGGACATCACCCTCGCCGGCGTGTAACACTGGTGTGAGACCAGTACGCACGACGCCGGGGACGCGGGGGCGATGATTCGGCAGGCGACGGGGCAGCGTTCTGCTGCTGCCCGCAGCGACGGCCCGGGACGGGCGGTGAGCCCGGCACGGCCCGGGCCGCTCGTGCTGCTGCTCGCGGTCGTGGCCGTCGCCGCCGCCGTGGCCGCCGTGGGCACCCCGGGCTGGTGGCCGACCGTCGTCGCCGTGGCCGCGGCCGTCGCGGTCACCGTCGTCGCGGCGTGGCGCCTCGGCGCCGCCAGCACGCGGCCCGCGGCGGTGACCACGCGTCCCGAGGCCGCGCCGGCGCGCACCGACCTGATCGCCGCGGTGTCGCACGACCTGCGCACCCCGCTCGCGACGATCGGCGCCTACGTGGAACTGCTCGAGGCCGGCGACGCCGGCGAGCTCAGCGGCGAGCAGCGCCAGATGCTCGACGTCGTGGAGGAGAACGTCCAGCGCGCCTACGCGATCGCCGACGACCTGATCGAGCTGCGCGGTGCCGACAGCCACGCCCGCGAGGCCGTCCTGGTCGAGGACGTCCTCGCCCGAGCCGTCCGCTCCATCGGGCCGAGCGCCCGGCGTCGCGGTCTGACGCTCGCCGTCGACGCGCGGCTCGACGGCGCGCGGGTCACCGGCAACGCCGTCCAGCTCGACCGGGTGCTCACGAACCTGCTCTCGAACGCGGTCAAGTTCACCCCCGAGGGCGGGTCGGTCACGGTGCACGGCCGTGCCGAGGGCGGCAGCGTCGTCGTCGAGGTCACCGACACCGGCGCGGGCATCCCGGCCCGCGAGCAGCACCGCATCTTCGAGCGCTACTACCGGGCCGACGCCGCCCGCGCCGGTCGTGTCCCGGGCAGTGGCCTGGGCCTCGCCATCGTCCGCGAGCTCGTCGCCCAGCACGGCGGAGCCGTCGACGTCCGCTCGCGGCCGGGGCAGGGCGCGACGTTCACGCTCACCCTGCCCGCCCTCGCCGTCGCCGCCTGAGCCTCTCGGGTTGGCCCCATCCCCGCGCGGTGGGAACGCGTCGACAGCCGCGCTCGCATGGGGCCAACCGACGCAGTAGGCACGCGCACCTGGGGCCGACCGACCCCGCGCTTCGCGCCGGCGAGACCTACAGCGCGCGGAGCCGGGGCAGGATCTCCTTGCCGTAGAGCTCGAGGAACGTCGCTTGGTCCGGGCCGGGCGCGTGGAAGACCAGGTGGTTGAAGCCCAGGTCGAGGTAGGTCTTGATCTTCTCGACGTGCTCGTCGGGGTCGGTCGAGACGATGAAGCGCTTCGCGGTCTGCTCGACGGACAGGTCGTCGGCGAGGCGCTGCATCTCGACCGGGTCCTCGACACCGGACTTCTGCTCGGCCGTGAGCCCCAGCGCACCCCAGAACCGGGTCGCGTCCATGGCCTTGTCGCGGTCGTGGTCGAAGGACACCTTGACCTCGATCATCATGTCGATGTCGCCGACGTCGCGACCGGCCTTCTCCGCGCCCTCGGCGATCGCCGGCATGAGGGTGTCGGTGTAGAGCTCCGGGTCCTTGCCCGAGGTGGTGATCCAGCCGTCGCCCTGCCGTCCGGCGAAGCGGGTGGCCGCCGGGCCCGAGGACGCCAGCCAGATCGGGACGTCCTGCTCGGGCCGGTCGTAGATCGTCGCCTTGTCCGTGGAGTAGAAGTCACCCTCGAACGTCACGCGCTCGCCGTTCCAGAGCTCGCGGATGAGCTTCACGGCCTCGCGGAAGCGGGCGAAGCGCTCCTTGCCGTCGGGCCACTCGACCCCGAGCGGCACCTCGTTCATCGACTCGCCCGATCCCATGCCGAGCACGACCCGGCCCGGGTAGAGGCAGCCCAGCGTGGCGAACGCCTGCGCGACGATCGCCGGGTGGTAGCGGAACGTCGGGGTGAGCACGGACGTCCCGATCGTGATCCGCTCGGTGCTCGCGCCGAGCGCGCCCAGCCACGTCATCGCGAACGGCGCGTGCCCGCCGTCGTGACGCCACGGCTGCAGGTGGTCGGACACGAAGACCGAGTCGAACCCGTTCTGCTCGGCCAGCACGCCGTAGCGCAGCAGCTCCTGCGGCGGGAACTGCTCGTTCGACGCCTTGTACCCCAGCTTGAGTTCCCTGCTCACGATGCGCTTCAGCGCTCCCCTGTGACGATCAGCTCGGCCTTCTGGAATTCCTTGAGGGTGGAGTACCCGCACTTGCCCATGACCCTGCGCACCGCGCCGAAGAGGTTCCGTTCGCCGGACGGGTCGGCGGTGGGGCCGAGCAGCAGCTCCTCGAGCGTCGGGCGGCGCTCGTCGTCGCCGTCGAACGCGAGCTCGGTGACGCGGGAGCGGGGCACGCGCGGGTGGGCCGCCGTGGCGTCCCAGTAGCGCCCCCGGCCGGGGGCGTCGGACGCCACCGCGAGCGGTTCGCCGAGCATGACCGCGTCGGCGCCGCACGCCAGCGCCTTGGCGATGTCGCCGCCGGTCGCGAGATCGCCGTAGGCGACCAGGTGGACGTAGCGACCGCCGGTCTCGTCCAGGTAGTCGCGTCGCGCGGCCGCGGCGTCGATCAGCGCCGTGGCCATGGGGACGTCGATGCCGAGCACGGAGTGCGTCGTCGAGCCGAGGTGCGCGCCGTAGCCGATGATCACGCCGGCCGCGCCGGTGCGCATCAGGTGCAACGCGGTCTGGTAGTTCGACACCCCGCCGACGAGGACGGGCACGTCGAGGTCGGCGATGAACGTCTTGAGGTTCAACCCGGGGACGTCCTCGGCGAGCACGTGCTCGGCGGAGATGACGGTCCCCTGGATGACCAGCAGGTCGACGCCCTCGGCGAGCGCGTGCGGGGCGAGCTCGGCGGTGTGCTGCGGCGAGAGCCGCACCGCGACCCGCCCGCCCCCGGCGCGCAGCTCCTTGATGCGCGCGCGCAGCAGCTCCGGGACGACCGGCGCGGCGTAGACCCGCTGCAGGTCCGTGGTCTCGCTGTCGAGCCGGTCGAGCTCGACCGCGGCGTCCTCGTACCGCGTCCACAGCCCCTCGCCGTCGAGGACCGCCAGCCCGCCCAGCCGCTCGATCTCGGCGGCCGTCCCGGGTGAGACGACGGCGTCGGACGGGGCGGCGACGAACGGCAGGTCGAAGGAGTGGGCGTCCATCTGCCAGGCGGTCGACACCATCGCCGACCCGCGGGTGCGCCGCGTCGGCACGAGGGCGATCTCGCCCAGGTGGAAGCCGCGCCGGGCGCTGCGACCCAGGCCTATCTCGACTGTCTCGGGCATGACGTCGAGTCTGCCCCACCCCCCGCGTCCCGCCGAGCCACCGCCCCGTCCCGCGGCCGGCGTGCCCCCGACGCAATCCGTGCGAGTGTCCGAATCGACAGCAGGTACGCGGCTTGGCTACTTTCGTACTGCACCCGGGCCCCGCCGCACCGTCGTCGCCGTGCCCGACGTTCCACGAAAGGGTTCGAGCCCATGACGGCAGCGGAGACGCCCGCGTCGATCACCCGCATCTTCCTGCTCGACGACCACGAGATCGTCCGCCGCGGGCTGGCCGAACTGCTCAACGGCGTGGAGGACTTCGACGTGGTCGGCGAGGCCGGCACCGTGGCCGAGGCGCTGCGTCGCATCCCCGCCGTCAACCCCGACGTCGCCATCCTGGACGGTCGCCTCCCCGACGGCAGCGGCATCGAGGTGTGCCGGGTCGTGCGCGAGGAGCAGCCGCACGTCCGCTGCCTGATCCTGACCTCCTACGACGACGACGAGGCGATCTTCGCCGCCGTCCTCGCCGGCGCGGCCGGGTACGTGCTCAAGCAGATCCGCGGCTCGAACCTGATCGACGCCGTCCGGCAGGTCGCGGCCGGGCAGTCGCTGCTGGACCCGTCGGTGACCGACCGCGTCCTGCGCCGCATCCGCGAGGGCAAGCAGGAGGACGCCCGCCTCGCCTCCCTCAACGCCCAGGAGCGCAAGATCCTCGCACTCATCGCCGAGGGGCTCACCAACCGCCAGATCGGCGAGCGGCTCTTCCTCGCCGAGAAGACGGTCAAGAACAACGTGTCGAGCCTGCTCGCCAAGCTCGGCATGCAGCGCCGCACCCAGGCCGCCGTCTTCGGCGCCAACCTGCGCGACGACGGCGACTCGTTCTAGCCCGCACCGCCCGTCGGTTGCCGCGCAGGAAGATCCACGCGGGCCGGCGTCAGCCGGTGTAGTTGGGCGCCTCGGCCGTCATCTGGATGTCGTGGGGGTGCGACTCCTTGAGGCTGGCCTGCGTGATTCGCATGAACTGACCCCGCTCGGCCAGCTCGGCGGTGGTGCGCGCGCCGACGTAGAACATCGACTGCCGCAACCCGCCCACGAGCTGGTGCACGACGGCGGCGAGCGGGCCGCGGTACGCGACACGTCCCTCGATGCCCTCGGGCACGATCTTGTCGTCGCTCGTGACCTCGGCCTGGAAGTAGCGGTCCTTCGAGTAGGACTTCTTGCCGCGTGAGCTCATCGCCGCCAGCGAGCCCATGCCGCGGTAGCTCTTGTACTGCTTGCCGTTGACGAAGATCAGGTCGCCGGGCGACTCGTCGCAACCGGCGAGCAGCGAGCCCACCATGACGGTGTCGGCACCGGCCACGATGGCCTTGGCGATGTCGCCGGAGTACTGCAGGCCGCCGTCGGCGATGACGGGGATGCCGGCCGGCTTGCAGGCGAGCGACGCCTCGTAGACGGCGGTGACCTGCGGCGCGCCGACGCCCGTGACCACGCGCGTGGTGCAGATCGAGCCCGGCCCCACGCCCACCTTGACGGCGTCAGCGCCGGCGTCGACGAAGGCCTGCGCACCGGACCGGGTGGCGACGTTGCCGCCGATCACCTGGACGTGGCGGGTCGCGGGGTCGGTCTTGAGCCGGCGCACCATGTCGAGCAGCAATCGGACGTGACCGTGCGCGGTGTCGGCCACGAGGACGTCCACACCGGCCTCGACGAGCGTCGTGGCACGCTCCCACGCGTCGCCGAAGTACCCGACGGCCGCGCCGACGAGCAACCGGCCGTGGGCGTCCTTGGCGGCGTTCGGATACTGCTCGGACTTCACGAAGTCCTTGACGGTGATGAGCCCGGCGAGCCGGCCGCCCTCGTCGACGAGCGGCAGCCGCTCCCGCTTGTGCTGGCGCAGGATGGCGGTGGCGTCCTCGTGCGAGATGCCGACCGGTGCGGTGATGAGCGGCATCGGCGTCATGACCTCGTCGACCTTGGTCGTCGCCCACTCGCCGACCGGGACGAAGCGCAGGTCGCGGTTGGTGATGATGCCGAGCAGCCGCTCGTCGGCGTCGACCACGGGCAGGCCGGAGATGCGGTACTCGCCGCAGACCTCGTCGAGCTGTTCGAGCGTCGCGTCGGGGCCGATGGTGACCGGGTTCGGGATGAGGCCGGTCTGGGTGCGCTTGACGAGGTCGACCTGCCGCGCCTGGTCCTCGATCGACAGGTTGCGGTGCAGCACCCCGATGCCCCCCTGACGGGCCATCGCGATCGCCATCCGCGACTCGGTGACCGTGTCCATGGCCGCCGACAGCAGCGGGACGGCGATGTCGATCTCGCGGGTGAGCCGGGCGCGGGTGTCGACCTCGGCCGGCACCACGTCGGTCTCGCCGGGCACCAACAGCACGTCGTCGTAGGTCAGCCCGATGGGCGCGAACTTGGCCGGCAGGCCCGCGGACAGGTCGTCGGACGAGACGTCGGGCACGATCGACACTCCTTGCGCTCGCTGAGGCTCCATCGTACGTCGACCCAGCGACCCCTCGGGGGGCGGTTCAGGGTCCGCTCCGGGGCGCACCCCATGGTGCGGCGGCGCCCCGGGCGGGAGCCTTTGCGCCATGTCGTCCACCAGCGCCGCCCCGCACCCCGCACCGTCGGACACGGTCGCCGCGCGCGGCGTCGACGTGGTGAAGAGCTACGGCAGCGGCCAGACCGCCGTCGTCGCGCTCGACCACGTCGACGTGGAGCTGCGCCGGGGCGAGCTCACCGCGATCATGGGGCCCTCCGGTTCGGGGAAGTCGACCCTGATGCACTGCCTCGCCGGCCTCGACTCGATCGACTTGGGCAGCGTCGCGATCGGCGACGTCGAGTTGCGCGGGCTCTCGGACCGGAGGATGACCACGCTGCGGCGCGACCGGATCGGCTTCGTGTTCCAGTCCTTCAACCTCGTCCCGACGCTGACCGCGCTCGAGAACATCACCCTGCCGATGGACATCGCGAACCGCGCGCCCGACCCGCAGTGGCTCGACGTCGTCATCGACACGCTGCGGCTGCGCGACCGCCTCACCCACCGGCCGAGCGAGCTGTCGGGCGGCCAGCAGCAGCGGGTCGCGGTCGGCCGGGCGCTCGCGGGACGTCCCGAGATCGTGTTCGGCGACGAGCCCACCGGCAACCTGGACTCGCGTTCGAGCGGCGAGGTGCTGCGGATGCTGCGCGAGGCCGTGGACCAGCTCGGCCAGACCGTCGTGATCGTGACGCACGACCCGCACGCGGCGTCGCACGCCGACCGCGTGCTGTTCCTCGCCGACGGCCGCATCGTGGACGAGATGCGCGAGCCGACCGCGGAGTCGGTTCTCGACCGCATGAAGGCGCTCGAGTCGTGAACGCCATGCGTACGGTGGCCGTCCGCAACCTGCGGTCCCACAAGGTCCGGCTGCTGCTGACCCTCGTCTCGGTGCTGCTCGGCACCGCGTTCGTGAGCGGCTCGTTCGTGTTCACCGACACCCTGAAGCGCAGCTTCGACGCCATCTTCGCGACGAGCGACGAGGGCATCGACGCCCGGGTGCAGCCGCGCGAGGACTTCACCGCCGGCGTGCCCACGGACCTCGTCCGCCGCATCGCCCGCGTGCCCGGTGTCGCCGCGGTCCAGCCGCAGATCGGCGCGCAGGTCGCGGTCGTCGACGCCCACGGGACGCGGATCAGCACCGGGGGTGCCCCCAGCCAGGGCGGTGCCTGGCAGGACCGTCGCACGGTGCAGGACCCGCCGGAACTCGTGCGCGGCGCCGCACCGACCGCGACGGGCCAGGTCGCGGTCAACGAGTCGGCCGCGACCAGGTACCACCTCGCGGTCGGCGACCGCATCACCGTGGTCGCCCCCAACGCCGCGGTCACCACCGCGCGGGTCGTCGGGCTGTACCGCGTCGCGTTCGACACCGGCGGCTACCTGGGCGCGCTGTTCCCGCCGCGGCAGGCCCTGACGTTGTTCACCGACGGGCGGCACTACACGACGATCGACGTCAGCGCGCGCGCCGGCGTCACGCAGGCCACGCTCGCCGCCCGGATCGAGCGGGTCCTGCCGGCCGACCTGGAGGCGCGGACCGGACGGCAGGTGCGCGACGACGACACCCAGGACGTCGCCGACGCGCTGTCGTTCATCACCGTCATCCTGCTCGGCTTCGGGATCGTGGCGCTGCTCGTCGGCACCTTCATCATCTACAACACGTTCTCGATGATCGTCGCCCAGCGGCAGCGCGAGCTCGCGCTGCTGCGCGCGGTGGGGGCCAGTCGCCGGCAGGTGCAGCGTTCCGTGGTCTTCGAGTCCCTCGTCACGGGCCTCGTCGGCAGCGCGCTGGGGCTCGCGGGCGGCATCGGTCTCGCGTACGGGCTCCGCGCGCTGCTCGACGCGCTCGACGTCGGCCTGCCCGCCGGCGAGCTCGTGCTGCTGGTGCGCACGGTCGTGGTCTCGATCCTGCTCGGGACGGCGGTGACCGTGGTCGCCGCGTGGAGCCCGGCCCGGCGCGCCTCGCGAATCGCGCCGGTGGCCGCGATGCGCGAGGAGTTCGCGACGCCGACGGCGGCGGGCCTGCGACGGCGTACGGCGCTCGGGGCGACCGTCGCCGCGCTCGCCGTGCTGGGGACGATCCTCGGCCTGGTCGCCGGCGATGCCGGATCGGCCGCGTCGTTCACCGGCCTCGGCCTGCTCGCGGCGGTGATCGCCACCATGTTGCTGTCGCCGGTGCTCGCGCGGTGGGTGATCCATCCGCTCGGGCGGGTGGTGGGCCGCCCGTTCGGTGTGCTCGGCCGGCTCGCGCGCACCAACGCGGTGCGCAACCCCCGCCGCACCGCGGCGACCGGTTTCGCGCTGACGCTCGGGATGCTGCTCGTCACGGGCATCGCGGTCGTGGGGGCGTCGGCCAAGGCCAGTATCGGCGAGCTGTTCTCCAACGGCGACGTGCGGGCCGACTACATCCTGACCTCGGACGCCGGCCCGCTCCCGGTGCGGGCCGCCGCCGCCGCGGGGCAGGTGGCCGGCGTGGGGTCGACGACCGAGCTGCATCCGATGGTGGTGACCGTCGCCGGCGACCAGGTGACCGGTACCGCCGTCGACGGGCCGCTCGAACGCGTGCTGCCGGTGACGATGACCGTGGGGCGGGAGTCCTACGGCGGCACCGACATGATCGTGTCCGAGACCTACGCCGCCGACCACGGCTGGCGGCCCGGCACGACGCACCGCTTCACCGGCGCCGGGGGCACCGGCCCCGCGGTGACGGTGCGGGTCACCGGCGTCTACCGCGACGCCGACCTCGTCGGGCCCTGGGTGGTCTCCGGCACCACGTATCGGACGCTCACCCCGCACAACCGGTGGGGCGACGACGTCGCCCTCGTGACCGTGGCGGCGGGCGCGGACGCGGGCGCGGTCCGCGCCGGGCTCGAGCGGGCCGTCAACGACTTCTACGTCGTGGACGTCCGGGACCGCGACGAGTTCCGCGGGTACGTCGCCGGCCAGGTGGACGGGTTGCTCGGCCTGCTCTACGGCCTGTTGGCGCTGGCGATCGTCATCGCGATCCTCGGCATCGTCAACACGCAGGCGCTGTCGGTCGTGGAACGGCGGCGCGAGCTCGGCATGCTGCGCGCCGTCGGGATGCAGCGCGCCCAGGTGCGCCGCACCGTGTACCTCGAGTCACTGCTCATCGCGGTGTTCGGCGCCTTCCTGGGGGTCGTGCTCGGGGTCGCCTACGGGTCGTTGTTCACGCGCACGCTGCACGACGAGGGCCTGCGGGTGATCAGCGTGCCGTGGGTGCAGGCGGTCGTCTTCCTCGTCCTCGCGGCCGTCGTCGGCGTGCTCGCCGCCCTCTGGCCCGGCTGGCGGGCGGCCCGCACGCCACCGCTCGACGCCGTGAGCGGCGCGGCGGCGTGAGCGGCCGGCGCGACCTCGGTTGGCGCGAAGGCCGCGATGCCAATTACCGTGGTCGACGTGACCGAAGCAGCGGGTACGCGATGAACCTCGACGACGGCCCTGTCGATCCGTTCCTCGGCGATCCGGACGATCCGGCGGCACTGTTCGACGACGACGAGCCGCCGGCCCCGCTGAGCGACGACGAGCGGGCCGACGTGCTCGCCGACCTCGCCGAGCTTGAGGCGTTCCGGGCCGCGCTCGAGTCCCACGGCGTCCACGGCATCGTCGTCGACTGCGGGGACTGCGGCGACCAGCACTACTTCGGCTGGGACCTCATGGCCGGCAATCTGCGCTCGCTGCTCGGCGAGGGCCGCACCCACGTCCACGAACCGGCCTTCTCGCCCGACCCCGACGCCTTCGTGAGCTGGGACTACGCCCGCGGCTGGACCGACGCCGTCGCCGCCCTCGCCAAGCGCCGCTAGCACCCGGACCCACCGCTTCTCCGGTCCCCGGGTCGACTTACGGCCCCGGATTTCGCCCCCCAGGCTGGGGAGACGGCAGATTTGGGGCGTGTGATGTGGTGAAGCTCGCGTCACCTTTTCGCGTCTCGTTCTTTGGACCTCGAAAGGCCGGCCTGCCAGGTGCCGGCGCGACGGGTCACCGGAGGACACCGCCATGGGCGAGATTCGACGACTCCCCGAACTGCGGGAGGGCGACTGGGACTGGCAGATGTCCGCCGCGTGCCGCGGGCAGGACACCGCCACCTTCTACCACCCCGAGAACGAGCGCGGGCCGTCCCGCGCCCGCCGCGAGATGCAGGCCAAGGCCGTCTGCTCGGGGTGCCCGGTCGTGCAGAGCTGCCTGCGCTGGGCGCTCGCCGCGCGCGAACCGTACGGCGTGTGGGGCGGGCTGTCGGTCGAGGAGCGCGAACGGTTGATCACGGCTCGTTCGGCCTGAAGGGACTCGCGCCCCCCGCGTTAGAGTGATCAGTCCGATCACTGCCGCGCGGCGGACGGAGGCGCGCCATCCCCGCTGACCACGACCGGTGCGGCGCCCCGGACACCGGTGGGCCGGACACCGGCCACCAGCACACCGGCCACCAGCACACCGGTGGGCCGCACACCGGCCACCAGCACACCGGTCACCAGCACACCGGCCACCAGCACACCGTGGGCGCCGACGCCGACCGTCGTTATCTCGGCCTGGCGTTGGGGCTGCTGAGCGCGTTCCTCGTCGCCGAGGTCGTCGTCGCGCTCGCGGCCGACTCGCTCGCGCTGCTGTCCGACGCCGGCCACATGCTCTCCGACGTCGGCGCGCTCGCGGCGTCGCTGTGGGCCATGCGCCTCGCGGCGCAACCGGCCGCGGGCTCGTGGACCTACGGCCTCAAGCGCGCGGAGATCCTCACCGCGGCCGGCAACGGCATCACGCTGCTGGTCGTCGGCGCCCTCGTGGCCTTCGAGGCCATCCGCCGCCTGGCGCATCCGCCCGAGGTCGAGGGGCTCGCCGTCCTCGTCGTCGCGATCGTGGGTGTCGCGGTGAACGTGGCCGCGACGGCCGTGCTCGCCCGCGCGAACCGCGCCAGCCTGAACGTCGAGGGCGCCTTCCAGCACATCGTCACCGATCTCTACGCGTTCCTCGGGACGGTCGTCGCCGGCGTCGTCATCCTCGCCACGGGCTACGTCCGGGCCGACTCCATCGCCTCCCTGCTCGTGGTCGCGCTCATGGTGAAGGCCGCCTGGGGGCTGCTGCGCGAGTCCGGCCGCGTTCTGCTCGAGGCGGCGCCCGAGGGCGTCGACCTCGACGAGATCCGGCGACACCTGCTGGGCACGCACCACGTCCTCGACGTCCACGACCTGCACGTCTGGACCGTCACGTCCACCCTCCCGGCCCTCTCGGCGCACGTGGTCGTCGAGCAGGAGTGCTTCAACGACGGGCACGCGCCGCAGATCCTGGACCGGCTGCAGACCTGCCTCACCGGTCACTTCGACGTCGAGCACTCCACCTTCCAGCTGGAGCCGGCCGGGCACGTCGACCACGAGGCCGAGATGCACTGACCACGCGCCGTCACGCGCGACGGCCCCGCAGCACGCTGTGCTGCGGGGCCGTCGTGCGGTGCGTCGTGGCGCGTCGGTGAGCGTCAGTGCGCGTGGCCGTGACCGTGCGAGTGACCGTGGTCGTGCTCGTCGGGCTCCTCGGGCTTGTCCACGACCGCCGACTGCGTCGAGAGCACCAGCGAGGCGACGGACGCGGCGTTGGCGAGCGCGGCCTTGGTGACCTTCACCGGGTCGACCACGCCGGCCTTGAGCAGGTTCTCGTACTCGCCGGTGGCGGCGTTCAGGCCGTGGTTGGCCTTGAGCTCGCGCACCTTGGCGACGACGACGTAGCCCTCCTCGCCGGCGTTGGTGGCGATCCAACGCAGCGGCTCGGCCAGCCCGGCGCGGACGACGGCCACGCCGGTCGCCTCGTCACCGGTCAGGCCGAGGTTGCCCTCGAGCGCGGCGATCGCGTGGACGAGCGCGGAGCCGCCACCGGCGACGATGCCCTCCTCGACCGCCGCGCGGGTGGCCGAGATGGCGTCCTCGATGCGGTGCTTGCGCTCCTTCATCTCGACCTCGGTGGCCGCGCCGACCTTGATCACGCCGACGCCGCCGGCCAGCTTCGCGAGCCGCTCCTGCAGCTTCTCGCGGTCCCAGTCGGAGTCGGTGTCCTCGATCTCGCGACGGATCTGCGCCACGCGGGCGTCGATCTCGCTCTGCGCCGCGGAGCCGTGGGTGACGGTGGTGGTGTCCTTGGTGACGACCACGCGTCCCGCCCGACCCAGCGAGTCCAGCCCGACCTGGTCGACCTTGAGCCCCACCTCCGGCGCGACGACCTCGGCACCGGTGACGATGGCGAGGTCCTGCAGGAACGCCTTGCGGCGGTCGCCGAAGAACGGTGCCTTGACCGCCACCGCGCTGAACGTCTTGCGGATCGAGTTGACGACCAGCGTCGAGAGCGCCTCGCCGTCGACGTCCTCGGCGATGACGACGAGCGCCTTGCCCGACTCGGCGACCTTCTCGAGCACCGGCAGCAGGTCGGCCACGGCCGAGATCTTCTGCGTGGTGATGAGCAGGTACGGGTCGTCGAACGCGGCCTCGCCGGCGTCGGCGTCGGTGACGAAGTACGGGCTGATGTAGCCCTTGTCGAACTGCATGCCCTCGGTGAACTCGAGCTCGGTGCTCATCGTCTGGGCTTCCTCGACGGTGATCACACCGTCCTTGCCCACCTTGGTGAACGCCTCGGCGATGAGGCCGCCGATCACCGCGTCCTGCGCCGAGACGGTCGCGACGTGCGCGACCTCCTTCTCGCCCTTGACCGGCTGGCTGACGTCGTCCAGCGCCGTGTTGACGGCCTCGACCGCGGCGTCGATGCCGCGCTTGAGGGCGGTCGGGTTGGCGCCGGCCGCGACGTTCTTCAGGCCGGTGTTGACCAGCGCCTGCGCGAGCACGGTCGCGGTCGTGGTGCCGTCACCGGCGACGTCGTTGGTCTTCGTCGCGACGGACTTCGCCAGCTGGGCGCCGAGGTTCTCGTACGGGTCGTCCAGCTCGATGTCACGGGCGATGGTGACACCGTCGTTGGTGATCGTCGGCGCGCCGAAGGACTTCGACAGCACGACGTTGCGGCCCTTGGGGCCGAGCGTGACCTTGACGGCGTTCGCGAGCTTGTCCACGCCGCGCTCGAGCGCGCGGCGGGCGTCCTCGTCGAAGCTGAGGGTCTTCGCCATGGGGTTCCTTCCTACGAATGAGGGCACAACCGAGAACGCCCCGGCGCACGCGTGGTGCGCGGGCCGGGGCGGAGTCGGGTGAGGCTACTTCTCGATGATCGCGAGGACGTCGCGGGCCGACAGGACGAGGTAGTCCTCGCCGGCGTAGCGGACCTCGGTGCCCCCGTACTTGCTGTAGAGGACGACGTCGCCGACGGCGACGTCGAGCGGGACGCGGTTGCCGTTGTCGTCGATGCGGCCGGGGCCGACGGCGAGGACGGTGCCCTCCTGCGGCTTCTCCTTGGCGGTGTCCGGGATGACGATGCCCGAGGCGGTGGTGGTCTCGGCCTCGTTGGTCTGGACGACGATGCGGTCCTCGAGCGGCTTGATGCTGACCTTGGTGGCGGTCACTGGATGACTCCCCTTTGCGTCACTGGGTGCGAGTTCAGTTCTGGGGGGCGGCTGCCGTCGCGGGGGTCAACCTCCTCCGACTTGGCACTCTAACGCGGCGAGTGCCAAGGTGTCGACGCTGGGGCCCCGCTCCGGCCGATCGTGGACCGAATCGATCGGTGCGGCGGCGTGTCGGTCCACGATCGGCGGAAGGCCGGACCGGGTCTGTGGACAACGCCGATCGGGGTGGCGCCGACGCCATGCTGGCCGGGTGACATGGGCGGCGACGGCGCGCAGCCAGGACGGCGTGATCGGCCGGGCGCAGCTGCGTGGGCACGGCCTGTCGGACCCGGCGGTGTCGCGGCTCGTCGAGGCGCAGGCGCTGCACCCGATCGGTCACGGCGTGTTCCTCGTCCGCGGGGCACCGCTGACGTACCGGGCGACGTTGTGGTCCGCGGTCGTGGCGAGCGACGGCGTGCTGGCCTTCGGCACCGCAGCGCACCTGTGGGGTGTCGTCGCCGAGGCACCGGCCCGCGTCGACGTGCTCATCGCCCGGCACCGCCGGGTGAGACCGACGCCGCAGCTGCGACCCCACCGGATCACCGTCGCACCGTCGGTCGAGGTCCGGCTGGACGGCCTGCCGGTCACGTCACGCACGCACACCCTGCTCGACTACCTCGGCCGGCAGCGACCGGGCTCGGCCCAGCGGCTCGCCGACCGGGCGCTGCAGCGCGGCTGGCTGCGTCCCGACGATCTCGCCGCGCGGCTCCGGGACAGCCCGGGCCGGACCGGCAACACGATGCTGCGCACCCTGCTCGAACGGTGCGGCGACGGCGCTGCCGCCGAGTCCGAACGGGTGCTGCACCGGTTGCTGCGGCGTGCGGGCATCAGCCGTTGGGTCCCCAACTACCCGCTCTGGGTGGACGGCGAGCTGGCTGCGGTGCTCGACGTCGCTCTCCCGGATCAGCGACTGGCGATCGAGGTCGACGGCTGGGCGTTCCACAGCGACGTGGATCGCTTCCAGCGCGATCGCACCCGGCAGAACCGGCTCGTCGCCCTGGGCTGGACGGTGCTGCGCTTCACCTGGGCCGACCTCGTGGAGCGCCCGGGCTCCGTGGTCGCGACCATCCGTCGGCAGGTGACGGCCGCCGGGTGATCGTGGACCCGTCTGCTCGCCGTGGCGGCGTGTCGGTCCACGATCAGCCGAAACGGACCGCCGACCAGCTCCGACCGGCGTCGGCGGTGGTGAAGACCGTCCGGCCGTCGGCGGCGATGGCGTGGCCGGCGGTGGCCGACCCGAACCCCAGGTAGGACGCCGACCCGGGGGTGCCGGCCGCGCCCAGCCGGTCGAAGCTGCGCCCGCCGTCGGTCGAGCGATAGGTCTCGTCCGAGCTCACCAGCACCGTGTCGGCCGAGGCCGCGGCGAGGGCGCGGATCCCGCCGGCGCCGAGCACCGCTTTGCCGGCGCGGAAGCTCGCGCCGCCGTCGGTCGACACCGCCACCGCCTGCGTGCCGCTCCCACGGACGCGGCAGGCGACCACCACCGAGCCGTCCGCCGCGGTGGCGAGCGTCCGGGAGTCGACCTCGCCGCCACGCTGGGGGCAGGGCTCGCCCCGATCGGTCCAGCTGCGCCCGTCGTCGGACGAGGTCCACAGCGTGGAGCCCGAGCCCGGGGCCAGCAGGTAGGCGTGGGTGCCGCTGCGGGAGAGGACGGCGTCGTCCCCCGGCGTCGCCGAACCGGGCAGCGACACCGTGCGCCAGGTCGTCGCGCCCACTCCGGCGTACTGCACGGTGCCGCGGCACGCCGGCGGGCAGGTCGCCTGGTCGGAACGGACCCGGATCACGTTGCCGTCGAGCGTCTCCATCGCGACCGCGCCGCCGACCAGTCGCGTCCAGCTCCTCGCGCCGTCCCGGGTGAGGAAGAGCGCGTTCGGACCGAAGGCGTAGCCGATGTCGTCGGTGGCGAAGCGGACGTGCTCGACGCAGGGCGCCGAGCAGTCGTTGACGCCGGCGACGTGGAACGGGGTGTTGGGGCGGCTCTGCCAGACCTTGCCGCCGTCGGTGGTGCGCAGCAACGCGGTGCAGCGCCCGGACGTGCGCAGGCAGTCGGCCGAGGCGATGCCCCACCCGTCGTCCGGGCCGGTGAAGGTGATGTCGACGACCCGGACCCCCGACAGCGTGGGCACCCGGACGATGCGCGACCCCGACGACTGCGGGCTCTTGTCCTCGGACGCGCTGGACGAGCGGGGCCCAGGCGTCGGTGTCGAGGTCACGGGCGAGCTGGACGCCGGGCTCGACGAGGCCGGCGGCGTCGGCGTGGCGATCGTCGTCTGCCCGGCCTGGTCGTGGTCGGGCGACGGGTCGTACTGCGCCACCGCGACCCCGACGCCGGCCACCGCGGCGACGGCGGCGGCGACGGCCACCAGCCGCCCCCACGGCGGTCGCCCCCCGGCCACGGAACGGGTGCCGCCGCGCGGCAGCGAGCGGGCCGCGTGCTCGGCCTCGGCACGGGCGATGACGCGCTCGGCGAGCGGCTCGCCGGACGGCGCCTGCCGGGCCTGCTCGGCGAGCCGGCGGCGCAGCGTGGCCTCGTGGTCGGCGGCCGCCCCGGTGTCGGGGCCGGCGCCGGGCCGGCGCGCGAACGGGTTCCTCATGATGTCCTCCCCGCGGTGGGCGGGTCGAGGCGGTCTCGCAACGTGGCGAGGCCGCGGCTGATCAGGCTGCGGACGGTGCCGACGCGGCACCCCAGCGCGTCCGCGGTGTCGGCGTCGTCGAGGTCTTCGAAGAAGCGCAGGACGAGCGCGGCCCGCTGCCGGTCGGGCAGCCCCGCCAGCACGTCGCGCAGCTGGTCACGGTCGGCCAACCGGCCGATCGCGTCGTACTCGTCGACCGACTCGGGCACCTCGGCGTAGGCGTACTCGCGGCGCGACGCGCGACGGCGGTCGTTGACGTACGCGTTGGACAGCGAGCGCCGGACGTAGGCCAGCGGCACGTCCGCCGCCGCGACCCGATCCCACTTCGGGTACAGCCGCACCAGCGTGTCCTGGACGAGCTCCTCGGCCCCGAGCGCGCTGCCGGTGAGCAGGTAGGCGGTGCGCGTCAGCGCCGGGACGTGTTCGCGCACGAACGCGGCGAACTCCACCTGGGCGCGGGCCGCGGCGTCGCCGTACCCGCTCGACGACGTGCTCACCGGGGTGCTCCCCGCCGCGCGGCGGCGACCGACCTCGCTGCTCACCAGTACCTCCACCCCCGGTAGACAGCGCCGGGCGGCGATCCGTTGCACGACCGGGGAAGGTCGTTCAGGTGACCTGCTCGTAGTGGACGTCGTCGGCCGCCAGCGCCCACACCCGGCGCCCGCGTCCGGGGCGCGGCACCCCCTTGGCCTGCAGCGTGCGCCAGTGCGGCCGGTGCCACGTCGTCAGCGGGATGGTGGGGACGACCTGGACGTAGCGCGGCCGCATCACCACCGGCAGCTTGTCGAGCACGCGGTCGAGGTCGGCGGCGGTGAGTGCCTCGGCGTCCTCGCGCAACGTGACCGCGGCGACCAGCACGTCCGACCCGCGGTCGGCGTCGTGGACGCCGTAGGCCACGACGAGGTCGACGGCCGGGATCGAGCCGAGGGCGAACCGCGCCCCGGACGGGATCGCGGGTCCCGCGGCGGTGTGCACGACCTCGGCCACCGCCCCGCCGAGCCACAGGTCGCCGTTCTCGTCACGCAGGAAGAGGTCACCGGTGGAACGCCACGCGTCGCCGGCCTCGAAGACCCCGCGCAACGGCACCCCGGCGAACGAGTCGCGCGGGTCCACCCGCGCCAGCAGCAGGCCCAGCTCGTCGACCTCGGCCTCGCGCCCCAGCCCGTTCTCGTCGCGCTGCAACCGGTTGGCCTGCAGGTCGAAGCCCGCGACGCGGACCTCGGCGGTGCCGGGCAGGGAGCGTCCCATCGAACCGGGGGTGCGGCCGGTCACGTTGGCGAGGATGGCCTCGCCCTCGGCCGAGGCGTAGAACTCGAGCACCGTGACGGTCGGGAAGCGCTCGGTGGCCCGGCGCCAGAGGTTGCGAGGCATGCCCGAGCCGATGAACATCCGGACGGGGTGGTGGTGCTCGGCCGGGTTCGGCGGGGCGTTGACGACCGTGCGCAGCGAGGTCCAGGTGTAGGAGACGTGCGTCGCGCCGTAGCGCCGGACCTCCTGCCAGAACGTGTCCGGGTCGTCGGCGCTCGCGATGGCGAAGCGGGCGCCCCCGGCGACGGCGCCGCCGATCGTCATCAGCAGCGCCGACGAGTGGTGGATCGGCGTCGTCGAGAAGATCGTGTCCCCGGGGCGCAGCGACGCCGCCGAGGCCGTCCCCAGCGCCGAGAGCGCCCAGCGTCGGTTGGTGATGTGCAGCGCCTTCGTCCCCCCGCCCTCGCCGGTGAAGAGCACGAACGCGACGTCGCCCGCCCGGTGCGGGTTGGCGCCGTACCAGGCGGGCAGGACGACCTCGTCGGGGTCGATGAGCTCCATGTCGACCACCCCGTCGGGCAGGTCGGGCCGGGCCGTGGCGTCCCCACCGGCCGGGCCCCCGCCGCCGAGGACGGCCCAGGTGACGCCGTCGACCTCGTCGCTCGCCCCGGCGTGCTCGGGGTCGCTGACGACCCACGTCGCGCCGCCGAGCCGGATCTCGCGGACGACGTCGGAGTCCGGTCGCAGCAGCACCGCCGTGGCCCCGAGGCGGCTGATGGCGGCGATCAGCGTGAACGCCGAGGGCCGGGTGTCCATGAGCACGGCGACGTGGTCGCCCTGGTGGACGCCGATGCTGACGAGGCCGCGGACGACGTTGTCGACGCGCGCCTTGACGTCCCACTGCCGGTGCGCGCGATCGCCGAACAGGAACGCGATGTCGCTGGGCGCGCGACGGGCCTGCTCGTCGAGCAGCAGCCCCAGCGAGATGCGCGTGGCCGGCTCGAGCTGCTGGATGCGGGCGATCTTGGGCAGCTGCGCGGGAGCCTCGCGGGCGATGCTGCGGGCGAGCCGGGACGCCCGGCGCGCGCTGGTGAACACCGCCCGGCCCACGCCGATGCCGAGCTCGGTCGCCTGCGCGATCGCGGTGGCGGCGGTCGTCGGCCGCAGCGGCTTGGAGGTGTCGACGGTGTCGGCCATGACGATGTCGTCGGGCAGCGGCGCGCGACCGCGGCGCCAGTCGATCCACGCCGAGACGGCCGGCCAGGTGATGGTGGTGGCGTTGCTGCCCACGACGAGCCCGAAGTGACCGGCGTTGATGGTCACCTCGTAGACCTCCGCCCGCGGCGCGGCGCGCCGGATCGCGCGCGCCGAGTCGGGGTGACCGAAGGTGTCCGACGAGCCCACGACCGTCAGCACGGGCACGTCGATGTCGGCGAGCGTGACCAGCTCGTCGTCGATGTCGAAACCGCCCTCGAGCATGCGGTTGTGCGCCACGAACTGCTCCAGCAGCTCGGCGATCGCGGGGCCCGAGTACGCCGTCCACCCCGCGCTGTCCAGGAACTGGCGCTGCTTCTCGCGCGGCAGCAAGGCGTCGCGGTCGTGCAGCTGCATCAGGAAGTGCATCCGGCCCTGCACCGTCTTGGCCGGGCTGAGCGCCTTGAACCCCAGTCGGACGAACCAGCCCGGGACGGCGCGGTTGCGCAGCAGGCCGGAGTCCACGATCTCGCGGGCCAGCCGCGCGGCGACGTCCGGGGCGATCGGGATCGGCAGCGGCGCGGTGGTGTCGACCGGCGAGCCGAAGGCGACGATGGAGTCGACGTCCTTCCCGCGACGGTAGGCGGCGGTCTGGTAGGCGAACATGCCGCCCTGCGAGTACCCGGAGAGCACGACCTTGCGCCCGGTGGCGGCGACGACGCGGTCGACGGCATCGCTCACGGCGAGGACGTGGTCGGTGAGCGTGCGCTGCAGCCCACCCGGCTCGTGGTCCGGACGGCCGAAGTCGACGACCCACGGGTCGATGCCGGCCTCGTGCAGCGCCGCGACGGCCGACGTCGTCGGCGAGACGTCCCAGACCTCGGCGGTCATCATCAGCGGCGGGATGAGCAGGATCGGCGTCGCGTCGGCCGGCACGCTCGCGGCGAAGTAGTGCCGCAGCCGGTAGGTGGTGCGCTCGGCCGCGACGTCGAACGGCGAGTTCTCCTCGTCGGTCTCGAGACCGCCGAAGCGGACGACCTCGGCCACGTTGCGTGCGGTGTGGCGGACGCGGCTCGCGTAGCGCGCGGCCGCGGCGGGCATGCCGACGATCCCGCGGCCACCGCCGCGCCGGGTCGGCTCGGTGGTGCCCGTTGACGGGGCGAGCTCGTCGGTGCGCTCGTCGGATGTCGTCACGGCTCGACTCTGCTGGTCCGGCGGGCCGCCCGCAACCTCCGACCGGTCAGCGCACCCGTTCGAAGGGCCACGAGTGCGGCGGCCGCGCCATCAGCTCGGCCGGCGCGTCGGGCAGGCCGCGGCCACTGGGGTCGACGACGACGACGCGGCCGTCCGCGCTGCGGTAGACCCCGGCATCGGGATCGGCGTGGGCGAGCGCGTAGGCCAGCAGCTCCTCGCCGCGGCCGTCGGCCGCCCTGCCCTCCCACATGACGGTCATACGAGCTGGGCCTGCCGCAGCTCGACGGTCGGCACGGCGGAGAAGCCGGGGTCCGACGGCGTCGCGCCGTCGCGTACGAGGAGGTCGCCGATGGCGGCGATCATGGCGCCGTTGTCGGTGCACAGCCGCATCGGCGGGATGCGCAGGTCGACGCCGGCGGCGGCGCAACGCTCGGCGGCGAGCTCGCGGATCCGGCTGTTGGCGGCGACCCCGCCCACGATCACGAGGGTCTCGACGTCCTCGTCGCGGCAGGCGCGCAGCGCCTTGGCGGTGAGGACGTCGGCCACCGCCTCCTGGAAGCTCGCCGCGACGTCCTCAGCGTTGACGTCCGGATGCGCCTCGACGTGGCGCGCGACCGCGGTCTTGAGCCCCGAGAAGGAGAAGCCGAGCGGCGGGTCGTGCGGGCCGGTGAAGGGTCGCGGGAAGCGGATCGCATCGCGGTCGCCCTCCTTCGCGGCGCGGTCGATCGACGGCCCGCCCGGGTAGGGCAGGCCGATGAGCCGCGCCACCTTGTCGAACGCCTCGCCGGCCGCGTCGTCGACCGTGTCGGACAGGTGCACGATCGGGGTGCGGACGAGGTCGCGGACGCTCAGCAGCGACGTGTGGCCGCCGGACACGATGAGGCCGACCGAGCGTGCGGGCAGCGGCCCGTGCTCCAGGGTGTCGGCGGCGGCGTGCCCGGCGAGGTGGTGCACCCCGTACAGCGGGACGCCGAGCGCGAGCGCATACGCCTTCGCCGCCGCCACGCCGACGTGCAGCGCCGTCGCGAGCCCCGGACCGGCCGTCACCGCCACCGCGCCGACGTCGGCGAGGGTGATGCCGGCGTCGAGCAGCGCCGCCTGCACCGTCGGCACCATCGCCTGCACGTGTGCGCGGGCGGCGATCTCGGGCACCACCCCGCCGAAGCGGGCGTGCTCGGCCATGCTGCTGGCGAGCGCGTCGCCGAGCAGCACGCCGTCCTGCACGAAGCCGACCCCGGTCTCGTCGCAGGACGTCTCGATCCCCATCACGACGGTCACGCCGGCAGCTCCTTGCGCATCGTCACGGCGTCGACCCGGCCGGCGTCGTAGTAGCCGCGCCGGACGCCCAGCCGCGCGAACCCCTCGCCGTCGTAGAGCGCGAGCGCCGCGTCGTTGTCGACCCGGACCTCGAGGAACACCTCGGTCGCCCCACGACGCACCGCCTCGGCGAGCAGCGCGGTCAGCAGCAGCCGGCCGACCCCGCGGCGCCGGGCGGCGGGCACCGTCCCCACCGTGAGGATCTCGGCGGACTCGGCCACCACCATGACGCCGCCCCAGCCGAGCAGCGCGCCGGTCGCGTCCTCGGCGGCGACGTAGTGGCGCAGCCGGGTGTCGGCCAGCTCGGCGCGGTAGCTGCTCGCCGACCACGCCTCGGTCCCGAACATCTCGCGCTCGTGGGGCAGCAGCAGGTCGATGTGCGCGCGGGTCATCGGCACGAGCGTGACGGTGGTGCTCATCGCGGCGTCACCGCCTTCGGGGTGCCCGGCACCACCGCGTCGGGACGGCGCAGGTAGAGCGGTTCGAGGATCTCGCCCGGCGCGCCGGCGACGATCCGGTCGCGGGCCAGCCCGACCAGCACGGCCGGGGTCGGGTAGCGGTGCGGCACCCGGTGGAGCGCCGGCCACGCGTCGGCGTAGAGGTCGGCGGCGGCCCCGGCGCCGGCGGCGACACCGGCGAGCGGGACGTTGGCGGGGCGGGCGACGTCGGGGCCTGCGGTCCGCTCCCGTCCGTCGTAGCGCGCCCAGTAGACCTCCTTGCGCCGCGCGTCGGTGAGCACGACGAGATCCCCCGCCGGCCGCGACTCGTCCTGGGCCTGCGCGGCGATCGCGTCCAGCGAGCACACGCCGTAGGCCGGCACGCCGAGGGCGTCGGCGAACGCCGCGGCGGTGACGAGCCCGACCCGTAGACCGGTGTACGGCCCCGGGCCGACGCCGGCGACGACGGCACCGAGATCGGCGGGCGCCAGGCCCGCGGCGCCGAGGCACTCGGCGAGCGCCGGGGCCAGCAGCTCCCCGTGGCCGCGCGCGGCGAGGGGCGCCCGCTCGGCCAGCACCGTGATGCCGGCGTCCGCACCGTCGGCACCCTCGGCGACCAGCACGACGCCCGCCGTCACCGCGGGGGACGACGTGTCGATCGCGAGCACGAACACGGGGATCGAGCCTAGGCCGGGAGCACGCCGGCCAGGCGCGCGGCCCAGTCGCCGCCGTGCGGGCGGAGGGTCGCCGTACGGGTCTCGGTGTCCGCGGCACGCGCCAGCGCGATCGACAGGTGGGAGTCGGCGAGCTGCTCGGCCATCCCGGCGCCCCACTCCACCGCGGTGACGACGGCGGCCGCGTCGACGTCCAGGTCGAGATCGTCGACCTCGGCCAACGAGGCCAACCGGTACGCGTCCACGTGGACGAGCGTGATGCCGTCGGGCTGTCGGGGCGGGTGCACGCGCGCGATGACGAAGGTCGGCGAGACCACCGGCACCGTGACGTCCAGCCCGGCACCGATGCCCTGGACGAGCGCGGTCTTGCCCGCGCCGAGCGGACCGTCGAGGATCACGAGGTCCCCGCGCCGCAGCACCCCTGCCAGCCGCCGCCCCAGCTCGTGCGTGTCGGCGGCGGTGGGCAGCTCGACGCTGCGCGTCGGGTCGTCGCGGACGGCGCGCCCCGGCCCGCGCATCGGGCCGAGCGTCATGCCGTTCCGCCCGGGGGGCCGACGTACGTCCGGGTCACCCGCGGGCCGACCCGGGTCACGATCTCGTAGTGGATGGTGTCGATCGCATCGGCCCAGTCCTGCGCGGTCGGCTCGCCGCGGGCGCCGGGGCCGAAGAGCACGACCTCGTCGCCCGGCGCGACCGCGAGCTCGCCGACGTCCACCACGATCTGGTCCATGCAGACGCGGCCGGCGATGCGGAAGCGCTCGCCGTTCACCCACACCGGCCCCACGCGCGACGCGTGCCGCGGGACGCCGTCGGCGTAGCCGAGCGGGACGAGCACGAGCGTCGTCTCGCGGGGCGTGACGTACTCGTGGCCGTAGGAGACGCCCTCGCCGGCGGCGACGCGCTTCACCGACGCCGCCGCCGCGCGCAGCGTCATCGCCGGGACGAGGCCGAAGTCGCCGGCGACCGGCGGCAACCCGTACACCGCGATGCCCGGGCGGACGAGGTCGAAGTGCGCCGCGGGCAGCGTCAGCGTCGCCGCCGAGTTGGCGATGTGGCGCAGCTGCGGCTCGACACCGGCCCGGGCCGCGGCGGCCAGCGCGTCGGCGAAGACGTCGAGCTGCCGCGCGATGGTGGGGTGGCCCGGCTCGTCGGCGTAGGCGAAGTGGCTCCAGACGCCGACCGCCTCGACCGATCCCTCGGCCTGCGCCTTCGCGACCGCGGTGACGAGCTCGGGCCAGTCGGACGCGGCCGCGCCGTTGCGCGACAGCCCGGTGTCGATCTTGAGATGGACGCGGGCGGTCCGGCCGGTCGCCGTCGCGGCCTCGCGGACGGCGGCGAGCTGCCACGTGCTGCTCACCGACAGGTCGACGTCCGCGGCGACGGCGCGTTCGACGGTGTCGGCCTCCCCGGGCGTCCACAGCCAGGCCAGCAGCGGCACCGTGACGCCCGCGGCCCGCAGGGCCAGCGCCTCGGCCACGATCGCGGTACCCAGCCAGGTGGCCCCGCCGGCGATCGCCGCCCGGGCGCTGGGGACGAGCCCGTGGCCGTACCCGTCGGCCTTGACGACGGCCATCACCTCGGCGGTCGTGCCGGCCTTCATCGTGGCGACGTTGCCGGCGACGGCGGCCAGGTCGACGACGGCCTCGGTGCGCGGGATGCCGACGGTCACCCCACCAGTATCACCGACTTGGCATGCTGTCCCGATGGCAGTTCCGCAGCGGGCCCGGGTACTCCGGCAGGGCGCCGGCGCCGGCCGGGTGACGACCGTCGAGCTCTTCTTCGACCTCGTCTACGTCTTCGCCGTCACCCAGCTGTCGCACACCCTCATCGAGCACCTCGACGGCGAGGGGGTCTTCCGCACCGCGATCCTGCTCGCGGTCGTGTGGCAGATCTGGATCTACACGACCTGGGCCACCACCTACGTCGACCCGACCCGGCTGCCGGTGCGCGCGATGCTGCTCGTGCTGATGCTCGGGAGCCTCGTGCTCGCCACGGCCCTGCCCGGCGCCTTCGAGGACCGGGGCACGACCGTCGCGGTCACCTACGCGGTGATGCAGATCGGCCGGTCGCTGTTGCTCGTCTGGCTGCTGCGCGGCGAGGCGCTGCGGGCGACCTTCGTCCGCATCACGGTGTGGTGCACGGCCAGCAGCGCGGTGATGATCCTCGGCGCGCTGGCCGAGGGGCACGGTCGCGAGGCGCTGTGGCTGCTGGCCATCGCGATCGACGTGCTGGGCGCCGCGGTCGGCTTCCGCGTCCCGGGCATCGGCGCGTCCGACACCCACGACTGGACGATCCAGGGCGGTCACTTCGCCGAACGGGTGCAGGCTTTCGTCCTCATCGCGTTGGGCGAGTCGGTCGTCGTCACCGGCTCGACGTTCGCTGCCCTCGCCGAACCGACCACCGCCGAGGTCGTCGCCTTCGCCGCCGCGTTCGCCGGCAGCGTCGGGTTCTGGTGGGTGTACTTCGACCGTGCGGCCGACGACAGCACCGAGCGCATCGAGAACTCCGACGACCCGGGGCGGATGGCCCGTTCGGCCTTCCACTGGGTGCACCCGCTGGTCGTGGCCGGCATCGTCGTGTCCGCCGCCGCCGACGAGCAACTGCTGCACCACCCGACGAGCGGGCACGCCGGCATGACCACGGCGTGGTTAATCCTCGGCAGCACGGCGCTGTTCCTCGTCGGGCACGCGCTGTTCAAGGCCGTCGTGTGGCGGGTGGCCTCGTGGCCGCGACTCGGCGTCGCGGCGGCGCTGCTCGCGCTGCTGCCGCTCGGCCCGCACACCTCGCCGCTCACGCTGGGGCTGTGCGCGCTCGGCGGCCTCGTCGTCGTCGGCGTCTGCGACCGGCTGCTGCTGCGCTCGGCGGCACCGGCGTTACTCGCCGAGTAGCCGCCCGAGGTCGACGGTCACCGGGAACGGTTCGGACAGCTCGGCGACCTCGCCCGCCTGCCACGTGCCGGCCTCGACGTACACGTCGCCGGCCAGCCGGCCGACGGTGAGGCCCACCGGATCGGTCTCGATCCGCCAGTAGTGCGCGACCCCGGCCGCGGCGTACTTCGCCGGCTTGAGGACGCGATCCATCGTCACCGAGCCCGGCGACACGATCTCGGCGGCGAGCAGGACGTCGTGCGGGTCGAGCGTCCTCGCCCCCCGGAGCCGGGAACGGTGCGCCACGACGAGGTCGGGGACGAGGTAGGAGCGGCCGATCCGCACGCCCATGGGGCCGACCACCGCAATGTCCGCCGGCATGTCACGCTGCAGCGCGATCCGGATCTCGGCGCTCGCAAGCTCGTGGTCGCCGCCGGTGGACGGGCTCACGACGAGCGTCCCGTCGACGATCTCGTAGCGCCACCAGTCGGGGACGTCGAGCGCGTCGACGTCCTCGAACGTCCATTCGTCTCGCCGGGTCGGGATGGTCGGTTGCACGGGCAGCACCTCCGGGTCGCAGCTCCGGTCGCCTCGAGTATGCGCGGCACCGCGCCAGTGTGGCGAGTTCCGGAGAGTCCCGCGGGGGGCTGTGGACGACGGGGCGTCGACCCTCAGCCGCGGCCGATCTCGCGCAGCGCCGGGCGGACGGCGTGCAGGACGTCGAGCGAGGACGGCGGGCCGCCCTGGGCGGCGAGCTGGCCGGCGACACCGTGGACGTAGGCGCCGACCGCCGCCGCCAGCGGGGCCTCGAGGCCGGCTGCGAGCAACGACCCGATCAGGCCGCTCAGCACGTCGCCGCTGCCGGCGGTGCCGAGCCACGGGGTGCCGGTGCGGTTGACCCAGGCCCGTCCGTCGGGCGCGGCGATCACCGTCGCGTTGCCCTTGAGCAGGACGACGGCGTCGAGGTCGCGGGCAGCGGCGCGTACCGAGGCCAGCCGGTCGCCCGACGGGCCGTCGGCGATCCGCGCGAACTCGCC
This sequence comes from Jatrophihabitans endophyticus, assembly GCF_900129455.1. Classification (NCBI taxonomy): domain Bacteria; kingdom Bacillati; phylum Actinomycetota; class Actinomycetes; order Jatrophihabitantales; family Jatrophihabitantaceae; genus Jatrophihabitans; species Jatrophihabitans endophyticus. Next base: position 134,310 of record NZ_FQVU01000002.1, read on the forward strand.
GTCGTGCGGGGTGAGCACCGTCGGGGCGTCCCGGTCGCGGACGAGCCCGGGCGACGACCCGACGAGCGTGATGCCGTCGGCATCGACGACGGCCGGCTCACCGGTCGCGAGGACGGCCGCGAGCAGGTCGTGCGCGGCGTCGTCGGTGCCCATCCCGGGGCCGGCCACCCACGCCTGCACGTGCAGGTCATCCGGCGCCGCGCCCTCCTGCACCACGACCTCGGGGTACTGCGCGCGGATGGCGTCCGCCGCCGTCCCCACGTAGCGGATCATGCCGGCGCCGCCGTTGATCGCCGACCCGGTGCACAGCACGCCGGCGCCGGGGTACGCCGACGAGCCCGCGGCGACGCCCAGCACCCCGCGCGTGTACTTGTTGTCGGCCGCGCCCGGTGTCGGGAGCAGCGCCGCGACGTCGGCGGCCTCGAACACGTGGGTCGAGGCTGCGGGCAGCGTGGCCGCCAGGCCGATGTCGACCAGCCGCAGCTCCCCCGCCCGCTCGGCGCCGGTGCCGACGACGAGGCCGGGCTTGAGCGCGCCGAAGGTGACGGTGACGTCGGCGTGCACCGTCTCGCCCTCGACCGCGCCGGTGTCGGCGTCCACCCCGGAGGGCACGTCGACGGCGACGGTCAGCGCGTCGCGGGCGGCCTGCGCCAGCGGGACCGCCTCGTCGCGCAGACCCCCCGTGCCGCCGATGCCGACGATCCCGTCGAGTACGAGGTCGGCGCCGGCGAGCGCCGCCGGTGTCGGATCGGCCGTCCGTCCGCCCGCGGCCCGGAACGCGGCGAGGCCGCCCGGGTGCGCCTTGTCCGGCGCGAGCAGCAGGGCCGTCGCCCGCACCCCGCGCCGGGCGAGCCAGGCACCGGCGTACAGCGCGTCGCCGCCGTTGTTGCCGGCGCCGACGAGCAGCACGACCCGCGCGCCGTAGACCGGCCCCAGGAGGCGAGCGCACTCGACGGCCAGTCCGGTCGCCGCCCGGGCCATCAGCGCCCCCTCGGGCAACCGGGCCATCAGCTCGTTCTCGGCCGTCCGGATCTCGTCGACGCCGTGGACACCTCGCACGCCGGTCGTCCTACCCATCCCACCCCGCCCATCGACTGGCGACTTGTCCCGCCGACTGGCGACTTATCGGCCGACTGGCGATCTATAGCTCGCCAGTCGCGCTATAGGTCGCCAGTCGACGGGGGAAGTCGCCAGTCGGTGGGGGCGGGAGGCAGGGGTGGGAGGCAGGGGACGGGAGGCAGGGTCAGCCCGTCTCGGCGATCACGGTCGCGGAGGCGATGCCGCCGTCGTGCGAGAGCGAGACGTGCCAGCGCGCGACACCCAGCGAGTCGGCCCGTGCGGCCACCGTGCCGCGCACCGACACCGACGGCCGGCCCCGGTCGTCGACGAGGATCTCGGCGTCGGTCCACCGCATGCCGCCGCCGGCGCCGAGCGCCTTGGCCAGCGCCTCCTTGGCCGCGAAGCGGGCCGCCAGCGACTCGGCGCCGCGCGGGGTGCCCGAGGACGTCACCTGCTCGCCCGCGGTGAACAGCCGCGCGGCCAGCCCGGGCGTGCGGGCCAGGGCCCGCGCGAACCGCTCGACGGGCACGACGTCGATGCCCACCCCGACGATCATCGCGACGCTCCGGTCCGGCGGGTCACCGCGCGGCCGGCGAGGACCCGACCGGCTCGGTCGGCGCGGGCGCGTAGTCCGACAGGTGACCGGGGAACGCCGACTTGCCGGGGTTCAGGAAGGCGTAGGCGTTGTTGATGGCGGTCGCGACCTCGCCGAAGCCGGTCGCGATGAGCTTGACCTTGCCCTCGTAGTCGACGATGTCGCCGGCGGCGTAGATGCCCGGCACCGACGTCTGCCCCGTCGTCGCGACCATGATCTGCCGCTTGCGGATGTCGATGCCCCACTCCATCAGCGGTCCCAGGTTGGCGGTGAAGCCGAGCGCCGCGATGAGGCGGTCGCAGGCCACCGGTACCACCTCGGCCCCGCCGTTCACCGTCACCTCGACACCGTCGACGTCCGGATCGCCGTGGACGGCCGTCACCTGCGCGTCGGTGATGACGCGCACCGACGACGTGCGCATCAACTCGACCGAGTGCTGGTGGGCGCGGAACTCCGCCCGCCGGTGGACGACGGTCACCGACCGGCCGATCGGCTCGAGCATCAGCGCCCAGTCGAGCGCGGAGTCACCACCGCCCACGACGACGATGTCGCGACCGCGATACGCCTCGGGCTCGGGGACGAAGTGCACCAGGCCGCGTCCCAGGTACTCGCCGCCGACCGGCAGCGGACGCGGCGTGAACGTGCCGATGCCGCCGGTGACGACGATCGCGCGGCACTCGATGCGGTGACCGGTGGCCGTGGTGACGGCGAAGGCGCCGGCCCCGTCGCCCGCGCCGCGCTCCAGCCCGACGGCCTGGTGCCCGAGCAGGTAGTGCGGCGCGAACGGCGCCGCCTGGGCCAGCAACTGGTCGACGAGTTCGCGTCCCCGGATCGCCGGGAAGCCGGCGACGTCGAAGATCGCCTTCTCGGGATACATCGCGGTGATCTGGCCGCCGGGCTCCTCGAGGGAGTCCAGCACGGCGGTCGAGAGGGTGCGCACGCCCGCGTAGTAGGCGCCGAACAGCCCCACCGGCCCTGCCCCGACGATGAGCAGGTCCACCGACTTGACCGAGGCGCTCGTCACACCCGCGACTCTAACGGGACGGGCCGCATTTCGGACCTACGCTGCAGCGCATGACCGACTCAGCCGCCGACTCAGCCGCCGATTCAGCCGCCGATCCCGCGGCCGCGTTCCAGGCCCGGCTGGACGCCGTGACGATGCCGCCGTCGGTCCCGCCCGGCGTCCGGCTCGAACTGCTGCGTGCCCGCCTGCAGCCCGGCAAGGCCGGTCGCACCGACGAATGGATGCGGATGCTCAACGACCGCTACGACGAGTGCGTCGCGACCCTGCCCCGCGAGCGGGTCGCGTTCGAGTCGATCTTCCGTTCGACCGACCCCGACGGCACGGAGTGGCTGTACCACCTCAGTGTCTACGGCGCCGGCGGCGGTGTGCTGGACGAGACCAGTGGCTCCATCGACGCCGACCATGCGGCGTTCAGCCGCGAATGCAAGGAGCGAGGATGGGAGATCCTCGCCCCGCAGTTCTTCCTCGCCACCGAGGACGTCCGCGATGTGATGGAGCGGGCCGCTACTCGACCGTGACCGACTTCGCGAGGTTGCGGGGCTTGTCGATGTCGTAGCCGCGGGCGGCGGCGATCTCGGCCGCGAGCACCTGCAGCGGGACGGTCTGCACGAACGGCGAGAGCAGGGTCGGCACCGGGGGCACCTCGACGAAGTGGGCGGCGAGCTCGCGCGCCCCGGCGTCGTCGGGCTCGCCGATGACGATCGTGCGGGCGCCGCGGGCCGTGATCTCGGCGACGTTGGACAGCATCTTCTGGTGCAGCGTGGGCCGGCCCGTCGGCGACGGCATGACGACGACGACGGGCAGGTCGTCCTCGATCAGCGCGATCGGACCGTGCTTGAGCTCCCCGGCCGGGAACCCCTCGGCGTGCATGTAGGCGAGCTCCTTGAGCTTCAGCGCACCCTCGAGCGCGACCGGGTAGCCCATGTGCCGCCCCAGGAACAGCACCGCCTTCTCGTGGGCGATCTCGCGGGCGAGGTCGCGCACCGGCTGCATCGCCTGCAGCGTCGCGGCGATCGCGTCGGGCATGGAGCAGAGGGCGTCGTACTCGCGGACGACCTCGTCGCCGTACTTGGTGCCCCGAGCCTGTGCGAGGGCCAGCCCGACGAGCTCCACCGCCGCCACCTGCGCGAGGAAGGTCTTGGTGGCCGCGACCCCGATCTCCGGGCCGGCGTGCGTGTAGAGCACCGCGTCGGACTCCCGCGGGATCTGCGCGCCGTTGGTGTTGCAGATCGCGAGCACCTTGGCCCGCTGCTCCACCGCGTGCCGGACGGCCTCGAGCGTGTCGGCGGTCTCGCCGGACTGGCTGATCGGCACGACGAGGGTCTGCCGGTCGAGCACCGGGTCGCGGTAGCGGAACTCCGAGGCCATCTCGACCTCCACCGGCACCCGTGTCCAGTGCTCGATGACCTGCTTGCCGATCAGGCCGGAGTGATAGGCGGTGCCGCAGGCGACGATGAACACCTTGTCGATGTCGCGCAGCTCCTGCTGGTCGAGACGCTGCTCGTCGAGCACGATCTGGCCGTCGACGAGGTGGCCGAGCAGCGTGTCGCGGACCGCCTGCGGCTGCTCGTCCATCTCCTTGAGCATGAAGTGGTCGTAGCCGCCCTTCTCGGCGGCGGTGAGGTCCCACGAGATCCGGAACGGCTTGCCCTCGGCCGGGTCGCCGGCGAAGTCGGTGATCGTGTAGCCGTCGCGGCGGATCTCGACGACCTGGTTCTGCGCCAGCTCGACGGCGTCACGGGTGTACTCGATGAAGGCGGCGACGTCGCTGCCGAGAAAGGTCTCGCCGTCGCCGACCCCCACGACGAGCGGGGAGTTGCGGCGCGCGGCGACGACGACGTCGGGCTGCTCGGCGTCGACCACCACGAGCGTGAACGCGCCGTGCAGGCGTCGACACACCGCGCGCAGCGCGTCGGCGAGCGAGGCGGCGCCCCCGGCCAACTGGCCGGCGACGAGATGCGCGACGGTCTCGGTGTCGGTGTCGCTGACCAGCTCGATCCCGTCGCCCTCGAGCTCGGCGCGCAGCTGGGAGTAGTTCTCGATGATCCCGTTGTGGACGACCGCCACCCGGCCGGTGGCGTCGGTGTGCGGGTGCGCATTGCGGTCGTTGGGACGGCCGTGCGTCGCCCAGCGGGTGTGCCCCATGCCGGTGCCGCCGCTCAGCGGGCGGTCGGCGAGCGCCTTGTCCAGGTTCTCGATACGGCCGGCCTTCTTGGCCACCTGCAGCCCGTCGGGGCCGATGAGCGCGACGCCGGACGAGTCGTAGCCGCGGTACTCCAGGCGCCGCAATCCCTCGACCACGACGTCGAGGGCCGGGCGTGGACCCACGTAGCCGACGATGCCGCACATGGTCTAGGAGACTAGCCCGGCGCTCAGCGCGGCGTGGTCGACGACGAGCTCGGCGTGCCGCTCGTCGCGGTGCGCGAGGTGGTCGGCGACGAGGAGGTCGCGGGCGCGGTCGTGGTCGGCGTGCTCGTCACGGTGGCCGTCGCCGACCCCGGGACGGTGGTGGTCGCCGCCGGCGTCGGCGCCGTCTGCGTGACCGTCGGCGTGGTGACGACGACGCTGGGCGTGACGGTCACCGTCACGGTCGGCGCCGGGGCCCGGCCGCCGCCGCCCAGGGAGGTGCCCGACCCGTTCTCGCCGCGCAGGACGTCGGTGAGCGGCCGCCCCGCGATCAGCTCGACGGTCGTCACGACGGCCATGACGAAGGCGAACAGCAGCACCGCGAGGACGATCACGCGCTTCCACGCCCGACGCGAGAGGACCGCCGGCGCCGACGGCGCCGCGGCGGGCAGCGTCGGCTCGGCGTCACCGACGGCGTCACCGTCGGCGTCACCGACGGCCGGGAGCACGACGGTGGGCGAGGCCGGGTCGGCCTTGCCCACGGGCAGGACGTCGAGCACCTTGTCCTGGGTGGAGCGCAGGGACTGGCCGTAGACGGCGTTGCCGACGGCGCTGGCCATGCTGAAGACGGCGGCGCCGATGAGGGTGCCGCTGATGGAGAAGAAGGACAGGATCACGGTCGCGGTGATGGACGCGAAGCCGGCGGCGGCGATCTGCGTCCAGGACAGGCCGAACCGCTTGGTCTTCGTGGCGGCCGTGGGGTCCTCCGACTGCGCTGGCAGAGAACGGGTGGAAGTCATGATGGCGCCAGCATCCCAAGCGCGGTGAGGTCGTCGCCGTCCCGACTCACTGGCCTCTAAGACGTCCGAGCCGGTGCTCCCCGCAGCGCCGGGGACGCGGTCGCATACGGTGCACCGGATGGAGACCGACCTCACGGCCGACCGCCACGAGTGGGAGCGGCCCGGCGCCGTCGAGGTCGGCACCGGGGTGCACCGCATCCCGCTGCCGCTGCCCAACGACGGGCTCAAGGCCGTCAACGTCTACGCCATCGCCGATGGGGACGAGGTCGTGCTCGTGGACGGCGGCTGGGCCCTGGCCGAGTCCGAGCGGGAGCTGACGCGCGGCCTGGCGACGCTCGGCTACGGCCTCGACCAGGTGCGCGAGTTCCTGTGCACCCACGTCCACCGCGACCACTACACGCAGGCGGTCGCGGTGCGCCGGCTGCACGGCAGCAGGGTGAGCCTCGGCGAGGGCGAGCGGTCCTGCCTCGAGCTCATCCGCACCGTCACCGACCACCCCGACATCGCGCGCCTCCGCGAGGCCGGTGCGACGGAGCTGGCGGCGACCCTCGCCGACCGGCACGGCGGCTTCGACCAGACCAACTGGGAGGACCCCGACCGCTGGCTCTCCGACGGCGTCGAGATCCCGCTGCGCACGCGGACGCTGCGGGCCATCGCGACGCCGGGCCACACCCGCGGCCACCTCGTCTTCCACGACGCGGCCGCGGCGAGCCTGTTCGCGGGCGACCACGTGCTGCCGCACATCACGCCCTCGATCGGGGTGGAGCTCGACCGCCCACCGTCCCCGCTGCGCGACTACCTGTCCTCGCTGGAGCTCGTCCGCGCGCTCCCCGATGCCCGCCTGCTGCCCGCGCACGGTCCCGCGACGGACTCCGTGCACGCCCGGATCGACGAGCTGCTCGCCCACCACGAGCGCCGCCTGGACGAGACCGTCGCCGCGGTCGACCACGGCGCGGACACCGGCTACGAGGCGGCGCGGCGGCTCGGGTGGACGCGTCGCAACCGGCACTTCGACGACCTCGACGTCGTCAATCGCATCCTGGCCGTCCAGGAGACGATGGCCCACCTGCTCGTCCTCGTCGAGCGCGGCAGGCTGCATTCACAGCCCGACGAGACCGGAACCATTCGCTTCGCGGCGTCCTGATATGACAAAGTTAGGCAATGCTAACTTCAGCGGCAGCGCCCCAGCTCGAACGTGACGATCGGCCGCCCTACCGCCCGTTCCACGTACGGGTCAGCCGGATCCGGCACCTGAGCCCGCACTTCCGGCGGGTGACGTTCACCGGGGCGGATCTCGACCTCTTCGGCCGCGACGGGCTGGACCAACGGATCAAGCTGCTGCTGCCGCTGCCGGACTCCCCGGTGGCCGACCTCGGCGCCGACGGCGACTGGTACTCGCGCTGGCTGGCGCTGCCCGACGAGCGTCGCAATCCGTTGCGGACGTACACGGTGCGGGCGCTGCGTCCCGAGGCGCACGAGCTCGACGTCGACTTCGTGATCCACCCCCACCACGGGCCGACCGGCCACGTCGACGGTCCGGCCGCGCGGTGGCTCGCCGGCGCGGACGCCGGCAGCGAGCTCGTCATCGTCGGCCCGGACGTCCGCAGCCTGCACTCGGCCAGCGGCATCGACTGGCGCCCGGGCGCGGCCACCTGCTTCCTGCTCGCCGGCGACGAGACCGCCGTTCCCGGCATCGCCGGGATCCTCGCCTCGCTCGACGAGCGACATCGCGTCACCGTCCTCGTCGAGGTCCCCGACGCCGGGGACGCGCAGGAGCTGCCGACCCTCGCCCGGGCGGACGTGCGCTGGCTGGCCCGCGGCGACGCGGAGCGCGGCGCCCGGCTGCAGGACGCGGTGTCAGCGTGGATCGCCGACAACCCCGCCGTCGTGCGCGGCGCCGCCGCCGCCGTCGCGCAACAGCTCGACGACGTCGACGTGGACGTGGAGCTGCTCTGGGACTCCCCCGACGCCGCCGACGACGGCGAGTTCCACGCCTGGCTCGCCGGCGAGGCCGCGGTGATCAAGAAGCTGCGGCGACTGCTGGTCACCGACGCAGGAGTCGATCGCAGACGCGTCGCGTTCATGGGCTACTGGCGCCACGGCCGCGCCGAGCAGAACTGACCGGCGTGCCCCCGTCCGCTCCGTCGACCACCCCCACGCCGAGTGGTCGTTCGCGGCGTCCCGTGGTCGCCGACTCGGCGACCGCTCACCCTCGTCACCGACCGCGCGCCCGGGCCGCCGCGCTCGGGGCCTGCCTCGCCGCGGTCGTGGTGATGTGCGTGCTCAGCCTGGCGCTCGGCACGCGCGCCATCTCCCCCGGCGCCGTGTTCACCGCCCTGACCGACCCGAGCGCCCCGTTCGCGGAAACGATCCGCGGGCTGCGGGTGCCACGGACCCTCACCGCCCTGGCCGCCGGGGCCGCGCTCGGCCTCGCCGGGACGGTCATGCAGGGCGTCACCCGCAACCCCCTCGCCGACCCGGGCCTCCTGGGCGTCAACGCCGGCGCCTCCCTGCTCGTCGTCACCGCGATCACCTGGCTCGGCATCAGCTCGCCCGTCGGCTTCGTGTGGTTCGCCTTCGCCGGGGCCGCGGTCGCCACCGTCGTGGTCTACGCGATCGCGTCGCGCGCGACCGGGGGCGCCACCCCGTTCCGGCTCGCGCTGGCCGGCGCCGCCGTGACGGCCGCCGGCACCTCGCTGGTCACCCTCGTCCTGCTGACCAGCCGCACCACCCTCGACCAGTACCGGTTCTGGTCGGTGGGCTCGCTCGCCAACCCCGACACCGGCAGCCTGCTGACGGTGCTGCCGTTCCTGCTCGTCGGCGCTGCCCTGGCCCTCGGCAGCGGTCGGACGATGAACGCGCTCGCGCTCGGCGAGGACGCCGCGGTCGGCCTCGGCCAGGACCTGCGCCGCGCGAAGCTGGTGATGGGCACGGCCATCGTCCTGCTCTGCGGGTCGGCGACCGCCCTCGCCGGACCGATCGCGTTCGTCGGGCTCACCGTCGCCCACATCGCCCGGCGTCTCGCCGGCGGCGACTACCGCTGGGTGCTGCCGCTCGCAGCCACGCTCGGGCCGGCCCTGCTGCTCGGCGCCGACGTCCTCGGCCGGCTGGTGGCCCGCCCCGGCGAGCTCGAGGCGGGCATCGTCGTGGCCTTCCTCGGCGCGCCGGTGATGATCGGGCTGGTCCGTCGTGGCCAGGTGCCGGTGCGATGACCGCGGTCCGACTGTCCAAGCAGGCCCCCGACCGGACCGGCGACGCGGCCGCCACCCGGGCCGCGGCCGCGCTGATACGGGCGCCGCGACTGCGACGCCGGCGCCGCTACGCGCTCGTCGTGACGGTGCTGGTCGTCGCCGTGCTCACGGTGGCGACCATCGCGGTGAGCGTCGGCGACCTCACCGTGTCCGCGCCCGACATCGTCCGGACGATCCTCGGCCACGGCACCCGCTTCACCGACGTCCTCGTGCTGCAGCTGCGGCTGCCCCGCGTCGTGCTGGCGATGCTCGCCGGTGCCGCGCTCGCGCTGTCCGGCGCCCTGTTCCAGGCCCTGCTGCACAACGCGCTCGCCAGCCCGGACATCCTCGGCATCAGCGGCGGCGCCAGCGTCGCGACGGTGCTGGGCAGCCTGGTGCTCGGCTGGTCGGGTGTCGCGCTGTCAGGGCTCGCCTTCGGCGGGGCCGTCCTCGTCGCGCTGGTGATCTACGGGCTCGCCTGGGACGGCACGGTGGCCGGCAACCGCTTCGTCCTCGTCGGCATCGGCGTCGCGTTCATGGTGACGGCGGCGCTCGGCTACGTCCTCACCCGGGCCGAGGTGCAGCAGGCCCAGGTCGCGCTCGTCGCGCTCGTCGGCGGCGTCGGCGACGCCACCTGGACCGGCAACGCCATCGCGGCCGTCAGCCTGGGCGCGCTGCTGCTGCTCGCCGCCGGCGCCGCGCCGAGCCTGCGGGTGCTGCAGCTCGGCGACGACACCGCCACCGGGCTGGGCGTGCCGGCCGACCGGCGCCGCCTCGCGCTGCTCGCGCTCGCGGTCATGTTCGCCGCGGTCGGCGTGGCGGGTGCGGGCCCCCTCGCCTTCGTGGCCTTCATGTCCGCGCCGATCGCCCGGCGGCTGCTGCGTGACGGCTCGTCGGCCCTGGTGCCCGCGGCGCTCGTGGGCGCACTGCTCGTGCTGGTCGCCGACCTCGCCGGCCAGCACCTCATCCCCGGCGGCACCCGGCTGCCGGCCGGTGTGCTCACCGGCGCCATCGGCGCGCCCTACCTGCTCTGGCTGCTCGCCACCCGTTCCCGAACCACCGGAGGCCAGTCGTGACCGTCTCGACCGACGCCCGCCCTGCCGAGCACGAGCTGCGCGCCGCGGGCCTGCACCTCGGCTACGAGGGGCGGACGGTCGTCACCGACCTCGATCTCACCGTCCCGCCCGGTCGGGTGACCGCGATCGTCGGGCCGAACGGCTGCGGCAAGTCGACGCTGCTGCGGGGGCTCGGCCGGCTGCTGCGCCCCACCTCGGGCCAGGTGGTGCTCGACGGCAGCGACATCCACTCGCTGCGCACGCGCGACGTCGCGACGACGCTGGGCCTGCTGCCGCAGCACCCGGTGGCCCCGGACGGCATCACCGTCGCCGAGCTGGTCGGGCGCGGTCGCCATCCGCACCAGCGATGGTTCTCGCCGTGGTCGGGCTCCGACGACGAGATCGTCGCGACGGCGCTCCGGGCGACGTCCACCCTGGACGTCCGGGACCGTGCGGTCGACGCGCTCTCGGGCGGCCAGCGGCAGCGGGTGTGGATCGCCATGGCGCTCGCCCAGCAGACCGACATCCTGCTGCTCGACGAGCCGACGACGTTCCTCGACGTCACCCACCAGATCGAGGTCCTGGACCTGCTCGCCGACCTCAACCGCGATCACGGCACCACGATCGTCATGGTGCTGCACGACCTGAACCTCGCCGCGCGTTACGCCCACCACGTCGTCCTCATGTGCGAGGGCCGCGTGACCGGCGGCGGCGCACCGGCCGAGGTGATCACCGCGGCGGCCATCCGCGACACGTTCGCGCTGGAGAGCCTCGTCGTGGCCGACCCGGTGAGCGGCTCGCCGATGGTCGTGCCCATGGGCCGGCTGCACCGCGCCGACACCTCTTCGCTAGGTTAGGCAAACCTAAGTCGAGAGGACGATCATGACCCGCCGCCCCCTCCTGCGCGCCTCCCTCGTCGCGCTCACCGCCGCCGCCCTGGCGCTGGCCGGCTGCTCCACCTCCGAGACCGACGACGAGCCGGCCGGCTCCTCGGGCGCCGCGACGACCGCGGGCGCCACCGACGCGTTCCCGGTGACGATGAAGCACGCCCTGGGCACGACCACCGTCGACGAGGCGCCCAAGCGCGTCGTCACTCTCGGCTGGGGCGTCGCCGACGCCGCGCTGGCCGTCGGCGTCGTGCCGGCCGCGATGGAGTACCAGGTCTACGGCTCCGGCGCCGACGGCATCCCGCCGTGGACCGAGCAGAAGATCAAGTCGATGGGCGTCAAGACGCCGACCGTCCTGCCCAAGGCCACCGCGGAGCCCGCCTACGACGCGATCCTCAAGGCGTCGCCGGACCTCATCCTCGCCACGTCCACGGGCATCACCGCCGAGCAGTACAAGAAGCTCAGCGACATCGCCCCGACCGTCGCCTACACCGGCAAGCCGTACACCACGCCCTGGACGACGAACGTCGCGCAGGTCGCCAAGGCGCTGGGCCGTGAGCAGCAGGGCAAGCAGGTGCTGGCCGGCATCGACAAGCAGATCTCGACCGCGGCGGCCGCGCACCCGGAGCTGAAGGGCAAGACGCTCGCCGCGGTGTGGGACGTCGGCGGCACGTTCTACGTCTACAAGAAGGCCGACGCCCGCGTCGGGTTCATGCTCGACCTGGGCCCGTCCAGCGCGCCGAGCGTCGACGCGCTGGCCAACGGCAAGGAGTCGTTCTACTACACGCTGAGTCATGAGTTGGTCGACCAGATCGACAGCGACATCCTCGTGACCTACGCCGACACCCCGGCGCTGCTCAAGACCTTCCTGGCCAAGCCGTACGCCAAGGGCATCCCCGCGGTGAAGACCGGCGCGGTCGCCGCGATCGTCGGGACCGAGAAGGTGGCGGCGGTGTCGCCGCCGACGGCGGTGTCGCTGCCCGGCGCGCTGCCCGGCCTCGTCGACACGCTGTCGGCCGCGGCGAAGAAGGCCGCCGCCGCGAAGTAGCTCGCCCGACACCCCCACTCGTGATCAAGAGGACGTAGTGGTCGCCATGGCGGCCGCTACGTCCTCTCGATCACCGACCGGGAGGGCTCAGACGGCGCCGACGACGCCCGCGAGCCGCCGCGCGACCTCGTCGGCGTAGTCCTGGGTGGCGGCCTCGACCATGACCCGGACCAGCGGCTCGGTCCCGGACGGTCGCAGCAGGACCCGGCCGGCGTCGCCCAGCTCGGACTCCGCCGCCGCGACCGCCGCCGCGACCTCGCGCGAGTCGGCCACCGCCGCGCGGTCGCCCACGCGCACGTTGACGAGGGTCTGCGGCAGCCGCTGCACGACGGCGGCCAGCTCGGCCAGCGGCGTGCCGGTCGACACCATCCGGGCCATCACGTGCAGCGCGGTGAGCAGCCCGTCGCCGGTCGTCGCGGCGTCGCTGAAGACCAGGTGACCGCTCTGCTCGCCGCCGAGGCTGAGCTCCTTGGCGCGCAACGCCTCGAGGACGTAACGGTCGCCGACGGCGGTGGTGATCACCTCGATCCCGGCACCGCGCATGGCGTGGTGGAACCCGAGGTTGCTCATGACCGTGGCCACCACGGTGTCGTCGCGCAAGGAGCCGCGGTCGCGCAGCGCCAGGGCGCAGACGGCCAGCAGCTGGTCGCCGTCGACCACCGCGCCGGTGGCGTCGACCGCCAGGCAGCGGTCGGCGTCGCCGTCGTGCGCGATGCCGAGGTGCGCCCCGGTCTCGCGCACCGCGGTGACGAGGCCGTCGAGGTGTGTCGAGCCCACCCCGTCGTTGATGTTCAGGCCGTCGGGCCGGGCCGCGATCGGGGTCACCTGCGCGCCCGCGCCGCGGTAGATCTCCGGCGCCACGTGCGAGGCCGCGCCGTGGGCGCAGTCGACGACGACGTGCAGGCCGTCGAGCCGGGTCGGCTGGGCGCCGAGCAGGTGCGCGCCGTAACGCTCCACCACGTCGTCGGCCACCCGGACCCGGCCCACCCGCGCGCCGGTCGGCCGGAACGGCGCACCGGCCGCGACGGCGGCCTCGATCTCGGCCTCGATGTCGTCGGGCAGCTTGTGGCCGCCCGCGGCGAACAGCTTCACGCCGTTGTCGGGCATCGGGTTGTGTGACGCCGAGAGCACGACGCCGAGGTCGGCGCCGTAGGAGCCGGTCAGGAACGCGACGGCCGGGGTCGGCGCGACGCCGACGAGCAGCACGTCGGCACCGGCCGAGGTCAACCCGGCGACGACGGCCGCCTCCAGCATCTCGCCACTCGCCCGCGGGTCGCGTCCCACCACCGCAACCGGGCGGTGGGACGCGTCGTGGGCGACGAGGACGCGCACTGCGGCCGCGGCCACCGCCAGTGCGAGTTCCGGGGTGAGGTCACCGTTGGCGAGGCCGCGTACGCCGTCGGTGCCGAACAGCGAGCCCACGAACGGGTTACCGCTTGCTGTACTGCGGAGCCTTGCGGGCCTTCTTCAGGCCGTACTTCTTGCGCTCCTTGACCCGGGGGTCGCGGGTGAGGAAGCCGGCCTTCTTCAGCGCCGGCCGGTCGTCGGGCTCGGCGTTGATGAGCGCGCGGGCGATGGCGAGCCGCAGCGCGCCGGCCTGCCCGGTGACCCCGCCGCCGGACAGCGTGGCGATGACGTCGAACTGGCCGTCCTTCTCCAGGGTGACGAACGGCTCCTTGATGAGCTGCTGGTGCACCTTGTTCGGGAAGTAGTTCTCGAGGCTGCGGCCGTTGAGCTTGAACTCGCCGCTGCCGGGGACGATGCGGACGCGGACGATCGCCTCCTTGCGGCGACCGACGACGGGAGCGGGAGAGGTCACTGCGACACCTGCTTGATCTCGAACGGCTGCGGCTTCTGGGCCGCGTGCGGGTGGTCGGGGCCGGCGTAGACCTTGAGCTTCTTCAGCTGGGCCCGGCCGAGGGAGTTCTTGGGGAGCATGCCGCGCACGGCGAGCTCGACGAGGCGCTCGGGACGACGCTCGAGCAGATCACCGACGGTGACCTGCTTCAGGCCGCCCGGGTAGCCGGAGTGGCGGTAGCGCAGCTCGCCGAGCTTGCTGGGCGAGACGGCGACCTTGTCGGCGTTGACGACGATGACGAAGTCGCCGGTGTCGATGTGCGGGGCGTACTGCGGCTTGTGCTTGCCGCGCAGGAGGGTGGCGGCCTGGGTGGCCAGGCGGCCGAGGACGACGTCGTTCGCGTCGATCACGTGCCAGCGACGCTCGATCTCACCCGGCTTCGGGGAGTACGTGCCTTTGGACGGCATGCAGCAACTCTTTCGGTCGGTCTTCACGCGGTGTGCGCCCCCACGGTCACCGCCGAACGACTCGCGCTGGCGTGTACCCCGGGGCATGGCCGGGACGTGCGAGGTCGCACGTCGAGACCGAAGGTTACCGGCGCGACTTCGACCCGCCAAATCCGGCACTCTCGTCTACCCTGACCTCACCCCGGCCGTACCCCCCCGGGGACGGGAGTCGAGTGCGATGAAGCACAGTTCGTCGGCAGTGCTGCGACGCGTCGGCGTGGTGCCGCTCGCCTGCGTGATCGGAGCCGTGCTGATCGTCGCGATCGCCGGCATCGCCTGGAACACCTCGCCCTACTACGGCCGCGACGACCGGGTGGCGGCCGCGGCGCCGGACACCGCGCCGGTCCCGTCGGTGACGGGCACCTACCGCGCGGCCCTCGCGCCGACCCGCATCGACATCCCGCGGCTCAAGGCCACCGCGCGCATCGTCGAGGTGGCCACCAGCCCGGACGGCGAGCTCGAGATCCCCAAGAACCCCAAGATCGTGGGCTGGTGGAGCCCCGGGGCCAAGCCCGGCGCCCGCAAGGGCACCGCCGTGCTGTCGAGCCACATCAACTACGCGGGCGTGACCGGCACGTTCGCCTCGATCGGCAAGCTCCACAAGGACGACGTGGTCGACGTCTACGGCAAGTACAACGCGCGCAAGACCAAGGTGCGCTTCCGCGTCACCGCCGTCCGGACGTATCACAAGACGGCGCTGCCGTACCGGCAGATCTTCGACCAGAAGATCGCGGGGCGCATCGCGCTCGTCACCTGCGGCGGTCCGTTCGACGCGGCGACCGGCAACTACCTGGACAACATCGTCGTCTACGGCGTCGCCACCTGACGCGATTGCGGCCGCACACCGGTCACGGCGCGCGCAGCCCCGGGACGGTCACCATCCCGCCGTAGCTGCTGCCCCCGAAGGAGCGCAGTGCCTGGTGGACCGGCTCGACGAGCTCGGGGGTGGGGCCCAGCGGCACCGCGAACGCGTCCGGTCCGACCCGCAGTCGGCCGCGCAGCGCGGCGAGCTCCGGATGCCGACCGGCGAACGGGTCCGGGTCGCGCGGCACCAGCCGCAGCCGGACCGTCCACAGCGTGCCGTTGCCCACCCCGGTGCGACGCCAGCCGGCGTGCAGCTCCACCGTGACGAGCTCGTCCCAGTCGACCCGCCACGGCCGCCGGCGCGCGTCCCAGGCCAGGCCCGCGGGGTCGACGAGCAACCGGTGCGGCGCGAGGGCGACTCGGCCGCCGGCCGCCACGAGCGCGGCGAGAGCCACCAGCACGACGACCAGGACGCTCGCGAACACCCGCTTGCCGGTCGAGTTTGCGACGAAGGCACCGGCCAGCAGGCCGCCGGCCAGGGCCAGCAGGACGGCGAGCCCGACCCCGACCCGCCTCCGCTGCCGGCCGGTGTCCAGCCGAATCGCAGCGCCCTGCGGAGCGCTCATCGGGCCCGCACGACCCGGGTCTCGTCGAACACCGCTTCGTCGGACTCGTACACCCGCCCGTCGGCACCGAAGACGAGGAACCGGTCGAAGGAGCGGGCGAACCAACGGTCGTGCGTGACGGCGAGGACGGTCCCCTCGAAGCGACCGAGCGCGTCCTCCAGCGCCTCGGCGCTGAGCACGTCGAGGTTGTCGGTCGGCTCGTCGAGCAGCAGCAGCGTGCAGCCGCCGAGTTCGAGCAGCAGGATCTGGAGGCGCGCCTGCTGCCCGCCCGACAGCGTGCCGAACCGTTGCTCGGCCTGCTCGCCCAGGCCGTAACGCCGCAGCAGCGACATGGCGCGGCCCCGGTCGACGCCGGGACGGCCCTCGCCGCCGTCCCACAGCAGCTCCAGCAGCGTCCGGTCGAGCCAGGTGGGGTGCGCGTGGGTCTGCGCGAACAGGCCGGGCACGACCCGCGCGCCGAGCCGCCATTCGCCGTCGTGCGCGACGTCCTCACCGCCCAGCAGCCGCAGGAAGTGCGACTTGCCGGCGCCGTTCGCGCCGAGGACGCCGATCCGCTCGCCGTAGAAGATCTCCGCGTCGAACGGCCGCATCAGCCCGGACAGCTCGAGGCCCTCGCAGCCGACCGCGCGCACGCCGGTGCGGCCACCACGCAGCCGCATCGTCACCGTCTCGTCCTCCGGGCGGTCCGGGGGCGGACCGACGGCCTCGAAGCGCTCCAGCCGGCGAGCCTGGACGCGGTACTTCTGCGCCATCGACTCGCTGACACGCGCCTGGATCTTGAGGGTGTTGACCAGGTCGACGAGGCGCGCGTGCTCCTCGTCCCAGCGCCGTCGCAGTTCGGCCATCCGCTCGTGCCGGTCGGCGCGGGCCCGGTGGTAGGAGGCGAAGCCCCCGCCGTGCACCCACGTCGTGCCGCCCTCGACGGTGACGACGCGATCGGCGACGGTCGCCAGCAGCTCCCGGTCGTGGCTGACGAACAGCACCGTCTTGGTCGTCTCGCGCAGCCGCTGCTCCAACCAGCGCTTGCCGGGGACGTCGAGGTAGTTGTCCGGCTCGTCGAGCAGCAGCACCTCGTCGCGACCGCGCAGCAGCAGTTCGAGCGCCAGCCGCTTCTGCTCGCCGCCGCTCAACGTCGTCAGCTCGCGGTACTTGCAGCGCTCGAACGGCACGCCGAGCGCGGCGACCGTGACGGTGTCCCACAGCACCTCGGCGTCGTAGCCGCCGGCGTCGCCCCACTCGGCGATCGCGTGCGCGTAGGCCAGCTGGGAGGCCTCGTCGTCGGTCTCCATCATCCGCAGCTCGGCGGCCTGCAGCGCGTCCCACGCGGCGCCGACCGCGGGCGGCCCGAGCCGGACGAGGAACTCCTGCACCGTCGTCGCGTCGCGCACCGAGCCGATGAACTGACGCATGACGCCCACCCCACCGACGCGGGTGACGGTCCCCCGCTGCGGCTGCTCGTCGCCGGCGATCATGCGCAGCAGCGTCGTCTTGCCCGCGCCGTTCGCGCCGACCAGTGCCGCCTTGACGCCGTCGCCGACCCGAAAGCCCGCGTCGGTCAACAGCGCGCGCCCGTCGGCCAGCACGTGCCCGATGCCGGCGACCTCCACGTGACCCATGCGTCCAGTGTCGACGGTCGGGCGCTGCGCCCGCACCCCTATTGGCAGCACGGCCGGCTGCGGCACTATCGACGGCATGGCCGATCTGCGCACGCTCGCCGCCGAGCTCCCCGCCGACGCCGTCGTCACCGACCCCGACATCGTCGCGTCCTACCGCCAGGACTGGGCCCGCGACCCGGACGCCGGCACGCCCCTCGCGGTCGTGCGCGCGACCTCGACCGCGGACGTCCAGGCCACGCTGCGCTGGGCGTCGCGCGAGCGGGTGCCGGTGGTGCCCCGCGGGGCGGGGTCGAGCCTGTCGGGCGGATCCACCGGCATCGAGGGGGGCGTCACGCTGTCGACCGAGCGGATGCGCGACATCGCGGTCGACCCCGTCACGCGCGTCGCCGTCGTCCAGCCCGGGGCGTTGAACGCCGCGGTCAAGGCCGCCGCAGCCGAGCAGGGCTTCTGGTACCCGCCGGACCCGTCGTCGTTCGAGATCTGCTCCATCGGCGGCAACGCCGCCACCAACGCCGGCGGGCTGTGTTGCGTGAAGTACGGCGTCACCACCGACTACGTGCTCGGGATGGAGGTCGTGCTCGCCGACGGCACCGCCGTGCGGCTCGGCGGTCCGCGGCTGAAGGACGTCGCCGGCCTGTCGCTGACCAAGCTGTTCGTCGGCTCCGAGGGCACGCTCGGCGTCATCACCGAGCTCACGCTGCGGCTGCTGCCCGCGCCGCCCGCCGCGGCCACGCTGGTCGCCGGCTTCCCCACCGTCGAGCTCGCCGCCGACGCCGTCGTCGCGATCACCGCCGGCACCCGGCCGGCCATGCTCGAGCTCATGGACAACGGCAGCATCAACGCCGTCGAGGACGTCGTGAAGATGGGGCTCGACCGCGACGCCGGCGCGCTGCTGCTCGCCCGCTCGGACGCGCCGGGGACGGCCGCGGCCGTCGAGATCGAGGCGATCCGGGCGGCGTGCGAGAAGCACGGCGCGCAGGAGGTCTTCACCACCGACGACCCCGACGAGGGCGAGGCCTTCACGGTCGCCCGGCGCGCGGCGTTCCCGGCCATGGAGCGTTTCGGCACGCTGCTGCTCGAGGACGTCGGGGTGCCCGTGCCGGAGCTGCCGACCCTGGTGCGCGGCATCGGCGAGATCGCCGCCGCCCATGACACCCGCATCGTCGTCGTCGCGCACGCCGGCGACGGCAACACGCATCCGATCATCGCCTACGACCCGAACGACGTCGCGAGCACCGAGCGGGCCCGGCTCGCGTTCGGCGAGGTCATGGACCTCGCGCTGTCCCTCGGCGGGACGATCACCGGGGAGCACGGCGTGGGCCGGCTCAAGGCGCCGTGGCTCGCCGATCAGCTCGGCGACGACGTCATGGCGCTGACCCGGCGGATCAAGGACGCGCTCGACCCCGAGGGCATCCTCAACCCCGGCGTCGTGCTCGCGTAGGGATCGGCGGGCACGCGGACGCGGCATACTCGCCGACCGTGACGGTGACGCTGCTGGTGCTGGCCGCCGTGCTCGCCGTCGGCGACTGGGTGGCCGTCGACCGGGGCGCGCTGCGGTGGGAGTACCTGCTCAAGCCGGGCGTGCTGCTGGCGCTCGGCCTGGCCGCGCTCGCCGCCGACCTCGGCGACCCGAAGCCGCTGGTCGTGACGGCTCTCGCGCTCGGGCTCGTCGGCGACGTCGCGCTCGTGCTGGCCGGTCATCGGGACGCCGGCGGGGCGTTCTACACCGGACTGGTCGCGTTCCTGCTCGGTCACGTGGCCTACGTCGTCGCCTTCGTCGTCGTCGGCCTGCACCTGCCGGGACTGCTCGTCGGAGCGCTGATCGCCGCCGTCATCGGCGGTGTGGCGCTGCCGGGGGTACTGCGCCGGACCGCGCGCACGGGGCGGCTGCTGCCGCTCGCGGTCGGCGGCTACTCGCTCGCGGTCGCGGCGACCGCGGCCGGCGCGGCCGGGACGCGACATCTCGTCCTCGCGGTCGGCGGCGTGCTGTTCGTGGTCTCGGACGCCGTGCTCGCCCGCGAGCGCTTCGCCACCCCGCTGCCCCGCAGCCCCCTCGTGGTCGCGGTGACCTACCACCTCGCGCAGTTCCTCCTCCTGGTCGGCCTTCTCGGCGCCGCGGCCTGACCCCACTCCCCCATCGCCTTCCTCGGCGAGTTGGTGGCCTGGAGGCGGGGTAGAGCGACCAACTCGCCGAGGAAGGTGGAGTTCGGGGGTCCTAGAGTCGAGGCCATGCCGCGCCGCCCGTCCCGTTCCGTCCCCACCGTCGTCCTGCCGGGATGGAACGGCTCCGGCGACGGGCACTGGCAGTCCTGGCTCGAAGGCGAGCTACGCGCGGCCGGTCGCGAGACGGTGCGTCCGGACGTCCCCGACTGGGACGTGCCCGTGCTCGCCGACTGGCTCGCAGCGCTGCGCGCGGTGCTCGCGCCGCTGCCCGCCGACGGCTTCGACGTCGTCGCGCACTCGCTGGGCGCTGTGCTCTGGCTGCACCACGCGGCGGCGCCGGACGGCCCCCGCCCGGCGCGCGTCGCACTCGTCTCGCCGCCGTCCCCGCAGCTCGACGTCCCCGAGATCGCCGAATTCCTGCCGCCGCCCCTGGACGTGGACGCGGTGCGCGCCGCCGCCGACGGCACCGTGCTGGTCGGCGGCAGCGACGACGAGCACTGCCCCGAGGGAATCGCCGCGGCGTACGGCGTCGCGTTGAAGATGGCGACGACCGTGGTCGAGGGCGGCGGTCACCTGAACACCGAGTCCGGGTACGGACAGTGGCCCGCGATGCTGTCGTGGTGCAACCGCGACAACCTCGCGTTCTTCTAGTCGCCGGCGCCCGCGGGCCCCGGCTACCGGGCCGGTTCGGGCACCGGCGCGACGGTGACGGCGTCGGTATCGGTGTCGGTGTCGGCCGCCTGGGCGGGGCGCCACCCCGGCGGTGCGAACATGTAGCCGAGGCGCTCGCGCCAGCCGCGGCCGCGGCGGACGTCGCGAGCGATGGCGGCGTACTCGTGGTACTGCAGCCGGAACGGGTTGAAGCTGTCGATGTTCGTCGTCAACCCGTACGTCGGGCGGTGGGTCTCCTCGGCGTAACTGCCGAACATCCGGTCCCAGACGATGAGGATGCCGGCGTAGTTCTTGTCCAGGTACTCCGGGTCGCTGGCGTGGTGGACGCGGTGGTGCGACGGGGTGTTGAAGACGAACTCGATCGGGCGCCACATCCGGTCGACGCGCTCGGTGTGCACGAAGAACTGGAACACCAGGTTGAACGAGAAGGCGGTGAAGATCAGCCACGGCGGGACGCCGAGCAGCGGCAGCGGCACCCAGAACAGCAGCTCGCCCCACGGGTTCCACTTCTGCCGTACGGCCGTCGAGAGGTTGAAGCGCAGGCTGTTGTGGTGCGCCTGGTGCGCGGCCCACATGATGCGGACGCGGTGCGAGGCGCGGTGGTAGGAGTACCAGATCAGATCGACCAGCAGCAGCGTCACGACCCACGTCCACCAGCGGTGCGGGTCCATGCGCAGCGGGGTGAGCACGTAGAGCGCCGCGTAACCGAGCAGGGCGACGATGCGCGCCGTGCCGTTGATGAGCACCGACCCCAGGCCCATGATCAGGTTCGTCCGGGTGTCGCGCAGCTCGTAGCCGCCGGCACCGACCTCGTCCTCGTCGAGGAAGCGCAGCGCGAACAGTTCCAGTGCCATGAACGCGGCGAAGACCGGGATCGCGAAGACGACCGGGTCGTGCAGGTTGTCGGTGAACGACATGGTCGACCGGCCTCCTCGTCCGTGAACTGACCTTTGAGTCACTTACCGTAGGGTAAGATCGCTGGTGTGTCCAGTGGCGTGATCGGGACGAAGGGCGTCCCCCGCGCCGAGCGCGAGGGGCAGATCGTGGCCGCCGCGATCGCCGAGTTCGCCCGGGCCGGATACAACGGGGCGTCGATGCTCGAGATCGCCCGGCAGGCCGGGATCTCCAAGCCGCTCGTGTACCAGTACTTCGGATCCAAGGACGGGATGTTCCTCGTCTGCCTGCGCGAGGTCGGCGGCGGCCTGCTCGCCCGCCTCGACGAGGCCGAGCTCGCCGTCGACGACACCGTCGCCTCGCGCATCTACCCCCTGCGGGCCATGTTCGCCGCCCTGGCCCCGCAACGCGAGGCGTGGCGACTGCTCTTCGACGCCACCGTCCCGCTGCACGGCCCCATCGCCGACGTCGCCGACGAGTACCGCAGCCGGCTGACCACGCTGGCCGCCGGCGGCTCGGCGCGTTTCCTGCGTGCCCGCGGGAACCGCAGCCGCGCCGACGCCTCCGCGCTCACCAGCGTCTGGCTCGGGCTGGTGAACTCGCTCGTGACCTGGTGGCTCGAGCATCCGGAGGAGTCCGCGGCCGCGATGACCGCCCGCTGCGAACGCCTGCTCGGCGCCATCCTCACCTGACCCCCCGCTTTTGGCGGCTGAGCGCAGCATGCTGCGCTCAGCCGCCAAAACCGGCTATTCGGGGCGACGGGCGCGGGCCTCGACCGCCCGCGCGGCCAGTCCGGCGTCGTCGGGGTAGCCGACCTCGACGAGGGTCAGACCGTGGGCCGGCGCCACCGTGACGTCGTTCGCGCGGCGGCCGAGCGTGAGCAGCGCGGCCGGCCAGTCGACCGGACGCCGGCCCTCACCCACCGCGAGCAGCGCCCCGACGAGCGAGCGGACCATCGAGTGACAGAAGGCGTCGGCCACCACCGTGCAGGTGACGTCGCCGCCGGCCCGCAGGACCGCGAACGAGAGCAGCGTTCGCGTGGTCGTCGCACCCTCGCGCCGCTTGCAGAACGCGGCGAAGTCGTGCAGCCCGGTGAGCCGCCGGGCCGCCGCGGCCATCGCGACGTCGTCGAGCGGACGGGGCCAGCCGACCACCTCCCGCCGGCTCAGCGGCGCCACCCCGGCCGGATCGTCGGTGAGCCGGTACTCGTAGCGCCGCCAGAGCGCGCCGAACCGGGCGTCGAACTGCGCCGGCACCTCGCGGACGCCCGTCACCCGGACGTCGGCCGGCAGCGCCCGGTTGACGCGACGCACCTCGGGCACCTGCGGCAGGTCGCAGTGCACGACCTGGCCGGTGGCGTGCACGCCCGCGTCGGTGCGACCGGCGACGGTCAGCGCGACGGCGGGCAGCCGCAGCACGCGCGCCAGGGTGTCCTCGAGGACGCCCTGGACGGTGCGCCGATCCGGCTGGCGGGCCCAGCCGGAGAAGTCGGTACCGTCGTAGGAAACGTCGAGGCGGACCCGCCGCAGCGGATCCGCCTCGATCGTGGCGTCGGGCAGGACTACTTCGTCTCGTCCTCGGCCGGGGCCTCCTGCGCGCCGGCCTCCGGCTCACCGCCGAGCACCTGGTCCTCGGCGCGCGCGGCGTCCTCGGCGTCCTCGTCGGCGAGTCCGAGCGCGGCCAGGCCGCCCTCCTCGTCGCCGCCCTCGGCCGACTCCTGACTCGCTGCGGTCGTCGTCGGCTCCTCGGCGGCGGACTCCTCCGCGGCCGCGACACCGGCCGCGGTCGCCGACTCGCCCTTGGCGTCCTCGGCGATCTCACGGGTACGGCCGGACGGCGCCTTTTTGGCCGCCGTCCGGGTGCCGCGCGCCTTCTCGGCCTCGGCGACGACCGACTTGAGCTCCTCGACGATCTCGATGACCGCCATCGGGGCGTTGTCGCCCTTGCGGGGGTTGGTCTTGACGATCCGCGTGTACCCACCCGGACGGTCGGCCATCCGCGGCCCGATCTCGGCGAACAGCTTGTGGACGACGTCCTTGTCACGGATCACCGTCATCACCTGGCGCCGGGCGTGGAGGTCACCGCGCTTGGCAAAGGTGATCAGCCGCTCGGCCAGCGGGCGCAGCCGCTTGGCCTTGGCCTCCGTCGTGGTGATGCGGTCGTGCTCGAACAGCGAGGTCGCCAGGTTCGCCAGCAGCAACCGTTCGTGAGCCGGGCCGCCGCCGAGGCGGGGACCCTTGGTGGGCGTGGGCATGGCTGGGCCCTTTCTGGAAGAGGTGGAGCGTTTCGACCGGACGCCGTGTCAGGTACGCCGGCCGTCGGAGTGGGTGTTACAGCTGCTCGGTCTCGGCGAAGTCCTGGTCGTCGGTGAAGTCGTCGTCACCGTAGGACTCGACGGCGGTCGGCAGGGCGAACCCGGGCGGGCTGTCCTTGAGCGCCAGGCCCAGTCCGGCCAGCTTGACCTTGACCTCGTCGATCGACTTGGAGCCGAAGTTGCGGATGTCGAGCAGGTCGGCCTCGCTGCGCCCGACGAGCTCACCGACGGTGTGGATGCCCTCGCGCTTGAGGCAGTTGTACGAGCGCACGGTGAGGTCGAGGTCCTCGATCGGCATCGAGAACGCGGCGGCGTCGGCGACCTCGGTCGGCGACGGGCCGACGTCGATGCCCTCGGCCTCGTCGTTCAGCTCGCGGAACAGGCCGAACAGCTCGACCAGCGTGTGCCCGGCCGAGGCGACGGCGTCACGCGGGGTGATGGAGTTCTTGGTCTCGACGTCCACCACGAGGCGGTCGAAGTCGGTGCGCTGCTCGACACGGGTGGCCTCGACGTTGTAGGTCACCTTGAGCACCGGCGAGTAGATGGAGTCGACCGGGATGCGGCCGATCTCCTGGCCGGGCTGCTTGTTCTGCGTGGCGGTGACGTAGCCGCGGCCCCGCTCGACGACCAGCTCGATCTCGAGCCGGCCCTTCTTGTTGATGGTCGCGATGTGCAGGTCGGGGTTGTGCACGACGACGCCGGCCGGCGGCGCGATGTCGGCGGCGGTGACCTCGCCGGGACCCTGCTTGCGCAGGTACATGACGACGGGCTCGTCGCTCTCGGAGCTCACCACGAGCTCCTTGAGGTTCAGGATGACGTCGGTGACGTCCTCCTTGACCCCTTCGACGGTCGTGAACTCGTGCAGCACGCCGTCGATGCGGATGCTGGTGACGGCCGCGCCGGGGATCGACGAGAGCAGCGTGCGGCGCAGCGAGTTGCCGAGCGTGTAGCCGAAACCGGGCTCGAGCGGCTCGATGACGAACTTGGACCGGCTCTCGGAGATGGGCTCCTCGGCCAGGGTGGGGCGCTGAGAGATCAGCACGTGGGTTCTCCTCGGTGATTCGTGGACGACCGCTATATGACGTCCGACGGGGCACTGCGGTGATGCACCGCCCGGGGCCGCGACGGCCCCGGGCGGGTGGTGCTACTTGGAGTAGAGCTCGACGATCAGCTGCTCCTGCAGCGGGATGTCGATCTGCGCGCGCACGGGCAGCTGGTGCACGAGGATGCGCAGCGTGGTCGGCACGACCTGCAGCCAGGCCGGGACCGGGCGCTCGCCCTGGGTCTCGCGGGCGATGAGGAACGGCGTCGTCTCGAGGGACTTGGGCTTGACGTCGACGATGTCCCACTGCGTGACGCGGTAGCTCGGGATGTCGACCTTGTGGCCGTTGACCAGGAAGTGGCCGTGGCTCACGAGCTGGCGGGCCTGGCGACGGGTGCGGGCGAGGCCGGCGCGGTACACGACGTTGTCGAGGCGCGACTCCAGGATCTGCAGCAGGTTGTCACCCGTCTTGCCCTGGCCGCGGTTGGCTTCCTCGTAGTAGCGCCGGAACTGCTTCTCCAGCACGCCGTAGCTGTACTTCGCCTTCTGCTTCTCCTGCAGCTGCAGCAGGTACTCGCTCTGCTTGATGCGCGAGCGGCCGTGCTGGCCGGGCGGGTAGGGACGCCGCTCGAAGGAGGCGTCCCCGCCCACGAGGTCGACGTTGAGCCGGCGCGAGATGCGCGTGGCGGGACCGGTGTACCTAGCCATCGTCAGACCCTCCGACGCTTCGGCGGACGGCAGCCGTTGTGCGGCTGCGGGGTGACGTCCGAGATGTTGCCGACCTCGAGACCGGCCGCGGTGAGCGAGCGGATCGCGGTCTCGCGGCCCGAACCCGGGCCCTTGACGAAGACGTCGACCTTCTTGACGCCGTGCTCCTGCGCCTTGCGGGCGGCGTTCTCGGCCGCCATCTGCGCGGCGAAGGGCGTCGACTTGCGCGAGCCCTTGAAGCCGACGTGCCCGGCCGAGGCCCAGGACAGGACATTGCCCTGCGGGTCGGTGATCGAGACGATCGTGTTGTTGAAGGTGGACTTGATGTGCGCCTGGCCGAAGGTGACGTTCTTCTTCTCCTTGCGGCGGACCTTCTTCGCGGCGCCCTTACGCGCGGGACCCGGCATTACTTCTTACCTGCCTTCTTCTTGCCCGCGATGGTCTTCTTCGGACCCTTCCGGGTACGGGCGTTGGTCTTGGTCCGCTGACCGTGCACGGGCAGGCCGCGACGGTGGCGCAGCCCCTCGTAGCAGCCGATCTCGACCTTGCGGCGGATGTCGGCGGCGACCTCGCGGCGCAGGTCGCCCTCGACGCGGTAGTGCGCGTCGATGTGGTCGCGCAGTGCGACGACGTCGGCCTCGGTCAGGTCACGGACGCGGACGTCCGGGCTGACGCCGGTGGCGTCGAGGGTCTGCTTCGCACGGGTACGGCCCATGCCGTAGATGTAGGTGAGCGCGATCTCCACCCGCTTCTCGCGGGGGAGGTCGACACCGGAAAGACGTGCCATCCGGGCGGTTCTCCTGATCTGTTCGTTCGCTGGTGTTGGTGCGCACCCGTTCCCGTCACCCGCCCGGGCGAGGGCTCCGGCCAACGTTCCGGAGGTGGACCTGCCGTTGCCGGCAGGCTGGCGTGCGCTTAGCTGATGGTCCTCAGCCCTGCCGTTGCTTGTGGCGCAGGTTCTCGCAGATGACCATGACCCGACCGTTGCGACGGATGACCTTGCACTTGTCGCAGATCGGCTTGACGCTCGGCTTGACCTTCACGGTCGTGGCCCCTTCTCGGTGATACTTCGGACTAGCTGGCACTACGGCGGCAGCGGGAGCCGTCGGGCCGCCCGCTGCGGTCGATCACTTGTAGCGGTAGACGATGCGGCCCCGGGTCAGGTCGTAGGGCGAGAGCTCCACGACGACGCGGTCCTCGGGAAGGATGCGGATGTAGTGCTGCCGCATCTTGCCGCTGATGTGCGCGAGCACCCGGTGCCCGTTCGTGAGCTCCACCCGGAACATCGCGTTGGGCAGCGGCTCCACCACGCGGCCTTCGACCTCGATGGCGCCTTCCTTCTTGGCCATGTCCTCCGCATTTCCTGTGCACGACGGATCGTGCGCGACTGTCGTTGGCGCGGCGTACCGCCGCGGGACTGCTCTCGAACGCGGCGCGACCGTGAGGGATCCGCTCCTCGGTCCGCGGCCACAGCGGACACGACTGAGGAACGGCGCGCGCCAAACGTCGAGTCTAGCGAGTGACCCGCCGAGTCGCCAAAACGCGGGCCTCGACGGGGTCCACCGGCTCGAAGAACAGCCCGGACGGGCAGCCGAGGGCCCGCTCGATCGCGGCCGCCGTCTCGGCAGAGCAGTGCCGGCGGCGACCCGAGAGCAGGTGGTTGACGGTGGCGTGGCCGACACCGGCGTCCCCGGCCAGGCGGCGCTGCGAGACACCGAGCAGCCGCACGTAGGCGGTGAGCGCCGCGAGATCACGTACTCGCATCTGCACGATTCCCTCCGGCCGTCGGCGCGATCGTGGGCCACAACGTACCGAAGATGTCTGACGTCGTTCGCCCCGTCGGTCAGGGCGAAACGCTATGTCTCGTGCGTGACTGCACAAAACGGGCGCAGACCCCTGGATTCCGGGCAAGACAAACCACTAGTGTCTACGCCGTGTCTGCACAGACTTCGGACAGTGTCGCGTGAGCGCGCTGTCCGAGCTCATCTCGACCGCCAACACCGAGCAGCTGTCGGCCCGGTCGATCTCCCGGGCCGCGCAGCTGCGCGGGCACACCCTGAACCACGACACCGCGGCGCGGTACCTGCGCGGGGCCCACGGCACGCCGGACGAGGCCACGCTGCGGGCCCTGTCCGACGTCCTCGACATCCCGATGTCGCGGTTGCGCGCCGCGGCCGAGCTGCCCTCGGAGTCCACCGAGCCCTACACCCCGCCGCCCGAGGCGAGCCGGTTGAGCCGCCGGCAACGCCGCGCCGTCGACGAGATCATCCGCGCGATGCTCGACCCGGCGCCGGGAGCACGGCAGGCGGCCCGCCGCGGCGAGGCGGAACCACCCGGGGAATGAGGGGTCGGCGCGGCGGCGCGCGCCGGGCCCACCCGGCCCACACGCCGCTGCCACACCGGCGAACGAGCCGGGACCGGTTGTCCACAGCCCCGCGCGGGATCGGTCGTGACCCCGTGTCATCGTCCCGCCGTGATCCGCGACCCGTACCCCACCGCTCGCTACGACCCGTGGCGTGACCTCGCCACGAACTGGCCCGAGGTCGCGGTGCGGGTGATCCCCCTGCCCGGCGACCTGCTGGGCGTCCTGCGCTACCCGTCCATCGCGCTGCGGGCCGGGACGAGCGCGGCGCAACGACGCAGCACGCTGGCGCACGAGATCGTCCATCTCGAACGCGGCACGCAGGCCTGCGGCCCCGGCGACGCCCGGGAGGAGGCGCTGGTCGAGGCCGAGGCCGCACGCCGTCTGGTGGCCGCTGGCGATCTCGCCCGGGCCATCCGCGAGCTCGGCAACCGAGCCGCCGTCGGGGCCGTCGCCGCCCTGCTGGACGTCGACACCCAGCTGCTCCGGGCACGCCTGGCCGGCGTCACCGCCGCCGAACGGACCGCGCTCGAGGCCGTAGCCGGCGACGGCTTCACCGCGGCGTGATTCGCACACTTATCCACAGGCCAGGCAAACGTGTCTTGACAGACGAATCGGGCCCACCCCACACTGTGCGCTCGTCTGATGTCGGATACGAAAGGGGACACGAAATGCAGAAGGTCACGCTGTCCGAGGTCGCCCGGGTGGGCACCTCGCAGGTCCAGGTGGCGGTGCGCGAGGGCAAGCTGCTGCCGACGGCCGACGGAGCCGCCTGTTGCTGTTGCTGCTGCTGCAGCAGCTCTAAGGCGCGCTGAGGCCGCCGTGCTGCTGCCGAGTGTCCGGCTCGTCGAGACGCCGGACTCGATGCACTTCTTCGACGGCCGACGTCTCGTGTCGTTGCAGGTCGACGACGCGGCCCGGTCCGCCGTGCGTCGCGCGCTCGAGCGGCAGCACCCGGTGGCGCCGGTTCCCCCGGCCCACCTCGAGCATGCGCCGTCGCCGTCCGGGGACGACGTCGACGACGCGCGGCGCCTGCTCACCGACCTCGATCTCGCCGTGCCCGACGGCGGTATGCCGTGGCAC
The DNA here is from genome assembly GCF_900129455.1 of Jatrophihabitans endophyticus. Taxonomy (NCBI): domain Bacteria; kingdom Bacillati; phylum Actinomycetota; class Actinomycetes; order Jatrophihabitantales; family Jatrophihabitantaceae; genus Jatrophihabitans; species Jatrophihabitans endophyticus. The sequence goes on from NZ_FQVU01000002.1 coordinate 162,942, forward strand.
GGCGAGATCGGGGCGGACTACGCCGCGACCACCGCGTTCGGCGCCACCTCGCCGCGAGGCGCGGCCGACCGACTCGCCACGACCACGGTCAACGTGCTGTCCGACGACGCCGCCGCCCTGGCCGCGATGCTGGCCGAGTCGGGCCTGCGCTGCCGGGTCCTCGACGGGCCCGCGGCGATCGCGTCGCTCGACGCCGCGCACGACGTGGTCCTGGCCACCGACAGCGACGACACCCCGACCCGCACGCTGCGCGAGGTCAACGCCGCGTGCCTCGCCGCGCGGGTGGCCTGGCTGCCGATCACGGCCTACGACGGGGCCGTCCTGCACGTCGGCCCGCTCGTCGTCCCCGGCGCCACCGCATGCTTCGAGTGCACGGTGCGCCGGCGCGCCGCCAACACCGAGTACGCCGACCTGTACGACGGGGTCGTGTCGGCGGTGGCCGCCGCGCCCACCCCCCGCGCGCTCCGGGCGTGGTCATACGCGGTGGCGTCGCTGTGCCTGTTGCACTGGATCGGCAACCGCGACCAGCACCTGCCCGGCCAGCTGCTCACCCTCGACCCGGCCGGCATGGCGCTGCGGCAGGCCCGCGTGTTCCGCGTGCCGCGCTGCGTGGCCTGCGCCGGTCCCGACTACACCGTCGCCGCCGCCCCGTGGGAGCTCGCCCGTGACCACTGACACCGCCGCGTCGCCGGTGACCGCGGCGCGCGACCACCTCGTCGGCCCGCTCGCCCTCGTCGTCTCCGAGGACGTCGGCATCGTGCACAGCGTCGACGACGGCGTCACCCGGTGGGACCACCCGCGGGCAGCGCCCGGTTTCACCGCCCTCGCCGACACCGCGCCGACCCTCGGGGTGGCGCTGTCCGCCCGGCCCGGCGGCATGGCCGTGGACCTCGCCGCGGCCCGCACCGCCGCGGTCGGCGAGGCCGTCGAACGGTACTCGGCCTCCCACGCGCCCGAGTCGCGGCTGCGCCTGGCGCGACCCGCCGAGCTGATCGCCGAGGTCGGCGCCGACAACGTCGCCGGGCCCGACTGGTCAGGGGCCGCGTCGGAGCACCCACGCGTGCACTGGCTCCCCGGTCACCGGCTGCGCGCCGACGGGCCGGCCCAGCCGGCCTGGGTCGCGGCGGCCCGGGCCCTGCTCGTCCACCTCGACGCCGACGCACCCGTGCTGCACCCGACGTCGTCCGGCCTCGCCTGCCACGACGACCCGTGGCAGGCGCTCGCCGCCGGCCTCGCCGAGGTGATCGAGCGCGACGCGTTCATGACGACCTGGCTCACCCGCGGCCCGGTCACGAGGATCCGGTCCCGGCTGCGGTGGCGCACGTCGCGAGGAGCCGTCATGCGTTTCGACCGGGCGGTCGAGACCTACCGGCTGTTCCTGCTGCCCTCCCCGACCGGCGTTCCGGTGGTGCTCGCCGCGGCCTTCGGCGCGCCGGGCCAGCCGGGCGCGGCGGTCGGAGCGGCGGCCGACCTCGACCTCGCCCGGGCCTGTCGGCGAGCGCTCGTCGAGGCCTTCCAGACCTTCCACTGGGCGATGCACATGATCGCCGACGGCGTCGACGCGCCCGCCCGGCCGGGCGACTGTCGCGACTTCGACGAACACGTCGCCTACTACCTGCCGCACGAGCGCCTCGGCTCGTTCGACTTTCTGCACGATCCCGCGCTCCCCGAGCTCGACGTCGACCTCGACGAACCCGCGCCGGCGGCCGAGCCCGAGCGCACCGCGCGCACGCTGATCGACCGCGTCGCCGCGGCCGGGCACACCGCGTTCGCCGTCGACGTCACCTCCCCCGACGTCCGGGCCGCGGGGCTCTGGGTGGTGCGGGCCACCGTGCCCGGGTTCTACCCGCTGCACGTCGGGGTCGACGTGTTCCCCGTCGGGACCAGGCTCGACCCGCGGGCCATCGTCAACCGCGACCCCCACCCGTTCCCGTGAGCGGCGACGGCGCGCCGGAGGTCGGCGACCACCCACCCGCGTTCGAGGCCTCCCGGCGCGCGTACGGCTACTCGCCGCGCGGACCGCTCGTCGCCGACGGCCAGCCGCCGCTGGACTTCGCCGAGGAGTTCCACGAGGCGAGCAAGATGCACGCCGACTTCCCGGCGACCGCGCTCGGGCCGGGGGGCCAGCAGCTCACGACGTCCGCGACCGCCCGGCTCCGGCTCGGACGCAAGGCGCTGGCCTTCACCGGTACCCGTCTCGCGTTGCCCGCCCCCGCCGCACTGCCGGCCGAGCTGCTGACGCTCGCCCGCCACCGGCGCAGCGGCCTGCCCGAGGACTGCGGCGACGTCGACCTCGCCGACCTGTCGGCGGTGCTCGCGGTGGCGGCGGGCCCGGTTCCCGGGCGGCCCGACGTGCGGGTGACCCCGTCGGCGGGAGCGATGTACCCGCTCGACGTGGTCGTGGTCGCGCACGCCGTCCGCGGTCTGCCGCCCGGCGCCTACGTGTACGACGCCGTCGGGCACAGCCTGCTGCCGCGCCTGCACCTCGACCCGGTCCGCTTCCACGCCGATGTCGGCGCCACCATCGCGCCACCGCGCCCGGCCGTCATGCTGGCGCTGGTGGCCACCTTCGCGCGCAGCCGCGCCAAGTACGGGTTGCGGGGGTACCGCTTCGCCCTGCTCGAAGCCGGTCACGTCGCGCAGGCCGCCCTCACCGCCGCCACCTCCCTCGGCCTCGCCACCCTGCCGTGGGGCGGGTTCATCGACTCCGCCGCCGACCGCCACCTCGAGCTCGACGGTCTCGAACGCTCGTGCGTGTACCTCGTCGGGCTGTCCGCTGCCGGTGGTCGGGCATGAGGCCCGACGACGCGCGCTTCCTCGCACGACTCGTGTCCCGCGTGCTGGCGGCCGCGGTGTTGACGGTGGCGCACCGGCGCCGGCGGCGACACCGTGGCGGCGAGCCCGCCGGGCCGGCACGCCGCGGCGGGGCGTACCTGCTCGCGCTCACGGCTCCGGGGGTCGCCGTGGCCCGCGTCGCCGGCGGCGCCCGGTGGACGCTGCCCGCCCCCTCGCCCCAGGGGCTGACGCTGCTCGCGCTCTGGGTCGGTTCCGGTGCCCTGGTCGAGGAGCTGCTGTGGCGCGCGCCGCTGACCCTGCTCGCGCCCGGGTGGCGGCGCCGCGCGCTGGCCGCGGCGAGCGGGGCGGGCTTCTTCGCCGCGCACGTGCGGCGCGACGGCATGGCCGCCACGATGGTGCACGCGCCCAACACGGTGTCCTGGACGGCTGCCGCCCTGCTCGCGCGTCGTGTCCATCCGAGCCTGGTCGCCCATCTGGGCTACAACGCGGTCGCCCTCGGCCTGCGGCCACGCGAGCTCGCCGACGCCCGCGGCGTCGGGTCCCGGCCGTGACCGTCGCGCCCGCCGCCACGGCGCTGCGGGTGGAGCGGGTGAGCAAGGCGCTGGCGGGCCGCGAGGTCCTGCGCGAGGTGAGCTTCGCCTGCCCGGCCGGGCAGATCACCGCGCTGCTGGGGCCCAACGGCGCGGGCAAGACCACGACGGTCACGCTGGCCACCGGGGTCCGTCGACCCGATGCCGGGCAGGTCCGGGTGCTGGGCCGCGACGTGCGCGAGCCCGGCTCGCGCGAACATGTGGCGCTCGTCGCCCAGGGCGTGACCTTCCCCGCGGCGGTCGGCGTGGACGTCTGTCTGCGGCTGGTGGCCGGTCAGCGCCGGCCCACCCCCTGCTCGGGCGAGGTGACCGAGCTGTACTCCCGGCTCGGCGTCGACCGGCTGCGGGGACGGCGCGTCGGCGGGCTGAGCGGCGGGCAGCGACGCCGGCTGGCCGTGGCCATGGCGCTGCTGCACGCGCCCGAGGTCGTCGTCCTCGACGAAGCCACCAGCGACCTCGACGAGCGGTACCGCGCCGAGACCTGGCAGCTGCTGCGCGAGTACACCGGCCGCGGCGGCTGCGTGCTCGTCACCAGCCACATCCTCGCCGACATCGAGCGACACGCCGACCGCGTCGTCGCGCTGGTCGACGGCCAGGTCGCACTCGCCGGCACGCTGGGCGAGGTCAGAGCCCGGCTCGGCGGCAGCAGCGTCGAGGTCACGCCGGCCGCGGCCGAGCTCGCGCACGTCGCCCACCTGGTACGGGCGCACGACGGCGGCGAGCCCATGCCCGCGGGGCCGGGCCGGTTGCGCTGGCACACGCACGAGCCGTTGCGGCTGCTCGCCCTGCTCGCCGCGCACGCGCCGACCGTGGCCGACCCGGTGGTCGGTCCGGTCCCCCTCGCCGACCTGCTCGAGTCCCTGCTCGCCACCACCGGCCGCGTCGACGACGTCCACGGCGCGCTGTCGGGGCGGACGCCGTGACCGGCACCGTCGGCCGAGGGCCGGTCCGCAGCTCGGGGAGCACCGCCGCACGCCGGGTCCTGCTCAACGCCCGGCTGCAGTGGGACGAGCTCGTCCATCTGCCCGCGGTGACGGTGCCCTCGCTCGCGCTCCCCCTCGTCACCTACCTGATCTTCGGGGCGCCGAACGTGCACGGCAGCAGCGCGGCCGCCGCCGGCGCCCTGGTCGGCTTCGCCGGCTTCGCGCTGCTGGGCATCGTGATGTTCCAGTTCGGCGTCGGCATCGCCGCCGACCGCGAGTCCCCCTGGGAACGCTACGTGCGCACCCTGCCCGCCGGCCCCGGGCAGCGGTTCGCCGCCCGCCTGCTCGTCGCCCTCGGCTTCGGCGTGGCAGCGCTCGTCCCGCTGTGCGTGTGCGCGGTACTCGTCACGCCCGTCGACCTCGACGTCGCGGCGTGGTTGCGGGTGATCGGCTGCCTGCTCGTCGGCGCGGTGCCGCTGGGCCTGCTCGGGATCATGCTCGGCTACCTGTTCTCCGAGCGCGGTGCCCTGCCGCTCACCAACCTGCTCTACCTGCCGCTGTCCTACGCCGGCGGGCTGTTCAACACCCGACCCGACGACTTGCCGCGGGTGGTGGCCGCGGTGTCGCCGTGGCTGCCCACCCGGCAGTGGTCGGACCTGCTGCTGTACTACGGCCTGGGCGGGGTCTGGCCGACGGGGCAGAGCCTGGCGCTCGCCGGCTACGCGGTCGCGTTCGCCGTGCTCGCGGTCGTCGGCTACCGCCGCGACGAACAGCGCCAGTACCGCTGAGACGCGCACGTCCCGCCGCTCCCGGCCCGCACCGCGGTGTCCGTGAGAGGGTGTGCGCCGTGCCGTCCGGACCCGTCAACCGCGTCCGGGCCGCCGTGGTCCACCGGCTGCCCACCCCCCTGCGGCGCCGGCTGCGTGCGGCACGACGCCGGCTGCGGCACCGCACGCTGCCGTCGGCGCTGCGTCACGGGATGGTCGAGGAGTTCAGCCGCAGCCGGGTCAGCGGCTGGGTGTCGCTGACGCCCGGTCACCCGGGCCTGTCCGTCGTCCTGCTCGTCAACGGTGTGGAGGTCGCCCGCACCGAGGCCGCCGCGCCCGCACCGGGACGCCGTGACCCCGCCGGCGACGTGCGCGCCTTCCGCTTCCTGCTCAGCGACATCTGGGACTTCCTGGGCCCCGCCGACCGTATCGGCGTCGCCGCGGACGGCCGCCCGTTGCCGATCGCCGGGCGCGGCATGGTCGTCGCCCCGACCGAGCGCGGCCCGCGGCGCTGGCGCGACCTACGAGCAGCACTGGCGCAGGGCCAGGTGTTCTCGCGCACCGGCACCCTGCAGCGTCCGCTGACCGGGCAGCAGGCGTGGCAGGACGACGTCTTCGCCGTCGCCGGCGGCGTGCGGGACCTGTTGCGCGACCGCTTCGGCCTCGACGTCTTCCTCAGCTACGGGTCCCTGCTCGGTGCCGTGCGCGAGGGTGGCGCGATCGCCCACGACGACGACCTCGATCTGGGGTACCTCTCCCGGCACGACGACCCCGCCGCGATCGGCAGGGAGCTCTACGACATCGCGCTCGCGCTGCTCGACGCCGGCTGGATGGTCGAGCCGTTCGGCCCGCTCGTGCACGCGGTCGCCGAGATCGGCGGGGTCCGACGCTGGGTCGACCTGTTCCCGCACTACTTCGACGCCGACGGCGCGCTGCAGGTGCCGTGGGGCATGGCCGGGCGACGCCACGTCCGGCGCGAGGAGTGGACGGGGCTGCGCGACGCGACGTTCGGGCGCCACACCTTCGCGGTCCCCGTCGCCGCCGAGGCGACGCTCGCCCAGCTCTACGGCGAGCACTGGCGACGCCCGCAGCCGGGCTTCTCGTGGCCGCTGGACCGCACCGAGGAGCGCACCGACGCGTTCATGCCCCGCGTCGCGCAGGAGGACGTCTACTGGCGCGACTTTCACCGCCGGACCGTCTTCGACGAGCCCTCGCCGTTCTGTCGCGAGCTGCTGCGACGCCCGGACTGCCCGCCGACCGTCGTCGACATCGGGTGTGGCGACGCCCGCGACGCGGTCGCCTTCGCCGCGAGCGGCCGACGCGTGCTCGCGCTGGAGCGGGCGCCGATCCCGCTGCAGCTCGCCCGCAGCCGGGCCTCGGAGCTGCTCGTGGTGAGCGACTGCGACATCGCCGACCCGCAGGCGTTCGCCGCCGCCGTGGCCGGCCTGTCCCGCGACGACGGCCCGGTGCTGTTCTACCTGCGCTTCGTGATCCACCTGCTCTCGCGCGACGCCGAGCGCGTCCTGCTGGGCGCGATCGCCGACGCCGCCGGCCCCGGTGACGTCCTTGCCGCCGAGTTCCGTGATCTCGCCGACCGTCCGCTGGTCAAGAATCTGCGCACCCGGTTCCGGGGTTACCGCGACGGGCGCGAGGTGGTGGCGCAGCTGCGCGACCTCGGCTTCGACGTCGAGCAGGCCGACCACGCGACGGGACGGTCACCGTGGGGCGTCGAGGACCCCGACCTCTGGCGCATCGTGGCGCGCAGAGCTGGTCGATCGGCTACGCGGCGGCAGCCGACAGCGTGATCCCGCGGCGACCGAGTTCGGCGCGTCCGCCGTCCTGCGCGGTCAGCACCCAGGGGCCGTCCTCGAGAACGGCCACGGTGTGCTCCCAGTGCGCGGCCCACGAGCCGTCCACCGTGGTGACGGTCCAGCCGTCGTCGAGCTCCTGGGTGGCGCGCGACCCCAAGGTCACCATCGGCTCGATGGCCAGGGCCATGCCGGGGACGAGGCGCGGGCCCTTGCCCGCCTTGCCGTAGTTGAGGATGTGCGGCGCCATGTGCATCTCCGAGCCGATGCCGTGTCCGCCGTAACCGGCCACGATGCCGTACCGCCCCGCACCGCGGATCGAGGACTCGACGGCGTGGGAGATGTCGGTCAACCGGCCGCCGTTGCGCGCGGCGGCGATGCCGTCCCACATCGACGCCTCGCAGACCTCCGAGAGCCGGGCGACCTCCGGGGCCACCTCGCCGATGCCGACCGAGATCGCGGAGTCACCGTGCCAGCCGTCCACGATCGCGCCGAAGTCGATGGAGATCAGGTCGCCGTCGGCGAGCTTCTCGCCCGCGGCCGGGATGCCGTGCACCACCCGGTCGTTCACCGACGCGCAGATGACCGCCGGGAAGCCGTGATAGTTCAGGAACGACGGTGTCGCGCCGGCATCGCGCAGGATGTCGCGGGCGATGGCGTCGAGGTCGAGCGTCGAGACGCCCGCAGCCGCGGCGTCGCGCATCGCGGCGAGCGCGCGGGCCACCACGAGGCCGGCCTCGCGCATCAGCGCGATCTGGTCGGCGGACTTCAGCTGGATCTGCTCGGGCATGCGGCGCACGGCGACGTCAGTCCGCGAAGGGCGTGAGCGCGCCGATGGCCCGTTCGGTGACGTCCTCGACGGCGCCGAGCGCGTCGATCGCCTCGAGCGTGCCACGCTCTCGGTAGAAGTCGATCAGGGGTGCGGTCTGCTCGGCGTACACGTCCAGGCGGTGCCGGACGGTCTCGGGCTTGTCGTCGTCGCGCTGGTACAGCTCGCCGCCGCACCGGTCGCAGGTGGACTCCGACCTCGGGCCGTCGTAGTCCACGTGCAGCACGTGGCCGCACTGCTTGCAGGTCCGCCGGCCCGACAGCCGCTTGACGACCTCCTCGAAATCCACCTCGAGGTCGAGCACCACGCTCAGCGGCGAGCCGATCTCGGCGAGGATGTCGCTCAGCACCTCCGCCTGGGCCACGTTGCGCGGGAAGCCGTCGAGCAGGAAGCCGTCGACGGCGTCGGGCTCGGCGAGCCGGTCGCGCACCATGGCGTTCGTGACCTCGTCGGGGACGAGGTCGCCGGCGTCCATGTACTTCTTCGCCCGCTGGCCGAGCTCGGTGCCGCCGGAGACGTTCGCCCGGAAGATGTCGCCGGTCGAGATCTTCGGGATGCCGAAGTGGGCGGCGATGAACTCGGCCTGCGTCCCCTTGCCGGCCCCGGGCGGCCCGACGAGCACGAGCCTCACGCGGTCACCGCCCGCGAGAGGACGTGACCCCGCTCAGCGCGGCTCGAGCGTTCGCGCCGGCTCGTCACCGCAGGAAGCCCTCGTAGTTGCGCTGCATCAACTGGCTCTCGATCTGCTTCACCGTGTCGAGCCCCACGCCGACCATGATCAGCACCGCGGTGCCGCCGAACGGGAAGTTCTGGTTGTTCCCGCTGGTCAAATTGAAGAAGAAGCTCGGCAGCACGGCGACGAAGCCCAGGTACAGCGAACCGGGGAACGTGATGCGCGACAGCACGAACTGCAGGTACTCGGCCGTCGGTCGCCCCGGTCGGATGCCGGGGATGAAGCCGCCGTACTTCTTCATGTCGTCGGCCCGCTCGACCGGGTCGAAGGTGATGCCGACGTAGAAGTAGGCGAAGAAGATGATCAGCAGGAAGTAGACGGTCAGGTAGATCGGGTCGGTCTGCGTGAGCAGGTGCTGGTTCACCCAGCGCGCGAACCCCGAGTTGAAGTTGGCGCTCGTCAGCTGGCTGATCAGCTGCGGGATGTAGAGCAGCGACGACGCGAAGATGACCGGGATGACGCCGGCCTGGTTGACCTTCAGCGGCAGGTAGGTCGATGTCCCGCCGTACTGCCGGCGCCCGACCATGCGCTTGGCGTACTGGACGGGGATCCGGCGCTGCGCCTGCTCGACGAACACGACGGCGACGATGATCGCCAGGCCGAGCGCCAGGATCAGCGTGAAGACGAAGCCGCCCGCGTTCTGCAGGATGACGCGGCCCTCGGAGGGGATGCGGGCCGCGATGGAGGTGAACATCAGCACGGACATGCCGTTGCCGACGCCGCGGTCGGTGATGAGCTCGCCGAGCCACATGATGACGCCGGTGCCGGCCGTCATCACCATGACCATCGTCGAGAGCGTCCAGACGTCCTGCTTGTAGAGGATGTCGTTGTCGCAGCCCTGGAACAGCTGCCCCGAGCGCGCCAGCGCGATGAACCCCGTCGACTGCAGGATGGCCAGGCCGATGGTCAGGTACCGGCTGTACTGGGTCAGCTTCTGCTGGCCGGACTGGCCTTCCTTCTTCAGCTGCTCGAAACGAGGGATGACCACGACGAGCAGCTGGATGATGATGCTCGCGGTGATGTAGGGCATGATGCCCAGCGCGAACACGGCGAGCTTGAGCAACGCCCCGCCGGAGAACAGGTTGATCAGCGAGTAGACGTCGCGGTTGGCGCCGTTCTGGGCGGCGTTGAGGCAGTCGTTGATCGCGGAGGTGTTCGTGTTCGGGGTGGGCACCGAGGCGCCGAGGCGGTAGAGCGCGATCAGCGCGAGCGTGAAGAGGATCTTCTTGCGCAGGTCGGGCGTGCGAAACGCCGATGCGAACGCGCTGAGCACGGGTCCTCCTGCAGAGATGCTGTCTTGGGCCCGTCCGACGGGGGGCCAGCCGGGTCACGCGGGGCTGGGGGAACGCCGCCGCGGTGCGGTCAGGCTAACAGTCGCCACGAACCGCCTCACTCTATGCGTTCGCGCACCGGGCCGCCTCGTCCGGGGCGAATTCGTCCCGACCGAGGGGCCCGGTGCGCGAGCGCGGGCACTACTGGCGTGCGGTGGCCGTCCCGCCGGCCGCGGTGATCTTCTCGCGAGCCGAGCCGGAGAACGCGTCCGCGGTCACGTCGAGCTTGACCGACAGGTCGCCGTTGCCGAGGACCTTGATCAGCTCACCCTTGCGGACGGCACCCGCCGCGACGAGCTCGTCGACGCCGACCGTCCCGCCGTCGGGGAACAGCGCCCCGAGCTGCGCGACGTTGACGACCTGGAAGGTCACCTTGTTGCGGTTCTTGAAGCCACGCAGCTTCGGCAGCCGCATGTGGATCGGGGTGGCGCCACCCTCGAAGCCGGGCGAGACCTGGTAGCGGGCTCCGGTGCCCTTGGTGCCGCGACCGGCCGTCTTGCCCTTCGAGCCCTCACCACGACCGACGCGGGTCTTCTTCGTGTGGGAGCCGGGCGCCGGTTTCAGGTGGTGGACCTTGAGATTTCCTGCCATGTCAGTCGACCTCCTCGACCGTCACCAGGTGGGTGACGGTCTGGACCATGCCCCGGATCTCCGGGCGGTCCTCCTGGACGACGGTGTCGTGCATCCGCTTCAGGCCCAGGGACCGCAGGGTGTCCTTCTGGTTCTGCTTGTAGCCGATGCCCGACTTCGTCTGGGTGATCTTGAGCTTGGCCATCACGAGGCTCCCTGGCCCGCGCGCGCCCGCAGCATGCCCGCGGGGGCGACGTCCTCGAGCGGCAGACCGCGTCGGGCCGCGACCTCCTCGGGTCGGACGAGGCCCTTCAGGGCGGTGATGGTCGCGTGCACGATGTTGATCGGGTTGTCCGACCCCAGCGACTTGGACAGGATGTCGTGGATGCCGGCGCACTCGAGCACGGCGCGCACCGGGCCACCGGCGATGACGCCGGTACCGGGGCTGGCCGGCTTGAGCAACACCACGCCGGCCGCCGCCTCACCCTGGATCGGGTGGGGGATCGTCTGCTGGATCCGCGGGACCTTGAAGAAGTTCTTCTTGGCCTCCTCGACACCCTTGGCGATCGCGGCCGGGACCTCCTTGGCCTTGCCGTAGCCGACCCCGACCGTGCCGTCGCCGTCACCGACGATGACCAGGGCGGTGAAGCTGAAGCGACGACCGCCCTTCACGACCTTGGCGACACGGTTGATGGTGACGACGCGCTCGAGGTGCGTGCTCTTCTCCGGCGCGTTGCCGCCCCGGCCGCCGTCGCGGCGGTCACGGCGGTCACGACCGCCGCCACCCTGCTCGTTGCCACCGGCGCGGGGACCGCGCTGTTGACCCGGCATCAGGCTGCTCCTTCGTTCGTCGTGCGAGCGCTCATCAGAATTCCAATCCAGCTTCGCGGGCGGCGTCGGCGAAGGCCGCGATCCGTCCGGTGTAGGTGTTGCCGCCCCGGTCGAAGACGACCTTGGTGACACCGGCGGCCTTGGCCTGCTCGGCGAGCGTTGCGCCAAGAGCCTTGGCCTGTGCCGTCTTGTCGCCGTCGGTCGCCTTGTAGGTCGACCCGGACGCCAGCGTGACGCCCCGGGCGTCGTCGACGACCTGCACGAACAGGTGCCGCGCCGACCGGGTCACGATGAGACGCGGCCGCTCGGCCGTCCCGACGACCTTCTTGCGCAGCCGGAAGTGGCGGCGCGAGCGGGACGCGCGACGCTTGGCCGAGACGTTGGCCGAGCTGCGCGCCTGACGGGTGATCGTGGATGCGCCCATTACTTCTTCCCTGCCTTGCCGGCCTTGCGCCGGATCTGCTCGCCCTGGTAGCGGACGCCCTTGCCCTTGTACGGGTCGGGCTTGCGCAGCTTGCGGATCTTGGCGGCGACCTCGCCGACCTGCTGCTTGTCGATCCCCTCGACGCTGAAGCGGGTCGGGTTCTCGACGCGGAACGTGATGCCCTCGGGTGCCTTGACGACGACCGGGTGCGAGTACCCCAGCGCGAACTCAAGGTCGCTGCCGCGCGCGGTGACGCGGTAACCGGTGCCGACGATCTCGAGGCGCTTGAGGTAGCCCTCGGTGACGCCGACGACCATGTTGGCGATCAGCGTGCGCGACAGGCCGTGAAGCGACTTGGACTCGCGCTCGTCGTCGGGCCGGCTGACGGCGATCGCGCCGTCCTCGGCCTTGGCGACGGCGATGGGGGTCGCGACCGTGTGGTTCAGCGTGCCCTTCGGGCCCTTCACGGTGACGTCCTGGCCGGCGATGGTGACATCGACGCCCGACGGCACCGCGACGGGAAGCCTTCCGATTCGACTCATGACTGCTCCCCTCTCACCAGACGTAGGCGAGGACTTCCCCGCCCACTCCGCGCTTGGCAGCCTGCTTGTCGGTCAGCAGGCCGGACGACGTCGAGATGATCGCGGTGCCCAGGCCGCCGAGCACGCGCGGCAGGCCGGTGGACTTCGCGTACACCCGCAGGCCGGGCTTGGACACGCGCCGGACGCCGGCGATGCTGCGCTCGCGGTTGGGGCCGTACTTGAGCTCGATGCTCAGCACGCGGCCCACCTGCCCCTCGGGGGCGTCGGCGATCTTGAAGCCGGCGATGTAGCCCTCCTGCTTCAGGATCTCGGCGATGTGGCCCTTGAGCTTCGAGTGCGGCATCTCCACGGTGTCGTGGAAGGCCGTGTTGCCGTTGCGGACACGCGTCAGCATGTCCGCGATCGGGTCGGTCATTGTCATGGCGCTACTTCTTTCTCGTGCTGGTTCCCTGCTGTGCAGCCGGGCCTGGCACGAAGGAGTGATTGCTGGAGGTGCTTACCAGGAGGACTTGGTGACGCCGGGCAGCTCGCCCGCGTGGGCCATCTCGCGCAGGCAGATCCGGCACAGGCCGAACTTGCGGTACACCGAGTGCGAGCGCCCGCAGCGCTGGCAGCGGGTGTAGCCGCGCACCGCGAACTTGGGCTTCGCAGCGGCCTTCTGCTTCAGAGCGGTCTTCGCCATTGGTCAGTTCTCCTTGAACGGGAAGCCGAGCGCCCGCAGCAGCGCCCGTCCCTCGTCGTCGTTCGCCGCGGAGGTGACCACGGTGATGTCCATGCCGCGCGGACGGTCGATCGAGTCGGGGTCGATCTCGTGGAACATCGACTGCTCGGTCAGGCCGAACGTGTAGTTGCCGTTGCCGTCGAACTGGCGGTCCGACAGCCCGCGGAAGTCACGGATACGCGGCAGCGCGAGCGACAGCAGCCGGTCGAGGAACTCCCACATGCGGTCACCGCGCAGCGTCACCTTGGCGCCGATCGGCATGCCCTCGCGCAGCTTGAACTGCGCGATCGACTTGCGCGCGCGCTGCACGAGCGGCTTCTGCCCGGTGATCAGCGTCAGGTCGCGGACGGCACCGTCCATGAGCTTGCTGTCCTTGGCGGCCTGGCCGACGCCCATGTTGACGACGATCTTCGTCAGGCCGGGCACCTGCATCGGGTTCGCGAACGAGAACTCCGAGGTGAGGGCCGGGACGATCTCGTCGCGGTAGCGCGTCTTGAGCCGCGGCGCCGTGTTCTCGGTGGCGGTGGTCATGACAGGTCCTTCCCGGAGCGGCGGGACACGCGCACGTTGCGGCCGCTCTCGTCGTCACGCCGGTAGCCGACGCGGGTGGCCTTGCCCTCGCTGTCGATCACCATGACGTTGCTGGCGCTGATCGAGGCCTCGATGTGCTCGATGCCGCCGGCCTTGGCGCCCCGGTTGGTCTGCGAGACCCGGGTGTGCTTCGTGACGCGGTTGACGCCCTCGACGACCACGCGGTTCGTGGTGGGGTCGGCCGCGATGACCTTGCCCTTCACGCCGCGGTCCTTGCCGGCGATGACGACGACCTCGTCGCCCTTCTTGACCTTCACGATTACAACACCTCGGGAGCGAGAGAAATGATCTTCATGAACCGCTTGTCGCGCAGTTCGCGGCCGACCGGGCCGAAGATGCGGGTGCCCCGCGGCTCGCCGTCGGTCTTGATGAGCACCGCGGCGTTCTCGTCGAAGCGGATGTAGCTGCCGTCGGGGCGGCGGCGCTCCTTGACGGTGCGCACGATGACGGCCTTGACGACGTCGCCCTTCTTGACGCCGGCGCCGGGCAGCGCATCCTTGACCGTCGCGACGATGATGTCGCCGATCCCGGCGTACCGGCGCCCGGAGCCGCCCATCACCCGGATGCACAAGATCTCCTTGGCCCCGGTGTTGTCGGCGACTCGAAGTCGCGACTCCTGCTGAATCACTGCCTACTCCTGAGAACTAGGACCTGTTCCCCTCCACGGAGGGGACGGTTTCACTGGTGGTGCGGGTGGTACCCGGCCGGTGCTACTTGGCCTTCTCGATGACCTCGACGACGCGCCAGCGCTTGGTGGCCGACTGCGGCTTGGTCTCCATCAGCCGGACGCGGTCGCCGATGCCGACCTCGTTGCTCTCGTCGTGGGCCTTGAGCTTGTTCGTGCGCCGCAGGACCTTGCCGTAGAGCGGGTGCTTGACGCGGTCCTCGACCTCGACCACGACGGTCTTCTCCATCTTGTCGCTGACCACGAGACCCTCGCGGATCTTGCGGTAGTTGCGACCCTGGCCGGCGGCCGTTTCGGTGGTCTCGCTCATGATGCGGTCACGCCCTCGCTCGGGGCGACCGACAGGCCGAGCTCACGCTCGCGCAGGATCGTGTAGATCCGCGCGATGTCGTGCTTCACGGTGCGCAGTCGCCGGTTGTTGTCCAGCTGCCCGGTCGCCATCTGGAAGCGCAGGTTGAACAGCTCTTCCTTCGACTCGCGCAGACGGGTGGCGAGCTCGTCGTCGTTGAGCTCGCGCAGTTCGTTGGTCACGGTGCTCATCTGGTTCAGACCTCGCCCTCTCGGGTCACGATCCGGCACTTCATCGGCAGCTTGTGGATCGCGCGGGTGAGCGCCTCGCGAGCGACCTTCTCGTTCGGGAACGAGAGCTCGAACAGGACGCGGCCGGGCTTGACGTTGGCGATCCACCACTCGGGCGAACCCTTGCCCGAACCCATGCGGGTCTCGGCCGGCTTCTTGGTCAGCGGACGGTCCGGGTAGATGTTGATCCAGACCTTGCCGCCACGACGGATGTGCCGGTTGATCGCGATACGCGCCGACTCGATCTGCCGGTTGGTGACGTAGGCCGGCTCGAGCGCCTGGACGCCGTACTCGCCGAAGGCCACCTGCGTGCCGCCCGAGGCCATGCCCCGGCGGGTCGGGTGGTGCTGCTTGCGGTGCTTCACGCGGCGTGGGATGAGCATGATCAGCTCTCCGTGTTCTCGGTGGTCGGGGCGTCGGCCGGCTGCGGCGCGTTGCCCTGGATGCCCTCGGCACCGGCGGCCTCCGCGGCGGCGGGGGCCTCGGCGACGTCGGCGGCGGCCGCGGCATCGGTGGTCACGGCCGATTCCTGCAGGTTGGGCTCGACGGCGGTCGGCTCGGCGGCGTCGGTGGTGGCGGTGGCGACCGAGCCCTCGCCGGACGCCGCGCGACCGGCGTCGGTGCTGACGCCCGTGGTGCCCTGCGAGCCGGAGCGACGCGGGCGCGAGCCACCGGCCGGCCGGTCACGACGCTGGCGCAGCGCCTCGGCGGCGGCCGCGGCCTCGCGCTCGCTGCGCGATCCGGTCGGGACCTCGCCCTTGTAGATCCACACCTTGACGCCGATGCGGCCGAACGTGGTGCGAGCCTCGTAGAACCCGTAGTCGATGTTCGCGCGCAGCGTGTGCAGCGGCACGCGCCCCTCGCGGTAGAACTCCGAGCGCGACATCTCGGCCCCGCCGAGGCGGCCCGAGCACTGCACCCGGATGCCCTTGACGCCCGGGCTCTTCAGCGTCGACTGCATGCTCTTGCGCATGGCGCGGCGGAAGCTGACGCGGTTGGACAGCTGCTCGGCCACACCCTGCGCCACCAGCTGCGCGTCGCCCTCGGGGTTCTTCACCTCGAGGATGTTGAGCTGCACCTGCTTGCCGGTGAGCTTCTCGAGCTCCCCACGGATGCGGTCGGCCTCGGCGCCGCGGCGACCGATGACGATGCCCGGACGCGCGGTATGGATGTCGACGCGCACGCGGTCGCGGGTGCGCTCGATCTCGACCTTGGCGATCCCGGCGCGCTCCATGCCCGTCGACATCAGCTTGCGGATCTTGACGTCCTCTTTGACGTACTCCGCGTACTGCTTGTCGGCGTACCAGCGGCTGCGGAAGTCGGTGGTGATGCCGAGGCGGAACCCGTTCGGGTTGATCTTCTGACCCATCAGCGGCCCCGTCCCTTCTTGCTCGTCGGTCGGTCGACGCTCTCGACCTCGATGGTGATGTGGCTCGTGCGCTTGCGGATGCGGTAGGCGCGACCCTGGGCCCGCGGCCGGAACCGCTTCATGGTCGGGCCCTCGTCCACGTACGCGCGGGAGATGACCAGCGACGCGGGGTCGAGGTCGAAGTTGTTCTCGGCGTTGGCGATCGCGCTGGCGAGCACCTTCGCGACGGGCTCGGCGGCGGCCTGCGGCTGGAACTTCAGCGCCGCGAGGGCTTCCTGGGCCGGGCGGTTGCGGATGAGGTCGACGACGCGGCGCGCCTTCATCGGCGTCACCCGCACGTGGGACGCCTTGGCGAAGGCGCCACGCACCTCGGTGTCTGGCTCGGTCATGTCAGCTCCCTCAGCCGCGCCGCGAGCGGCGGTCGTCGCGAACGTGGCCCTTGAAGGTCCGCGTCGGCGCGAACTCGCCCAGCTTGTGGCCGACCATGCCCTCGGTGACGAACACCGGGACGTGCTTGCGGCCGTCGTGCACGGCGATCGTGTGCCCGAGCATGTCGGGGATGATCGTCGAGCGGCGCGACCAGGTCTTGATCACGTTCTTGGTGTTCTTGTCGTTCTGCGCGTCCACCTTCTTGAGCAGGTGGTCGTCGACGAACGGGCCCTTCTTCAAACTGCGTGGCATCGCTGCTACCTCTTAGCGCTTCTTGTTCGTACGACGACGGCGGACGATCATCTGGTCGCTGGCCTTGCGGCGCCGGGTACGACCCTCGGGCTTGCCGTTCGGGTTCACCGGGTGACGGCCACCGGACGTCTTGCCCTCACCACCACCGTGCGGGTGGTCGACCGGGTTCATCGCGACACCACGGACGGTCGGGCGCTTGCCCTTCCAACGCATGCGGCCGGCCTTGCCCCAGTTGATGTTGCTCTGCTCGGCGTTGCCGACCTCGCCGACCGTCGCGCGGCAGCGCACGTCGACGTTGCGGATCTCGCCCGAGGGCATCCGCAGCTGCGCGTAGACGCCCTCCTTGGCCACGAGCTGCACGCTCGCGCCGGCGGAACGGGCGATCTTCGCGCCGCCGCCGGGACGCAGCTCGATCGCGTGCACGACGGTGCCGACCGGGATGTTGCGCAGCGGCAGCGCGTTGCCGGGCTTGATGTCGGCGCTGGGGCCGTTCTCGATCCGGTCGCCCTGCTTGAGCAGCCGCGGCGCGAGGATGTAGCGCTTCTCGCCGTCGGCGTAGTGCAGCAGCGCGATGCGCGCGGTGCGGTTCGGGTCGTACTCGATGTGCGCGACCTTGGCCGGCACGCCGTCCTTGTCGTGACGACGGAAGTCGATCACGCGGTAGGCGCGCTTGTGGCCGCCGCCCTGGTGGCGCGTCGTGACCTTGCCGGAGTTGTTGCGCCCGCCCTTGTTGTGCAGCGGCTTGACCAGCGACTTCTCCGGATGGTCACGGGTGACCTCGGCGAAGTCGGCCACGGACGAACCACGGCGACCGGGCGTCGTCGGCTTGTACTTACGGATAGCCATTGCTCAACTCAGCCAATCTGTCCGAACACGTCGATGCGGTCGCCGGCACGCAGCGTCACGACGGCGCGCTTCACGCTCTTGCGCGTCCCGAAGCCGGCGCGGGTGCGCTTGCGCTTGCCCTGCCGGTTGAGGGTGTTGACGTCGGTCACCTTCACGCCGAACACCTTCTCGACCGCGATCTTGATCTGCGTCTTGTTGGCCTGCGGGTGCACCTCGAAGGTGTACTTGTTGTCGTCCAGCAGGCCGTAGCTCTTCTCCGAGATGACCGGAGCGAGCAGCACGTCACGGGGATCGTCGAACATCAGCTGTCACCCTTCGTGACGGCGACGGCCTCGGACTCGGTGGCCGAGGCGGTGGCGGTACGGCCCTTGGCGGGGCCGGCGATGAACTCGTCGAGCGCGCCGCGCGTGAAGACCAGGTCGTCGCTGATCAGCACGTCGTAGGTGTTGAGCTGCGACGGCTCGAGCACGTGGACGCTCGACACGTTGCGCAGGCTCTTCCAGGTGAGCTCGTCGGTGCGCTCGACCACGACCAGCACGTGCTTGGCGCCGCTGACCGAGGCCAGCGCCGTCGCCACGCCCTTGGTGGAGGGCACATCGCCGTCGAGCAGCGACGACACCACGAACACGCGGTCGTTGCGGGCCCGGTCGGACAGCGCGCCGCGGAGCGCGGCGACCTTCATCTTCTTCGGGGTGCGCTGCTCGTAGTTGCGCGGCACCGGGCCGTGCACGGTGCCACCGCCGGCGAACTGCGGGGCGCGGGTCGAGCCCTGGCGGGCGCGGCCGGTGCCCTTCTGGCGGTACGGCTTCTTGCCGCCGCCGCGGACCTCGCCACGCGTCTTGGCCTTGTGCGTGCCCTGACGAGCGGCGGCGAGCTGCGCGACCACGACCTGGTGGATCAGCGCGACGTTGGTCTTGGCGTCGAAGATCTCCGCGGGGAGGTCGACGGTGCCGCCGTCGGCGTCCGACCCGGTCGGGTTCTGGACGGTGAGAGTGAGCGTCATCGGGTCACAGGCCCTTCTCGATCGGGTTCAGCTCGCCCGACTTGCCGGCGCTGCGCACGAACAGCAGGCCGCCCTTGGGACCGGGGACGGCGCCCTTGATGAGCAGCAGGCCCTTCTCGGTGTCCACCTTGTGGACGACGAGCCCGGTCGTCGTGGCCTTGACGTGGCCCATGCGGCCGGCCATGCGCAGGCCCTTGAAGACGCGGCCCGGGGTGGCACAGCCACCGATCGAGCCCGGCGAGCGGTGCTTGCGCTGGGTGCCGTGCCCGGCGCCGAGGCCCTTGAAGCCGTGGCGCTTCATGACACCGGCGGTGCCCTTGCCCTTGGTGGTGCCACTGACGTCCACGCGGGCGCCGTCGGCGAACACCTCGGCGGTGATCTCCTGGCCGACCGTGTAGCCCTCGACGGCGTCGGTGCGCAGCTCGACCAGGTGGCGACGCGGCGTCACGTCCGCGGCCTTGAAGTGGCCGGCGACCGGCTTGGTCACCTTGCGCGGGTCGATCTGCCCGTAGGCGAGCTGGACGGCGGTGTAGCCGTCCTTCTCCTCGGTACGGATCTGGGTGACGACGCACGGCCCGGCCTTGACGACGGTCACCGGCACGATGCGGTTGTTCTCGTCGAAGACCTGGGTCATACCGAGCTTCTCGCCCAGAATCCCTGTCCTGTCGTTAGCCATGTCTCTTCCCGCGCTTACTGGATGTTGACGTCGACCGACGCGGGCAGATCGATGCGCATGAGCGCGTCGACCGTCTTCGGCGTCGGGTCGAGGATGTCGATGAGCCGCTTGTGGGTGCGCATCTCGAAGTGCTCGCGACTGTCCTTGTACTTGTGCGGCGATCGGATGACGCAGTAGATGTTCTTCTCCGTCGGCAGCGGCACCGGGCCCACGACCCGGGCGCCGGTACGGGTCACCGTCTCGACGATCTTGCGCGCACTGGCGTCGATGGCCTCGTGGTCGTAGGCCTTGAGCCGGATGCGGATCTTCTGTCCCGCCATGGTGGCTGACTCACCTTCACTGTGTTCGGTCCTGCAGGTTCGAGCCCGCCCGCCACGAGGCGGGAGGCACCCGTCCGGGCGGAGTACCGGCCGCGCGTGAACGCGGCCGGCTCCACCCGGACGGGGTGGATCGGGACTGCGGTACTACTCGACGATCTTGGTGACGCGGCCCGCACCCACGGTGCGGCCACCCTCGCGGATGGCGAAGCGCAGACCGTCCTCCATGGCGACCGGCTGGATGAGCTCGACCGACATCTCGGTGTTGTCGCCCGGCATGACCATCTCGGTGCCCTCGGGGAGGGTCACGACGCCGGTCACGTCGGTGGTGCGGAAGTAGAACTGCGGCCGGTAGTTGTTGAAGAACGGCGTGTGGCGGCCACCCTCGTCCTTGGACAGGATGTAGACGTTCGCCTCGAACTTCGTGTGCGGCGTCGTGGTGCCCGGCTTGATGACGACCTGGCCGCGCTCGACGTCCTCGCGCTTGATGCCACGCAGCAGCAGGCCGACGTTCTCGCCCGCCTGGCCCTCGTCGAGCAGCTTGCGGAACATCTCGATGCCGGTGACCGTGGTCGTCTGCTTGTCGGTGCGGATACCGACGATGTCGACGGTCTCGTTCACCTTGAGCACGCCGCGCTCGATACGGCCGGTGACGACCGTGCCGCGACCGGTGATCGTGAAGACGTCCTCGATGGGCATGAGGAACGGCTTGTCGGTGTCACGCTCGGGCTGCGGGATCGCGTCGTCGACGGCCTGCATGAGCTCCAGCACCGACTCGCCCCACTTGGCGTCGCCCTCGAGCGCCTTGAGCGCCGAGACCTTGACGATGGGAGCGTCGTCGCCCGGGAACTCGTACTGGGTCAGCAGCTCGCGGACCTCGAGCTCGACGAGCTCCATGATCTCCTCGTCGTCGACCATGTCGGCCTTGTTGAGCGCGACGACGATGTAGGGGACGCCGACCTGGCGGGCCAGGAGCACGTGCTCCTTGGTCTGCGGCATCGGGCCGTCGGTGGCGGCGACGACGAGGATCGCGCCGTCCATCTGCGCCGCACCAGTGATCATGTTCTTGATGTAGTCGGCGTGACCGGGGCAGTCGACGTGCGCGTAGTGACGCTGCTCGGTCTGGTACTCGATGTGCGCGATCGAGATCGTGATGCCGCGCTGCCGCTCCTCGGGCGCCTTGTCGATCATGTCGAACGCCTCGGTACTCGGGTTGAGGTCCGGGTACTTGTCGTGCAGCACGCGCGAGATCGCAGCCGTCAGCGTCGTCTTGCCATGGTCGATGTGACCGATGGTGCCGATGTTGACGTGCGGCTTGGTCCGCTCGAACTTGGCCTTCGCCACTGTGGATCCCTGTCCTCTCGGGCTGGTTCGCCGGTCTTCTTGGTCCGGCTTGTTCTGACGTGTGTGTTGGGTCGGGTGGGGGTGGAACTACTCGCCGGTGACCTTGGCGATGATCTCCTTGGCCACGTTGGCCGGGACCTCGGCGTAGCTGTCGAACTGCATCGAGTAGCTCGCCCGGCCCTGCGTCTTCGACCGGAGGTCGCCGACGTAGCCGAACATCTCCGACAGCGGCACGAGGGCCTTGACCAGCCGTGCGCCGCCGCGCTCCTCCATGGCCTGGATCTGGCCACGGCGGGAGTTGAGGTCGCCGATGACGTCGCCCATGTTGTCCTCGGGCGTGGTGACCTCGACGGCCATCATCGGCTCGAGCAGGACGGGGTTCGCCTTCTTGGCCGCGGCCTTGAACACCATCGAGCCCGCGATCTTGAACGCCATCTCCGAGGAGTCGACGTCGTGGTAGCCGCCGTCGAGCAGGCTGAACTTCACGCCCACCATCGGGTAGCCGGCGAGGATGCCGTACTGCATGGCCTCCTGCGCACCCGCGTCGACCGAGGGGATGAACTCCTTGGGGATGCGGCCGCCGGTGACCTTGTTCTCGAACTCGTAGCTCGGGCCGTCCGCGGTCATCTCCAGCGGCGCGACCGCCACCTGGACCTTCGCGTACTGACCCGACCCACCGGTCTGCTTCTTGTAGGTGAGGTCCTCGCGCTCGACGGCCCGCCGGATGGTCTCGCGGTAGGCCACCTGCGGCTTGCCGACGTTCGCCTCGACGCGGAACTCGCGCTTCATGCGGTCGACCAGGATCTCCAGGTGCAGCTCGCCCATGCCGGAGATGACCGTCTGCCCGGTCTCCTCGTCGTTGTGGACGCGGAAGGTCGGGTCCTCCTCGGCGAGCTTCTGGATCGCGACGCCCAGCTTCTCCTGGTCGGCCTTGGTCTTCGGCTCGATCGCGACGTCGATGACCGGGGCCGGGAACGTCATGGACTCCAGCACGATCGGGGTGCCGGGGTCGGACAGCGTGTCGCCGGTGGTCGTCTGCTTGAGGCCCGCGACGGCGATGATCTCGCCCGCGCCGGCGCGCTGCAGCTCCTCACGCTTGTTGGCGTGCATCTGGTAGATCTTGCCGATGCGCTCCTTGCGGTCCTTCGTGGAGTTCAGGACCTGCGAGCCGTTGTCGAGCACGCCGGAGTAGAGGCGCACGAACGTCAGCTTGCCGAGGTGCGGGTCGGTCGCGATCTTGAACGCCAGCCCGGCCAGCGGCTCGGCCTCGTCGGCCTTGCGCTCGGCCGGGGTCTCGCCGTCCTGCAGCGTGCCGGAGACGTGGTCGACGTCCAGCGGCGAGGGCAGGTAGTCGACGACGGCGTCGAGCAGGGGCTGGACGCCCTTGTTCTTGAACGCGGTGCCGGTGAGGACCGGGTTGACCAGGTCGGCGAGCGTCGCCTTGCGGATCGCCGCCTTGATCGTCGGGACGTCGAGCTCCTCGCCCTCGAGGTACTTCTCGGCGATCTCGTCGTCGACGTCGGCCAGCTGCTCGAGCAGCGTCTCGCGGTACTCCGCGGCCTGCTCGGCGAGGTCGGCCGGGATGTCCTCGACCGAGTAGTCCTCGCCCATCTTGGTCTCGCCGCGCCAGGTGAGCGCCTTCATCTGCACGAGGTCCACGACACCGACGAAGTCGGCCTCGTTGCCGATGGGCAGCTGCAGCACGAGCGCGTTCGAGTTCAGGCGGTCCTTCATCATCTCGACGCAGCGGAAGAAGTCGGCCCCGGTGCGGTCGAGCTTGTTGACGAAGCACATGCGCGGGACGGAGTACTTGTCCGCCTGCCGCCAGACCGTCTCGGTCTGCGGCTCGACGCCGGCGACACCGTCGTAGACCGCGACCGCGCCGTCGAGGACGCGCAGAGAGCGCTCGACCTCGACGGTGAAGTCGACGTGGCCCGGGGTGTCGATGATCTGGATCGTGTGCCCCTTCCAGGAGCACTTGGTCGCCGCGGACGTGATCGTGATGCCACGCTCCTGCTCCTGCTCCATCCAGTCCATCGTGGCGGCGCCGTCGTGGACCTCACCGATCTTGTAGTTGATACCGGTGTAGAAGAGGATGCGCTCGGTCGTCGTGGTCTTGCCCGCGTCGATGTGCGCCATGATCCCGATGTTGCGGGTCTTGGCGAGCTCGGCTGCGTTTGCCATGTCTGTCTCGTCTTCCTTGCTGGCGGGCGGGCGCGGGTGTCTGCGACGGTGGTCGCGGACTACCAGCGGTAGTGCGCGAAGGCCTTGTTGGATTCGGCCATCTTGTGGGTGTCCTCGCGACGCTTGACGCTGGCGCCCAGGCCGTTGCTGGCGTCGAGGATCTCGTTCATCAGCCGCTCGGTCATCGTCTTCTCGCGCCGCGAGCGCGAGTAGCTCACCAGCCAGCGCAGCGCGAGCGTGGTGCTGCGGCCGGGCTTGACCTCGATCGGCACCTGGTAGGTGGCGCCACCGACGCGGCGGCTCTTCACCTCGAGGGCGGGCTTGACGTTGTCGAGCGCACGCTTGAGCGTGACCACCGGGTCGGCGCCGGTCTTGTCGCGGGTGCCCTCGAGGGCGCCGTAGACGATGCCCTCGGCGATGGACTTCTTGCCGCCGACGAGCACCTTGTTGACCAGCTGGGTGACCAACGGCGAGGCGTACACCGGGTCGATCACGAGCGGACGGCGCGGGGCGGGACCCTTGCGAGGCACTAGCTCTTCTCCTTCTTCGCGCCGTAGCGGCTGCGGGCCTGCTTGCGGCCGCGCACGCCCTGTGTGTCGAGCGAACCGCGGATGATCTTGTAGCGCACGCCCGGGAGGTCCTTCACGCGACCGCCGCGCACGAGCACGATCGAGTGCTCCTGCAGGTTGTGGCCGACACCCGGGATGTAGGCGGTGACCTCGATCTGGCTGGTCAGTCGCACACGGGCGACCTTGCGCAGCGCAGAGTTCGGCTTCTTCGGCGTGGTCGTGTAGACGCGGGTGCACACGCCGCGGCGCTGCGGGGAGCCCTTGAGCGCCGGCGTCTTGGTCTTGTCGACCTTGTCCTCGCGGCCCTTGCGGACCAGCTGCTGGATCGTAGGCATGCGGCCTGCAATCTCCTCGTTCGTCGTCTCTGCTTGGTACTGCTCTTCGGTCGTGCTGGTGTCGGACCCGGCTCGCTAGGGGCGTGCTCGTCCGGACGCTGTGCTGTTGTCGTACCCACGCGGGCCGACCTCCCGGTCCCCGAGGTCGGGCGTGTCGCGCCGACCCAGGCCCCGCCGGCCTCGTCACGACTGCTGAGCCGGGGGTAAGAGCTCGGTGTTACCGCGAGGGGCACACCTGGTGACCCGAATTGCTCCGGGCACAAGGAGCAACTGTACTCAGCTGCCCGCGGGACGCCAAATCCCCTCAGATCGAGGTCCTCGAGCGGGGCCTGCTCCCCGCGATCAGGTCGGAATTTCGGGCCTGTCGTCCCCGACCCACCGCGCCGAACGCGCACCGCGGTGACAATGGCCGGGTGGCCGAGCTGTGGATCCGCGACGCGACACCCGCCGACGCCGCGGCCTGCGCCGCGATCTACGCACCCTACGTCACCGACACCGCGATCACCTTCGAGCTCGACGCCCCGGACGCGACGGTGTTCGCCACCCGCATCACGGCGGCGCAGGATGCCCACGCGTGGCTGGTGGGCGAGACGGGCGGCCGGGTGATCGGTTACGCCTACGCCGGCCGGTACAAGACCCGCGCCGCCTACCGGTGGGCGTGCGAGGTGAGCGTCTACCTGGAACCGGGGCTGCGCCGGACCGGCGCCGGGCGCGCGCTCTACGAGGCGCTGTTCGAGCGGCTGGTCGCGCGCGGCTACCGGACCGCCGTCGCCGGGATGACGCTGCCGAACCCGGCCAGTGAGGGCCTGCACCACGCGCTCGGCTTCGAGACGGTCGGCGTGTACCGGCGCATCGGCTGGAAGCACGGCGCCTGGCACGACGTCGAGTGGACGCAGCGCCGGCTCGTCGACGGCGACGCCGGCCCATCCCGCGAACCCGGCTGACCGCGCACCCGGTCGGCCTCACCGGAGCGCGCCGGTCCCCCGGTTGGCCCCACCTCAGCGCGGTTGCTGGAGCCCCATCACCGCGCTGGCATGGGGCCAACCTGCCCGCCGCACCGGCCCGCGACCCCTGCCGGACCAGCGACGCGCCGACCTCGAGGGGACGTCAACGGACCGACGTGGGGCGGAAGCGGGGACGACGAAGGGCCGGCCCCCGCGGGGACCGGCCCTTCGTGCGTCGTGCGGACTACCGGGCGAGCGATCGGCTCACTAGCGGTAGTCGTCGTAGCCGAACTCGTCGAGCGGGACGGCCGGGCCGAGCGTGTTGTTGCCGAACCCGTAGTAGTCGTTCTCGTCGTACCCGGACATGGAGAACGCCGCGGCGCGGGCCTCCTCGGTCGGGTTGACGTCGACGTTGCGGTACCGCGAGATGCCGGTGCCGGCCGGGATCAGCTTGCCGATGATCACGTTCTCCTTGAGGCCGACCAGCGAATCGGACTTCGCGGAGATCGCGGCGTCGGTGAGCACCCGGGTCGTCTCCTGGAACGACGCCGCCGAGAGCCACGACTCGGTCGCCAGCGAGGCCTTGGTGATGCCCATGAGCACCGGACGGCCGGACGCCGGCTCGTTGCCCTCGGCCACGGCCCGCCGGTTCTCGCTCTCGAACGACGTGCGCTCGACCAGCGAACCGGGCAGGAACTCGGTCGCACCCGACTCGATCACCGTGATGCGCTTGAGCATCTGCCGGATGATCACCTCGATGTGCTTGTCGTGGATCGCGACACCCTGGCTGCGGTAGACCTCCTGGACCTCACGCACCAGGTGCAGCTGCACCTCGCGCGGGCCCATGATCCGCAGCACGTCGTGCGGGTTCACCGCGCCCGAGATGAGCTGGGTGCCCGCCTCGACCGCGTCGCCGTCGTTGACGAGCGGACGAGCACGCCGGGTGATCGGGTACTCCTTCTCCTCGTCACCGTCGTCGGGGATGATCACGATGCGCCGCGACGAGCCCTTCGAGCCGTCGGACTCCTCGAACCGGACCCGTCCCGAGGTCTCCGCGATCGGCGACATGCCCTTGGGCACACGTGCCTCGAACAGCTCGCCGACACGGGGCAGACCGTGCGTGATGTCGTCACCGGCGATGCCGCCGGTGTGGAACGTCCGCATGGTCAGCTGGGTGCCCGGCTCACCGATCGACTGCGCCGCGATGATGCCGACGGCCTCACCGACGTCCACCAGCTTGCCGGTCGCGAGCGAGCGGCCGTAGCAGGTAGCGCAGGTGCCGAGCGAGGACTCGCAGGTCAGCACCGAGCGGACCCGGACCTCGCTGATCCCGGCCTCGACGAGCTCGTCGATCAGGACGTCACCGAGATCGGTGCCGGCCGTCGCGACGGTCGTCTTGCCGTTGGTGATGTCCTCGGCGAGGACGCGCGCGTAGACCGAGGTCTCGACGTGCACGTCCTTGAGCAGCGTGCCGTCGGGCTGGACCGCCGCGATCGCCATGACGAGGCCACGGTCGGTGCCGCAGTCCTCCTCACGGATGATGACGTCCTGCGAGACGTCGACCAGGCGCCGGGTGAGGTAGCCCGAGTCGGCGGTACGCAGCGCCGTGTCGGCGAGGCCCTTGCGGGCACCGTGCGTGGCGATGAAGTACTCCAGCACCGACAGGCCCTCGCGGAAGTTCGCCTTGATGGGCCGCGGGATGATCTCGCCCTTCGGGTTGGCCACCAGACCGCGCATACCGGCGATCTGCCGCATCTGCATCATGTTTCCGCGCGCGCCGGAGTTGACCATGATGTAGACCGGGTTGGCCTTCGGGAAGTTCGACTCCATCTCCTTGGCGACCTCGCTGGTCGCCTTGGTCCACACCTCGACGAGCTCCTGCCGGCGCTCCTCCTCGGTGATGACACCACGCTGGTACTGCTTCTCGATCTTCTCGGCGTCACCCTCGTAGCGCTCGAGGATGGTGGCCTTGGCCGGCGGCGTCACGACGTCGTCGATGGCGATCGTGATGCCCGAGCGCGTGGCCCAGTGGAAGCCGGCCGCCTTGAGGGCGTCGAGCGTGTTGGCCACGACGACCTTGGGGTAGCGCTCGGCCAGGTCGTTGACGATCTGCCCGAGCTCCTTCTTCGTCACCGGGTAGTTGACGAAGCGGTAGTCCGCGGGCAGGGCGTCGTTGAACAGGCAGCGCCCGAGCGAGGTCTCGAGGATCGCCGGCTGCCCGGCCTCCCACGCCTCGGGAGCGTCCCACTTGGCGTTGCCCTGGCCGTTGTCGACCGACGTGACGCTGCCGAGCCGGATCTTCACCGGCGCCTGCAGGTTCAGCGTCTTCGTGTCGCGGGCCATGATCGCCTCGGCCGGCGAGCCGAAGACACGACCGGCGCCGTCCGCCTCGGGCTTGAGCGCCGTGAGGTGGTACAGCCCCAGGATCATGTCCTGCGTCGGCATCGTGACCGGCCGGCCGTCGGCCGGCTTGAGGATGTTGTTCGTCGACAGCATCAGGATCCGGGCCTCGGCCTGTGCCTCGGCCGACAGCGGCAGGTGCACCGCCATCTGGTCGCCGTCGAAGTCCGCGTTGAACGCGGTGCAGACGAGCGGGTGGATCTGGATGGCCTTGCCCTCGACCAGCTGCGGCTCGAAGGCCTGGATGCCGAGGCGGTGCAGCGTCGGCGCACGGTTGAGCAGCACCGGGTGCTCGCGGATGACCTCTTCGAGGACGTCCCACACCACCGGGCGCGCGCGCTCGACCATGCGCTTCGCCGACTTGATGTTCTGCGCGTGGCTGAGGTCGACGAGCCGCTTCATCACGAACGGCTTGAACAGCTCCAGCGCCATGCCCTTGGGCAGGCCGCACTGGTGCAGCTTGAGCTTCGGGCCGACGATGATCACCGAACGGCCGGAGTAGTCGACGCGCTTGCCGAGCAGGTTCTGGCGGAACCGGCCCTGCTTGCCCTTGAGCAGGTCCGACAGCGACTTCAGCGGCCGGTTGCCCGGGCCGGTGACCGGACGGCCACGACGGCCGTTGTCGAACAGGGCGTCGACGGACTCCTGCAGCATCCGCTTCTCGTTGTTGACGATGATCTCGGGCGCGCCGAGGTCGATCAGTCGCTTGAGGCGGTTGTTGCGGTTGATCACGCGGCGGTACAGGTCGTTGAGGTCGGAGGTCGCGAAGCGGCCGCCGTCGAGCTGCACCATCGGGCGAAGGTCCGGCGGGATGACCGGCACGCAGTCGAGCACCATGCCCTGCGGGCTGTTGGTGGTCGCCAGGAAGGAGGCGACGACCTTGAGGCGCTTGAGCGCACGCAGCTTCTTCTGGCCCTTGCCGCTGCGGATGGTCTCGCGCAGCAGCTCGGCCTCGGCGTCGAGGTCGAAGTTCTTCAGCAGCGTCTGCAGCGCCTCGGCGCCCATGCCACCGTCGAAGTAGTCGCCGAAGCGGTCGCGCAGCTCGCGGTAGAGGAGCTCGTCGCCGATGAGCTGCTTGACCTCGAGCTTGCGGAAGGTGTCGATGACCTCGTCGAGACGGTCGATCTCACGCTGCGCGCGGTCGCGGATCTGGCGCATCTCGCGCTCGCCGCCCTCGCGGACCTTGCGGCGGACGTCGCTCTTCGCGCCCTCGGCCTCGAGCTCGGCGAGGTCGGTCTCGAGCTTCTTGGCGCGCGTGTCGATGTCGGAGTCGCGCTTCTTCTCGAGCACGCCCTTCTCGGCGCTGATCTCGGCCTCGATCGTCGGGAGGTCGCGGTGACGCTCCTCGTCGTTGACGCCGGTGATCAGGTACGCGGCGAAGTAGATGATCTTCTCGAGATCCTTCGGCGCGAGGTCGAGCAGGTAGCCGAGGCGCGACGGGACGCCCTTGAAGTACCAGATGTGGGTGACCGGCGCGGCCAGCTCGATGTGACCCATCCGCTCACGGCGCACCTTGGCCCGGGTGACCTCGACGCCGCAACGCTCGCAGATGATGCCCTTGAAGCGGACCCGCTTGTACTTGCCGCAGTAGCACTCCCAGTCCCGGGTGGGACCGAAGATCTTCTCGCAGAACAGCCCGTCCTTCTCCGGCTTCAGGGTCCGGTAGTTGATGGTCTCGGGCTTCTTGACCTCGCCGTGGCTCCACTGCCGGATGTCGTCGGCGTTGGCCAGGCCGATACGCAGCTCGTCGAACACGTTGACGTCGAGCAAAGTTTCCTACCTTCTGTGGCAACTGCTGATGTGATGCCGCTTTTGGCGGCCTGGCGCAGCATGCTGCGCCAGGCCGCCAAAAGTGATCAGACCTCTTCGACCGAGCTGGGCTCGAAGCGGCGGGACAGGTCGATGCCGAGCTCCTCGGCGGCGCGGTACACGTCGTCGTCGGTGTCACGCATCTCGACGGCCGTGCCGTCGGAGGAGAGCACCTCCACGTTCAGGCACAGCGACTGGAGCTCCTTGAGCAGCACCTTGAACGACTCCGGGATGCCGGGCTCGGGGATGTTCTCGCCCTTGACGATCGCCTCGTACACCTTGACGCGGCCGAGGATGTCGTCGGACTTGATCGTCAGCAGCTCCTGCAGCGCGTACGCGGCGCCGTAGGCCTGCATCGCCCAGCACTCCATCTCGCCGAAGCGCTGGCCACCGAACTGCGCCTTACCACCCAGCGGCTGCTGCGTGATCATCGAGTACGGGCCGGTCGAGCGCGCGTGGATCTTGTCGTCGACCAGGTGCAGCAGCTTGAGGATGTAGACGTAGCCCACCGAGATCGGCTCCGGGAACGGCTCCCCGGAACGGCCGTCGAGCAGATTGGCCTTGCCGCTCGACCCGATCAGCTGCTGGCCGTCACGTGTCTTGCGCGTGGAGTCCAGCAGGCCGGTGATCTCGTGCTCGCGGGCGCCGTCGAACACCGGCGTCGCGACGTTGGTGTCCGGCTCGCCGGAGCGCGCGTGGTCGCCGAGGCGCGACGCCCACTCGGGCTGCCCTTCGATCTCCCAGCCCGTCTTGGCGACCCAGCCCAGGTGCGTCTCGAGGACCTGGCCGACGTTCATGCGGCTCGGCACGCCGAGCGGGTTCAGCACGATGTCGACCGGGGTGCCGTCCTCGAGGAACGGCATGTCCTCCGGCGGCAGGATCTTGGCGATGACGCCCTTGTTGCCGTGGCGGCCGGCGAGCTTGTCGCCGTCCTGGATCTTGCGCTTCTGGGCGATGTAGACGCGGACGAGCTCGTTCACGCCCGGGGGCAGCTCGTCGCCGTCCTCGCGGCTGAAGACGCGCACGCCGATGACCTTGCCGGCCTCGCCGTGGGGCACCTTGAGCGAGGTGTCGCGCACCTCGCGGGCCTTCTCGCCGAAGATCGCGCGCAGCAGCCGCTCCTCGGGCGTCAGCTCCGTCTCGCCCTTGGGCGTGACCTTGCCGACCAGGACGTCACCCGGGACGACGTCGGCGCCGATGCGCACGATGCCGCGCTCGTCGAGGTCGGCGAGGACCTCCTCGGAGACGTTGGGGATGTCGCGGGTGATCTCCTCGGCGCCCAGCTTGGTGTCGCGGGCGTCGACCTCGTGCTCCTCGATGTGGATCGAGGTGAGGACGTCGTCCTGGACGATGCGCTGGTTGAGGATGATCGCGTCCTCGTAGTTGTGGCCCTCCCACGGCATGAACGCGACCAGCATGTTCTTGCCCAGCGCCATCTCGCCGTCGTCGGTCGACGGGCCGTCGGCGATGACCTCGCCGACCTCGACGCGGTCGCCCTCGTCGACGATCGGCTTCTGGTTGTAGCTCGTGCCCTGGTTGGAGCGGGCGAACTTGGCCAGCCGGTACGTCTGATGGGTGCCGTCGTCGGCCATGACGGTGATGTAGTCGGCCGAGAGCTCGGTGACCACGCCGGCCTTGTCGGCCGTCACGACGTCGGCGGCGTCGACCGCGGCACGCAGCTCCATGCCGGTGCCGACGAGCGGGGCCTCGGTGCGCAGCAGCGGCACGGCCTGACGCTGCATGTTCGCGCCCATGAGCGCGCGGTTCGCGTCGTCGTGCTCGAGGAACGGGATCATGGCCGACGCGACCGACACCATCTGGCGCGGCGAGACGTCCATGTACTCCACGTCGGCGGGGTCGATCAGCTCGACCTCGCCGCCCTTGCGGCGCACGAGCACCTTGTCCTCGGCGAAGTTGCCCTTCGCGTCGATGACGGCGTTCGCCTGGGCGATGACGTAGCGGTCCTCCTCGTCGGCGGACAGGTACGCGATCTCGTCGGTGACCTTGCCGCCCTCGACCTTGCGGTACGGGGTCTCGACGAAGCCGAACGCGTTGACCCGACCGTAGGAGGCGAGCGAGCCGATCAGGCCGATGTTCGGGCCCTCCGGGGTCTCGATCGGGCACATGCGGCCGTAGTGCGACGGGTGGACGTCACGGACCTCCATGCCCGCGCGGTCGCGGGACAGGCCGCCCGGGCCGAGCGCGGACAGCCGGCGCTTGTGCGTCAGGCCGGCCAGCGGGTTGGTCTGGTCCATGAACTGGCTCAGCTGCGACGTGCCGAAGAACTCCTTGATGGAGGCGACGACCGGCCGGATGTTGATCAGCGTCTGCGGCGTGATGGCCTCGACGTCCTGGGTGGTCATGCGCTCGCGCACGACACGCTCCATGCGCGACAGGCCGACCCGGATCTGGTTCTGGATCAGCTCGCCCACGGTGCGCAGCCGGCGGTTGCCGAAGTGGTCGATGTCGTCGGTCTCGTAGCCCTCGTCGCCCGCGTGCAGGCGGATCAGGTACTCGATCGTCTTGACGATGTCGTCCTCGGTCAGCGTGCCCGTCTCGATGGCGACGTCGTGACCCAGCTTCTTGTTCAGCTTGTAGCGGCCGACCTTGGCCAGGTCGTAGCGCTTGCCGTTGAAGAAGAGGTTCTCCAGCAGCGCCTGCGCGGACTCGCGCGTCGGCGGCTCGCCCGGGCGCAGCTTGCGGTAGATGTCGAGCAGCGCCTCGTCCGAGGAGGTGATGTGGTCCTTCTCGAGGGTGGCCAGCAGCGTCTCGGACCACGAGAAGTGCTCGCGGATGCGGTCCTCGGTCCAGCCCAGGGCCTTGAGCAGCACGGTGACCGGCTGCCGGCGCTTGCGGTCGATGCGGACGCCGACGGTCGAACGCTTGTCGACGTCGAACTCCAGCCAGGCACCGCGGCTCGGGATGACCTTGACGCCGTAGACGTCGACGTCGGAGGTCTTGTCCAGCGCGCGGTCGAAGTAGACGCCCGGCGAACGGACCAGCTGCGACACCACGACACGCTCGGTGCCGTTGATGATGAAGGTGCCCTTGCGGGTCATGATCGGGAAGTCGCCCATGAACACCGTCTGCGACTTGATCTCGCCGGTGGTGTTGTTGGTGAACTCGGCCGTGACGAACAGCGGCGCGGCGTAGACCATGTCCTTGTCCTTGCACTCCTCGATGGACGCCTTGACATCCTCGAAGCGCGGGTTGGAGAAGGACAGGCTCATCGAGCCGGAGAAGTCCTCGATCGGCGAGAGCTCGGTGAGGATCTCCTCGAGGCCGGACTGGGCGGCCGGGTCGTCGCCGACGCGCGAGCGCCACAGGTCGTTGCCGACCAGCCAGTCGAACGACTCGGTCTGCAGCGCGAGGAGGTTGGGCACCTCCAGCGGCTCGCGGATCTTTGCGAAGGAGGTCCGCGGCGGGGCGCCGGGAATACCGGACCTGAGGGTGGAACGTGACTTACCGGAGCGCGAGACTGCCAAGATGCGTCCTTCCAAGGACTAGAACCAGGTTCCGAGTGCAACCCGCGCTGCCGGCGCCCCAACTGAAGTCCGACCGGCCTGCAACGTCCCGGAACGAGTCCGGGCGTGAGGAAACAGGCCCTTGACGGGCCTTCAGGACGAACGAGGGCAGCGCAAACTAGAAGAGTAACGCGTCGTGGCGCGACAATCAAGCACACCCGATTCGGCGTGCGCTACCCGGAACCCGCCTCGCTGCCGTCCGATCCGGGACTGGAGCCTCGGATCGACCCGGCGGAACGCGGGGCACCGTGCGTGTGGAAGAAAACTGTGCCCGGCGTACCTGGCGACGTCAAGCATTCCCGTGGCCGCGTGTCAGCTCACGCCGCGCACCGTCCGCGGTGTGCGGGAGTCAGCTCGCCACGGACGACACCGTGTCGACCTTGCTGATGACCCACTTGCCGTCCACCTGCTGCATGCGGGCCAGCTGCGCGAACGGGTCGATGCGGCCCTTGGGCTGGTTCGCGGTGGTGATGTTGAGCTGGCCGTAGAGCAGGACGGTCCACTGCTTGCCGTTGCCGGAGACCGACTCGATGCCGGCCCGACTGATGACGGTGACCTGGGTGGCCTTCAGCTTCGGCGCGTTCTTGCGGATGATCGTGTTCAGGGTCTTGCGGTAGTCGGTGGTGAGCCGGCCGGTCGTGCACTGCGTGCCCGCCTTCTCGGCGGCGTCCAGCGCGTTGTACTTGTACGTGTTGAGCCGGGCCACGCAGGTCTTGGCCGCGGCCAGCACCGTGTCGCGCTGGGCGGCGGACGTGGTGTCGTCGTCGCCGCCGAGCTGGTCGGCGGCGAAGAGGGCCAGGAAGACGATCGCCGCCGCCGCGAAGGCGATGGCGGGCACCCAGCTCACCCAACCCGGCAGGGCGACCGTCACGGTGCGGCGGCCCGGTTTCGCGGCCGACGACCCGCCCGTGGCCGCCGCCTCGTCCTCGTCCGCGTCCTCGTCGCTCGTCGCGGCGGCGGACGCGCCCTTGCGCAGCCTGACCGGCCCGCCCGTCCCGGCGGTGTCGGTGTCGGCCGGCGCGTCGGCGTCCGGCTCCGTCGCCGGCCGCGCCCGTCCGGGAGTGGGCCGTGACGCGTCGCCGCGGCCGACGCCGGTCGCGGCACCGCCGATGCGGCGGGCTCGCGACGCCGCCGACCGCGGCCGCGGCGGGGCTGCGTCCGGCGTCTTCGGCGTCTCGTTCGTCTCGTTCGTCTCGTTCGTCTCGCCGGTCTCGTCCGTCTCGTTCGTCTCGCCGGTCTCGTCCGTCTCGTCGCTCACGAGGTGACCCCGATGCTGTCGACCTGGTTGACCAGCCATCTGCCGCTCTGTTGGACCACGGTGACCGAGAGGTTCTGCTGGGCGGTGGGGTTGGTCAGCTGGTCGGAGCGGTAGCCGTTGAGGCTCACGAGGACGACGTAGCCGGTCACCTTGTCGTCGTCGACGCGGCCCACCAGGGCCGCGTGGGTCACCTTGGCGACCAGGTCGAACTTGCCGGCGGTGATCAGCTTCTTGACGTCGGCGGTGCGCCGCTTGATGTCGGTGACGACCGACCCGGTCGCGCCCGCGAGCGCGCGCTTGACGTCGGCGTCGAAGTGGGCGCGGCGGAAGCTGAGCAGGTTCGCGGCCTCGGTCTGGGCCGCCTCGACGGCGGCGGTCTCCTGGCCGGTGAACGTCCGGGAGCCCGACGACGAGTCGTCACCGACGAGGCGCCAGGCGAGGAACGCCGCCACCAGGGCCGCCAGCGCCACCACCGCGCAGACCAGGGGGGCCAGGCGTCGCGACTGCGCCATGCTCGTAGGTGCTCCTCAGCTGAAGGTCCGGACCCGGTGTCGACGAGGACCGGGCGATGCTACGTCGCGGCGGTGAGAGTCACCGCAGCGAGGCGGTGAGCACAGCCAGCCAGCCGGCGTCGCCGAGGTTGACGTGCTTGAGCGACGTGTCGACCTGCACCATGTCCTTGGTGATGGCGCGCGGGTACGAGGTGCCGGACCCGGCGGTCGAGATGGGCGGGGCGCCTGGGACGTTCTGCGCGCCGCGCACGTTCACGCCACTGCCGGCCGACGCGG
The DNA here is from genome assembly GCF_900129455.1 of Jatrophihabitans endophyticus. Taxonomy (NCBI): domain Bacteria; kingdom Bacillati; phylum Actinomycetota; class Actinomycetes; order Jatrophihabitantales; family Jatrophihabitantaceae; genus Jatrophihabitans; species Jatrophihabitans endophyticus. Next base: position 197,709 of record NZ_FQVU01000002.1, read on the forward strand.
TGCACCGCGCGGCGACGTTCGGCGCGATCGGGCCGGTCTGGCTGGGATCGCGGATCTTCGTCCCCTGGTAGCCCTGCCGGCCGCCGCGCGGCGCGCCGCAGTCGGCCGGGTCGTTGGCGTTCGTCAGCACCAGCCCGAGTGCGCCGACGTTGTGGCCCGAGCTGAGGCTGTCCGCACGCACCGCGCTCTGCCCGCCGGCGGCCAGCGCCGGGTAGAGCTCGAGGATCTGCTCGGTGCCGTCGAGGTGATTGACGATGAGGTCGCCGACCGTGGCCAGGTTGGCCAGCAGCATGCCGAGGTCGGTGCGGTTGTCCTGGATGAGCTTCTGGACGGTCGTGAGGTCGTCCGGGCCGGTGTCGAGCAGTCGCCGGATGTCGGGGTCGCTCTTCTTCAGCTGCTCGGAGAGCAGCTTCAGGCTCTTCGTGTAGGACTGCAGCGACGGCGCGACGTCGAGCTGCGTCTGCAGCACGGTGGCGGAGTTGTTGATCAGCGCGATCGTGTCCGGCAGATTGCGCTGGGCGCCGTCGAGCAGCAGGCTCGTCGAGTCCAGCAGCCGGGCGAGGTCGTTGCCGCGGCCGTCGAAGGCCTTGCCGAGCTCGCTCACGGTCGTGCGCAGGTCGTCCAGCGGCACCGACTGCACCAGCCGGTTCAGGTTGGTCAGCAGCACGTTGGTGGGCGTCGGGATCGACGTGCGGCTCTGCGGGATCCGCTCGCCGCCCTTGAAGAACGGCCCTCGGCCGTTCGGTGGGATCAGGTCGACGTACTGCTCGCCGACGACCGAGCGGTTGTTCACGCGGGCCGCCGCCGAGGTGGGGACGTGGCTGTCCCCGCAGTCCTCGATGTCCAGGTCGACGCGGATGCCCTCGCGGCGGAGGTGGATCTCGCCGACCTTGCCGACCGTGACGCCGCGGTAGGTGACCTCGGCGTTGGTGAAGATGCCGCCGGAGTCCTTGAAGTCCGCCGACACCGTGCAGCCGTCGCTGAACACGTTCTTGGCCAGCCCGACGTACTCGGCCGACACGTAGGACACCCCGACCAGCGTCAGGATGACGAACAGGATCAGCTGGATCTTCGTCGATCGCCTCAGCATCCGCGCCTCACCGCCCCGACTCGACGAGGACGCCGGGCATCTGACGTACCTGCGCGCTGGATCCGCTGTGGCCCGCGCTGTCGCCGGCCTTGCTCGTGCTCGCGGAACTGGTGTTGAGCCCGGAGCACAGCGCCTTGGACAGCCCGCACAGCGTCTCGGTGAGGTCCAGGTTCAGATACAGGTTGAGGTTGGCGTAGTCGCCCTTCACCAGCTGCCGCGTGGTCCCGAGCGGGAACGGGAACGTGCCGAGCACGCGCAGCGACTTGGGCAGGAAGTCGCCGCTGGCCCGCAGCTGGCGCAGCGTGGGGGTCAACGCCTTCAGCGAGGTCACCAGGTTGCTCTGCGTGCCGTCGATGACCTTGGTCGCGACCGTGCCGAGCCGGTCCAGGCTGGTGAGCAGCTTGGTGAACTTGGCACGCTCCTGTGCGAGCACCCGCAGCGCGGCGGGGTAGGTGTCGAGCGCATCGGTCAGGACCTTCTTCTGGCGATCCAGCGTGGCGCTGAGCCGGTCGATGCTGTCGAGGGCGTTGGTGATGTCGGTCTTCTGGTTGTCCAGCGTGCCCACGAAGGTGTTGAGCTGCTTGAGCAGGTCCTTGATCTGCGGCTCGCGACCCTTGAGGGCGCTGACGAGCTCGTTGCCGATGATGCGCAGCTGCGAGATGCCGCCCTCGTTGAGCAGCAGCGAGAGCGCGCCGAGCACCTGCTCGACCTCGGCCGCCGAGCGGGTGTGGTCGAGCAAGATCCGCGACCCGCCGCGGAGCCGCTGGGCGCTCGCCGTGCCCGTGGGCGGGTCCAGCGACACGTACTTCTCGCCCAGCAGCGAGGTCTGGGCGATCTCGGCGGTGGCGTTGGCGGGCAGCTTCACCGAGTCGTTGACGTCCATCGTCACCTTGGCCGACCAGCCGTCCAGGCTGATCGCCGTCACCTTGCCCACCGCGACGTCGTTCACCTTGACCGCCGACTGCGGGACCAGGTCGAGGGCGTCGTCGAAGTAGGCGGTGACCTCGAACGGGTGGTCGCCGAGATCGGCCCCGCCCGGGAGCGGGGTCGAGTACAGCCCCTTGAAACCGCAGCCGGACAGCGCCAGCACGCCCGCCGTCGCCACCGCGACCAGTCGTCTCGCCCGCATCGTCACGACCCGCCCTGGACGAGCCCGGGCAGACCCCCGAGCAGTTGCGACAGCCGGTCGCCCAGACCCGCGAGGTCGGGGTCGTCCAGCAGGTCGGTGAGCTGTTTGCTGCCCTTGATCAGGCTGGTGCAGGTGTTGACGATGGTCTTGGTGAGCGGGCCGAGCACGTTGCCGAGCACGCCGCCACCGAGGTCGGCGACCTTGTCGGTCGCGACCTTGATGATCACGCAGAGCTGGCCCGGATCGGTGAGCGAGGCCAGGTTGCCGCGGGTGGCGAGCACGCCGAGGTTGGGCTGGTAGGCGTGCACGATGTTGGCCAGCGCGACCGGCGCCAGGGCGAGCGTCTCGGTCAACGCGCCCTTCTGCTTGACCAGCACGCCGGTGATCTCGCGCAGCCCGGTGACGTCCTTGTGGAACTTCGACGCGTTCTTCTTGACGAAGGAGTTCACCTCGTCGAGCGCGAGGCCGAGCTGCTTGAGCGCCGCCCCCAGGTCGCCACGTTCGGCCGCGAGGTCGCCGGCCACCTGCTTGAGCTGCAGGTTGAACTTGCGCACCTGGCCGTCGCTGGCCTTCAGCGCGCCGGTGAACTTGCGCAGGTTGGTGACCGTGCCGAAGAGGTCCTTGCGGCCGGTGGCCAGGGTCTTGGCCGCCTGGGAGAGGTTGGCGATGCTCTGCCCCAGCGCGGCGCCGTTGCCCTTCAGGTTGGCCGCGCCCACCTGCAGCAGCGTCGACAGCGCGCCCTGCTTGTTGGTCTTGTTCGGTCCGAGCGCCACCGACAGGGTGTTCAGCGCCTTGTAGATGTCGTCGAGCTCGGCCGGCGCGCCCGTGCGCGACAGCGGGATCGCGGCGCCGTCGGCCAGCTTCGGCCCGCTGCCCGGATAGGCGCTGAGCTGGATGAAGCGGTCGCTGACGAGGGAGTTGGCGACCTCGACGGCGGTGGAGTTCCGGGGAAGCGAGTACTGCGACTCGTACTCCATGCCGATCTCGACGTAGGAGCCCTTCGGCGTGACGCTGGTGACGTCGCCGATGTTGACGCCCAGCTGCCGGACCGGTGTGCCCTCGTAGATGCCGACGGCCGCGGGGAAGCGCGCCGACACCTTCTTCATGTCGTCACCGGCCAGGAAGTACAGCGCGCCCCCGACGACGACCGCCGCCACCACGACCAGGACGACGAGGCGCCCGACGTTCTTCGTCAGCGACCGCAGGGAGATGGCCATCAGCTGCTACCTCCCGGCAGCGCGTTCGCCAGCAGCCCGGCGACGGCCGAACCGTTGAAGTTCTGGATGTAGTTGTCGAACCAGCGCCCGCTGCCGATCACGTTGGTGAACGTCCGGTAGAACGGCGCCAGCAGGGCCAGACCGCGATCGAGACTGTCCTCGTTGTTGCGCAACAGCGTCAACAGCTCGTCGAGGTTGTCCAGCAGCGGCTGCAGCGTCTTCTGGTTGTCGGCGACGAGGCCGCGGAGCTGGATCGACAGCACGCGGGTGTTGACGAGCAGGCTGCGGATGGCGTCGCGGCGCTGGTTCAACTCGTCGAGCAGCAGGTTGCCGTCGGCGAGCAGCTTCTGCAGGTCGGTGTCGCGGGCGGCGAGCACCCCGGTGACCTGGTTGGCGCGGGCGAGCAGCGTCCGCAGCTGGGTGTCGCGCGAGGAGACGGTCAGCGACAGTCGCGAAAGGCCCCGGACCACCGGGGCGACCGACGCGGGAGTCCCCCGGAAGTCGTCCGAGAGCGTGGCGAAGGCCTTCTGCAGGGCGTTGGTGTCGATGTCGTCGATCGTGTTCGTCAGCTTGGTGAAGGCCGGGTAGACGTCGAACGGCGAGGTGGTGCGGTCCTTGCCGATCACCTTGTCCGGGTCCTGGCTCTGGGTGCCGACGGAGTCGATCGAGATGTACTTGGCTCCGAGCAGCGTGCGCAGCTTGATGTCGAGGGTGCTGCGGTCGCCGACGAAGCCGTCCTTCACCGTGAACTTGACCGTCACCGTGCTGTCGTGGACGCCGACGCTGTCCACCGTCCCCACGCGCACGCCGGCGATCCGGACGTCGTCGTCGGGCTGCAGGTTCGCCGACTCCTTGAACTCGGCGGTGTACTCGGTGCCGCCGCCGATGAGCGGCAGGGACTTGGCGTTGAACGCCGCGAACAGCAGCACGAGGATGAAGACCAACCCGATCGCGCCGATCGGGGTGGGATTGCGCGAGGAGAACGACTTGCCGATGCGCGGGGCCTTGCGGGTCGCGACCGGGGTCGAGTCGACCTCGTTGGCGTTGGTCTGCTCGCTCATCAGCCGCACCGACTTCCGGTGCCGATGTTGGTGGCCGGGACCGGGATCTTCAGGCTGCCGAGCGACACCTGCCCGCGCACCGCGCACAGGTAGAAGTTGAACCACGACCCGTACGACCCGGTCCGGATCAGGCCGGCCAGCGTGGGCGGCAGCTGCTGCAGGACGTACTTGGTCGTGTCGCTGTTGCGGTTGAGGTTGCCGAGCAGCCCGTTGAGCTGGACGACGTCGTCACGCAGCGGCTTGCGCACCTGGGTGAGCAGGCCGGCGGTGGACGTCGCGAGATCGTTGATGCCGTCGATGGCGTTGCCGATCGTCTTGCGGTCACCGGCCAGCCCCGAGACGAAGTTCTTCAGCTGGATGATGAGCTGGCTGAGCTCGGTGTCCCGTTGGCCGACCGCGGTCAGCACGGAGGACAGGTTGTCGATGACGTCGCCGATGACCTGGTCCTTGTCGGCCAGCGTGTTGGTGAGGTCGGCCAGGTTGGCCAGCAGCGTCTGCAGGCTGCCGGCCTCGCCCTGCAACGTCTTCACGATCTCGAGCGAGAGCTGGTTCAGCGTGCCGGCGTCGAGGCCCTGCGTCAGCGGCTGGAACCCCTGGAACAGCACGGTGAGGTCGACCGCCGGCTTCGTCCGGCTCAGCGGGATGGTGTCGCCGCCGCGCATCGTCTTGCCCGTGTCGCCGGCGCCGCGCTCGATGTCGAGGTAACGCTGCCCGACGAGGTTGCGGTAGCGCAGGGTCGCCGTCGCGCTCGTGGGCAGCGGCCGCGACTTCTGCACGGTGAAGGTGACGTCGGCGACGCTGCTGCGCCGGCCGTCGGACCGCTTGCGGAGCGCGATGCTCTCGATGCCGCCGACGCGGACGCCGGCGATGCGGACGTCGTCGCCCTCGTTGAGGCCGGTGACGTCGGTGAACTCCGCCTTGTAGGACGTCGCGTCGCCGTAGGACTGGTTGGAGATCGTGGCGCCGAGGACGTAGGTGAAGGCGGCCGTGACCAGCAGGAACACGAGCAGCTTGATCAGCTGGGGGACGAAGCGCGTCACTTGACCGTCACCTCGTTACCCCGCAGCAGGGGCGCCGACAGGATCGTCGCCGCCGCCGGCACCTTCGTCGGTGTCGTCCCGAGCGGGCGGGCGATCAGCGAGTTCACCAGCGCGTTCTCCTGCGAGGAGTTGAGCGAGCGCATGCCGGCCGCGCTCGGCCCGCCCGCGCAGGGGTCGTCGGTGAGCGGCGCGCCGTCGTTGAGGCACCTGTACTTGTCCGGGATCTGGAACTTCCCGTCGGTCATCGGCACGTTGTGGGGCAGGCCGAAGCAGTTGGGGCCGTACCCGGTGACGATCTTGGGCTGGTTGCCGGGCACGTACTTGCCCTGGTTCGACGCGTCGAGCGTGATGCTGAGGTGGATCGAGTTGTCGTAGATCGTCTTGTTCAGGCCGTCGGCGAGGTTGCTGACGCCCTCGAACAGACAGGGAAACTCCGGCGAGTACTCCGCGAGCAGCGGGTAGATCTTGGCCGTCTGGCCGGTCACCGCGATGAGACGGCTCTGGTTCTGCTCGAGGAAGCCCGACAGCACCACCGAGGCGTCCGTGCCCGTCGTGAAGAGCTCGTCGATGCCGCGCTGCTTCTCGACGACCGTCTTCACGGTGGTCTGCAGGTTGGTCAGGGTGTCGAAGATGTCGGGGGCGACGTCGTCGTACTCCTCGGCGACCTGGCCGAGCTTCTTCAGGTCGTCCACCAGCGCCTTGGTGTGGGGGTTGAGGCCCTTGAGGTAGGTGTCGAGGTCGACCAGGGTGCGCCCCAGCTTCTCGCCCCGGCCGTTCAACGCGGTCGCGAGCGCGGTCAGCGTGGCGTTCAGGTCGGCCGGGCGCACGGCCGTGAGCACCGGGAACAGGTGGTCGAAGACCGTCTGCGCCTCGAGCGCGCCCTTCGAGCGGTCCTGGTCGATGGTGTCGCCCTGCGCGATCTGCCCCTGGCGATCGGTCGGGATGATCAGCGAGACGTACTGCTCGCCGAAGAGCGTCTTGGGCAGGATCTGCGCCGAGACGTTCTTAGGGATCTCCTTGACCTTGTCCGGCTCCAGCGCGAGATCGACCGTCGCGTCGGCGCCGTCGGCGTGGACGTCCTTGACCGACCCCACGATGAGCCCGCGCACCTTGACGTCGGAGTCCTTGAGCAGCTGGTTGCCGGTGTGGTTGGCCTTCAGCGTCACGTCGACGGTGTCGGTGAAGACCTTGGCGTAGATCGCGATCGACAGCGAGACCAGACCGACGACGATGACGATGAAGAGCACGCCGAACAGCCGGCGCTTGGTGACCTGACCGAGGGACTCCTTGGGCATGTCAACCAGCCACCCGGACGTTGGTGGTCGAGCCCCAGATGGCGAAGGACAGGAAGAAGTCGACGACGATGACGGCGATGATGGCGAACCGCACCGCGCGGCCGACCGCCACGCCGACGCCGGCCGGGCCGCCCGACGCCGTGTAGCCGTAGTAGCAGTGCGTCAGGATGATGATCACCGAGAAGATCAGGACCTTGAAGAAGGACCAGATCACGTCGACCGGTGGCAGGAAGAGATGGAAGTAGTGCGAGTACGTGCCCGCCGAGTCGCCGTAGTAGTAGACGACGATCGCGTAGGACGCCAGGTAGGACGACAGCAGCCCGATGATGTAGAGCGGGATGACGGCGACGAAGCCGGCCACGATGCGGGTGGTGACGAGGAAGGGCAGGCTCGGCACCGCCATCACCTCGAGCGCGTCGATCTCCTCGCTGATCCGCATGGCGCCGAGCTGCGCGGTGAACCCGCAGCCGACGGTGGCCGAGAGCGCGATGCCCGACTGCAGCGGCGCGATCTCGCGGGTGTTGAAGAACGCGGTGATGAAGCCCGAGTACGAGGCGACGCCGAGCTGGTCGAGCGCCGCGTAGCCCTGCAGGCCCACCTCGGTGCCGGTGAAGAACGTCAGGAAGGCGATGACGCCGACCGTGCCGCCGATGATCGCGAGCGAGCCGCTGCCGAAGACGACCTCGGCCAGCAGCCGCATCGTCTCCTTCTTGTAGCGGCGGATCGTGCGCGGCGTCCACGCCAGCGCGCGGCCGTAGAACGAGATCTGCTCGCCGAGCTGGTCCAGCCCGCCGAGCGGGGCGTTCACGATGCGCTTCGCCGTCGCGGCGACGTCCATGGCCATGTCAGGTGCCCTTGGCCGGGACGACCTGGAAGTACACCGCGGTGATCACGAAGTTGACCGCGAACAGCAGCATGAACGTGATGATCACGGACTGGTTCACCGCGTCGCCGACGCCCTTGGGGCCGCCACCGGCGTTGAGGCCCTTGTAGGCCGCCGTCACGCCGGCGAGCAGGCCGAAGATCAGCGCCTTGATCTCGCCGGCGTAGAGGTCGGGCAGCTGGGCGAGGGCCGAGAAGCTGGCGAGGTAGGCGCCGGGTGTGCCGCCCTGCAGCACGACGTTGAAGAAGTAGCCGCCGATGACACCGACGACGGAGACCAGGCCGTTGAGGGCGACGGCGATCAGCATGCAGGCCAGCACCCGGGGCACGACCAGCCGCTGCACCGGCGAGATGCCGAGGACCTCCATCGCGTCGATCTCGTCGCGGATCTTGCGGCTGCCGAGGTCGGCGCAGATGGCCGAACCGCCCGCGCCGGCGATCAGCAGGGCCACCACGATGGGGCTCGCCTCGCGGATGATGGCGAGCACGCTGGCCGATCCGGTGAACGACTGCGCACCGATCTGGCGGGCCAGCGTGCCCAGCTGCAGCGCGATGACCGCGCCGAACGGGATCGTCACCAGGATCGTCGGCAGCAGCGTCACGCCGGCGACGAACCACGCCTGCTGGATGAACTCGCGCACCTGGAACGGGCGCTTGAACGTCATCCGGAAGACGTCGAGGAAGAGCGCGAACAGGCTGCCGGCCTGCCGCACCCCTCCGACGGGGGACAGCGAGGGCATCAGCCGCGTCCCGAGGGGGTGGGCTGCGGCCGCGGGGCGCCGCTGTGACGACCGCCGCCGTTGGAGTTGCCGTTGTTGTTGTTCGCGTCCTCGCCGTTCGCCCCGTCCCGGGGGTTGCCGGAGTCGTCGAGGTCCATCTCCGCGGTCGCCTTCTCGACCTTGCGGCGGTGCTCGTCCTCGTCGGCCATCAGCTTCTTGATGGCGTCCTGCGCGGCGTCGGGCAGCGTGTGCATGAGGTCGCGGACCCGCTGGCGGCGGCGCTCGACGGCCTTGCGCTCGGGCACGCCGGGCGAGCACTCCATCTGCGGCGGCACGCCGCCGACCTCTTCGCCGCCGTCGCGGAGACCGGCGGCGAACATCGCCTGCTCGGCGGCCATCTGCGCGGCGTCCTTCTCCTCGCTCATGCCGATGGGGCCGTTCATGTTGCCGTTGAGGAACTGCTTGATGACCGGCTCCTCGCTGGTCAGCAGCACCTCGCGCGGGCCGAACATGACGAGCTCGCGGCGGAACAGCATGCCGAGGTTGTCCGGCACCGTCCGCGCCATGTTGATGTTGTGCGTGACGATGAGGAAGGTGGCGTCGGTCTGTGCGTTGATGTCGAGGAAGAGCTGGCTGATGTAGGTCGTGCGGACCGGGTCGAGCCCCGAGTCGGGCTCGTCGACCAGGATGATCTCGGGGTTCAGCACGAGGGCGCGGGCAAGACCGGCACGCTTGCGCATACCGCCGGAGATCTCGCCGGGGAGCTTGCCCTCGGCGCCGGCGAGGCCGACCATGTCCATCTTCTCGAGGACGATGGACTTGACCTCGCGCTCGCTCTTCTTGGTGTGCTCGCGCAGTGGGAAGGCGACGTTGTCGTAGAGGGTCATCGACCCGAAGAGCGCGCCGTCCTGGAACAGCACGCCGAACAGCTTGCGGGTCTCGTAGAGCTTGCCCTCGCTGCAGCGGGCGATGTCGACGTCCCGGATCACGATCGAGCCCTTGTCGGGCTTGAGCAGCCCGATCAGGGACTTGAGGAAGACCGACTTGCCGGTACCCGACGGGCCCAGCAGCGCCGACACCTCGCCAGGCGGGAGCGTGAGGGTGACGTCCCCCCAGATCGTCTGGCTGCCGAAGGTCTTCGTGAGTTCGTGCACCGCGACTTCGACACCCACGAGCGACTCCTTCCCCCGGCCACGATTTCCCGTGACACGCAGCACACAGTGATCCGCGCACCTAATGTAACGACTTCGTGTACCGGGTGGTAACTCCGAACTCGGCCGGCACAGCGTGACACATGTACGCGAAGATCGCCCGTCCACGGTGCACAACCGTTACCGCAGATCCGGCAGCCTGTGCTCGGTCCCGGAACGGCGCGGTCGCGGGCCGTGGGCGAGCTGTGCACGGCGGCGGATAGTCTGCGCTGCGTCAGGGGCGCCGGGGGCGCTCCCCCGCCGGGATCCGGCCGTACCGAGGGGGCACGGGTGTCGCAGCAGTCAGCCGCCGACGTCAGATTGCGCGAGCTGCTCGGCGGCGACCCGCCCGAGGCCGTCTCGGCCCTGCCCGAGGCCGACCGGACGGCGCTCGCCGACCTCGTGGCCGACGCGCGCCGCCGACAGGCACAGAGCCTCGAGGAGTCGTTCGACGCGACGCTCAAGCACGTCCCGTTCCCGGTGCGCCGGATCGTGAAGAAGGTGCTGCTCGGATGACCGGGACCGACCGCCCCGAGGGGCCCCACGCCCGCAACGCGACCGAGTCGGCGGAGCTGCGCAGGCTGGCGCACACCCTCGACGTCGACCCGGCGCGGCTGGCCATGCTCGCCGCCGTGCCGCCGGCCCAACTGCGGGCCCTGCGGCGTCAGATCGCCGGGGCCCTGTTCGAGGCCGACCGGCCCCACTTCGCCCGGGTCGCGGCGCTGTCCAAGACCGTCCCGCTCCCGGTCGCGGCGAAGCTCACCGAGGCGACGCTGCCGCCCCTGCTGGCCGCGCGCACCGCCGAGCTGCTCGAACCGGCCAAGGCCGCCGACCTCGTCACGCGCGTCTCCGAGCGCTACCTCGCCGACGTGTCCGCCGCGATGGACGCGTCCCGGGCCCCCGAGGTCGTCGCCGCGATCCCGCCCGGCAAGGTCGCGAACGTGGCGAGCGAGCTGGCCCGCCGCGGTGAGTGGATCGTCATCGCCGGCTTCGTCGAGCAGGTCAGCGAACCCGCGCTCCGCGCGAGCGTCGCCGAGCTCGGCGGCGGGCAGCTGCTGCACGTCGCCGACGTCATGGACGACGCCTCGCGACTGGACCTCGTCGGCGGCATGCTCACCGACACGCAGCTCGACGAGTTGCTCGCCGCCGCGCCGGCCGAGGGCCTGTGGCGCGAGCTCGGCACGCTGCTCGCGCAGCTCTCGCCCGAGCCCACCCAGCGCCTGGCGCGGCGCTACGCGGCAGCGGGGCCCGAGGTCACCGCGGCCTACGATCGGGCGGTCGCCGACGGCGCGCTCGACGCGACCGACCACGACCGGCTGACCGGACGGTAGGCGTGACCGAGGTCCCCGTCCTGCTCGACGTCGTGCGCGGCGGGCGGGTCGAGTCGCGTCATCGCGGCGCCGTCGTCCTGCTGGGTCCCGGCGGAGCGGTCGAGACCGCGGCCGGCGAGATCGACGCCCCGGTCTTCGCCCGCTCGTCGTTCAAGCCGATGCAGGCCTCGACGCTGGTGCGGGCCGGCTGGCAGGGCAGCCGTGAGGCCGTCGCGCTGGCCGCGGCAAGCCACAACGGCGAGGGCGTGCACCGCGACGGGGTGCGCCGCACCCTCGCGGCGGCCCGGCTCGGGGAGGACGCGCTGGGCTGCCCCGCCGACCTGCCCGGCGAGCGGAACGCGCTGATCGACTACGTCGCCGGCGGCGGTCAGCCCGCGCCGCTGTGCCACAACTGCTCGGGCAAGCACGCGGCGATGGTCGCCACCTGCGTCGCCGCCGGGTGGGACGTTGGGGGCTACCTCGCGCCCGACCACCCGCTGCAGCGAGCGGTCGTCGCCGAGATCGAGCGGCTGTGCGGTGCCCCGATCGCGGCGTCCAGCGTCGACGGCTGCGGCGCCCCCGCGCACGCGGTCCCGCTGGTCGCGCTGGCCCGCGGCTTCGCCGCGCTCGCCGTCGCCGCGCCGGACACCCCGGAGGCGACCGTCGTCGCGGCCGTCCGGGCCCACCCGCAGCTCGTCGGCGGGACCGGCCGGGCGGTGTCGGAGCTGCTCGCCGAGGTCGACGGATTGCTGGCCAAGGACGGCGCCGAAGGCGTCTGGGCCGCGGCCCTCCCCGACGGGCGGGCCTTCGCGGCCAAGGTCGAGGACGGTGCTGCTCGCGCCCTGCCGCCGCTACTGGCCGCTGCGCTGCGGTACTGGGGTTTCGACGGCCCGGCGGTGCGCCGCTGGTCGGCGGTGGACGTCACCGGGGGCGGCGGCGTCGTCGGGTCGGTGCGGCCGTCCGCCGAGCTCACCGCGCTGCTCGGCCTCGACTGATCGGTTCGTCCCACAGCACGTGACGAGGGGCGGCCCGCCGTAGCGGACCGCCCCTCGCGAGTGGTGCAGGTACTACTTGACCGTGACCGTGGCGCCGGCGCCCTCGAGGGCCTCCTTGGCCTTGTCCGCGGCCTCCTTGTTGACCTTCTCCAGCAGCGGCTTCGGCGCGCCGTCGACGAGGTCCTTGGCCTCCTTCAGGCCGAGGCTCGTGAGCGTGCGCACCTCCTTGATGACCTGGATCTTCTTGTCACCGGCCGACTCGAGGATGACGTCGAACTCGTCCTTCTCCTCGGCGGCCTCGGCGCCCGCACCCGGGCCGGCGGGGCCGGCCGCGGCGACCGCGACGGGCGCGGCGGCGGTGACGTCGAAGGTGTCCTCGAACTGCTTCACGAACTCGCTGAGCTCCAGGAGGGTCATCTCCTTGAAAGCGTCGAGCAGCTCGTCGGTGCTGAGCTTCGCCATGATGGCGTCCTTTCGTTCTTGCCGGGTGAGCCGGCGGGTTCGGGTACTTACTCCGCCGGCTCTTCGGCGGTGCTGTCGGCCGCGGGTGCGGCGTCGGCGGCCTCGGCCGCGGGTGCGGCGTCGGCGGGCTTCTTCTCCTGCAGCGCGGCGGCAAGCCGGGCCACCTGGGCGATCGGCGCCTGGAACAGGCCCGCCGCACGGGTGGGCAGGGCCTTGAGGCCGCCGGCGACCTTGGCGAGCAGGACCTCGCGCGATTCGAGATCGGCGATCTTGCCGAGGTCGGCCGCGGTGACCTGGTTGCCGTCCAGGACACCGCCCTTGATCACCAGCGCCGGGTTGGTGCGCGCGAAGTCGCGCAGCCCCTTCGCGGCCTCGACGGCGTCGCCCTTGACGAACGCGATCGCGGTCGGCCCCACCAGCAGGCTCTCGTCGAGCGCCACACCGGCGTCGACGGCAGCCCGCTTGGTCAGCGTGTTCTTCACGACCGCGAACGTGGTGTCGCGCCCGAGCGCGCGGCGCAGGTCGGTGATCTGCTTGACCGTCAGGCCGCGGTACTCGGTGACGACGGCGGCGGACGCCGACGAGAAGTGTTCGGTGATCTCGGCGACGGCGTCGATCTTCTCGGAGTTCGGCACGTGCTCCCCCTCCTTTCGTCTCTCATCTCGAGCCGGTCGGCCGACGAAACGAGAGACGCCCCGCGCGCAGCAGCACACGGGGCGGCAGGAAGTGCCGTACGTGCCAGCCTGCGCGGGTCGCTGACGATGTCGTCAGGCTTTCGGTCACGTGCGGGCACGCGACGACCAGCGGTCTTCGGTTGGATCGGGAACGAGCCTACGCGAGCGCAGCGGACGACGCCACATCGCGTCAGGCGACGAAGGCGACGCTCCGCGGCACGACGGGCGCGTCGACGACGCTGGACAGGCCCCGCACGAGCGCGGCCCAGCCCTGGTCGGCGCCGTAGGTGGTCGTGTCCAGGGCGCGCTGGGTCAGCGCGCCCGCGATGACGAGCTTGCCACCGGACTTGGCGTCGACGTTGGTCCACTGCGCGGCGGTGGTGGCCGTGTAGATCTGCGGCAGCACCTGCACCCGGCCCAGATTCGTGGTCAGCGCCACGAACTGCGCCAACGTCCACCCCTCGTTGCACGAGGAGGTGGTGTCGCCGAAGTAGGCCGGGCAGTCGATGGCCGCACCGTTGAAGACCAGCGTGTCGTCGGTCGATCCCTTCGCGGCGGCGAGGTAGCTGTCCTCCCAGTCCTTCGCGTTCTGGTACTTCCCGTCGAACTCGGTCGCGTCGTTCTCGATGTCGTTCGCGGCGGCGACGGTGATCGTGGCCCCGAGCCCCGCCGCGTACTGCTGCAGCGGCTTGACGACGCCGGTGAACCAGTCCTTGCCCCGGGTGGTGCCGGGGTAGCGCGGGTTGGTCTTGTCCGAGGTGTCGGAGAAGTTGCCCGAGTTGTTGGTGCCGACCGCGACCCGCACCGCCGCTCCCGCCGCGTTGCAGGTGCCGTCCGCGACGCCGTCGAGATATCCCTCGACCGCGTCGACGAGCTCGGCGTACGTGAGGCGCTGGGTGGGCGAGGAGTTGGCGAGCGCCACGCCCGGTTCGGCGGTGGACAGCCGCGACCGGTACGACTGCGTCCCGACGTCGAGCAGGGCGAAGGTCGCACCGGCCTTGGCGTCGACGCAGCCCTCGGTGCGCAGGGTGGAGCGATTCTCGCTGGGGTCCGCCGCGGTGGACGGGGCGCCCGCGGCGCCCGTCTCGGTGAGGTTGGAAAGGTACCGGGCCGGATTGCTCGCCGGCGGTGCCAGGTCGTTCGACGGCAGGTACCCGAGCACGTCGACGTAGGCCTTCAGCGATCCCTTGGACACGTTGCGGACCTCGATGCGCCCACTCGAGACCGGCACGATCACGGCGACCCCGAGCGACTGCCCGGCCTCGAAGGACAGGGTGCGCGTCCCGCTCCCGGTACGCCCCGGCGCGCCCACCACGACGGCACCCGTCTTCGCCGTCGCGGCGACGGTGACGGCGACGACGGCCGCCGTGACCTTCGTGCGCGCGATGCCCGCGTGGCCGGCGAGGGTGACGGCGGAGACCTTGCCCGCGCCGACGCTGCGGGCCGAGACCACCCGCTGCGGCGCCAACGCCTGCAAACCGCCGGCGACCGTGGTCGAGTCACCCGTGAACGCGGCTTCGACGTCGAGCGCGAGATGGACGGTCGACTTGCCCCGGTTGGCGACCGTGACGCGACCCGTGGCGTCGGTGCGGGCGAACGCGAGCTCGGACCAGCCGTTGCCGACGCCGTGATAGATCGAGCCCTGCGCGGGAACCGAACCACCTGTCCGGTACACCGACAGTGAACCGGCCCTGGTGGTGCTCAGGGCGTGCACCTGGATCGCGACGGTGCCGACGTGCCCGGTCTGGACCACGCGAGTACTGCCGGCAGCCAGCGCGGTCGACGCGGCGACGATCCGCTTGGCGGCCAGCGAGGTGAGCAGACCGGAGCCGCTCGAAGAGCTGAGGGAGCCGTAGTAGCCGACCACGTCGACCACGAAGCCGGCACTGCCCGACGACGCGGCGTTGTAGACGGTGAAGCGCGCCTTGCTCAACGGCACGATCGCCGTCGTCGTGCTCGTCACCTTCGGGCGGTACCGCAGCGTCCAGGTCGACGGGGTCTTCGCGCCGTAGGCATAGGTCGTCAGGGCCCCGTTCGTGGTCGGGACGGTCGCACTCAGCGACACAACGGCCGCCGCCGCGCCGGAGGGCACCCGGCCGGCCAGCGAGACGGTCGACGCCGCCTTGGCCCGGAGCGCGCCCTTGCGATTGCCGTTCATCCCGTTCGCGGTGTTGGCCGCCCGGTAGGGCGCGATGGCCGTGTAGGTGCCGGCCGCCGGCGTCGCCGCAGCGGCCACCGCCGCGGGAGCGACGGTCGCGACGCCCACTCCGAGCACGGCGGCGAGCAGGGCGAGCACGATGCGGCGCACGAGCGACCTCCCAGAACGGTTTCCGGACGAACCGGACGCAGGCAACGTACCCGACGTACCCGTGAAACGCCGAGGGTCCGGCACGCGGCCGGACCCTCGTCGCGCTGTCCCGCTCAGGCGGTCGGAGCGGTCTCCTCGAGCAGGTTGCGGGTGCGGTTCACGTCGACCGGCACGCCCGGCCCCATCGTCGTGGAGAAGGTGATCTTCTTGACGTAGCGGCCCTTGGCCGCCGACGGCTTCGCGCGCAGGATCTCGTCCAGCGCCGCGGCGTAGTTCTCCACGAGCTGCTCGGGCGAGAACGACGCCTTGCCGATGACGAGGTGCAGGTTGGCCTGCTTGTCGACCCGGAAATTGATCTTGCCGCCCTTGATGTCGGCCACGGCCTTGCTGACGTCCGGGGTGACCGTGCCGGTCTTCGGGTTCGGCATGAGACCACGCGGGCCGAGGACGCGGGCGATGCGGCCCACCTTGGCCATCTGGTCCGGGGTGGCGATGGCGGCGTCGAAGTCCAAGAACCCGTCCGTGATCTCCTGGATGAGGTCGTCGCTACCCACCTTGTCGGCGCCGGCCGCCCGGGCCTCCTCGGCCTTGTCGCCGGTCGCGAACACGATCACGCGGGCGGTCTTGCCGGTGCCGTGCGGCAGGTTGACGGTGCCGCGGACCATCTGGTCGGCCTTGCGAGGGTCGACGCCGAGCCGCATCGCGACCTCGACCGTGGCGTCGAAACTGGTAGACGTCGCCTGACGGGCGATGCCGGCGGCCTCGAGCGGGGAGTAGATGCGGTCCTCGTCGATGAGCTCGGCGGCCTTGCGGTAGGCCTTACTGCGCTGTGCCATGGTGCGTTCTCTTTCTGGTCAGTGGTCAGGCGGACGCGGATGCGTCCTCCCACACGTGCTGCCGGGGGCGACCTGCACGGTCAGCCCTCGACGGTGATGCCCATCGAGCGTGCCGTGCCGGCGATGATCTTCGCGGCCTGGTCGATGTCGTTGGCGTTCAGGTCTTCCATCTTGCTCTGCGCGATCTCGCGGACCTGGTCCATGGTCACCTTCGCGACCTTCTTGGTGTGCGGCTCGCCGCTGCCCTTGTCGACGCCCGCGGCCTTGAGCAGCAGCCGCGCGGCCGGCGGGGTCTTGGTGACGAACTCGAACGAGCGGTCCTCGTAGACCGAGATCTCGACCGGGACGATCTGCCCGCGCTGCGACTCGGTGGCCGCGTTGTACGCCTTGCAGAACTCCATGATGTTCACGCCGTGCTGACCGAGCGCGGGACCGACCGGGGGCGCCGGGTTCGCGGCGCCCGCCTGGATCTGCAGCTTGATGATCGCGGCGAGTTTCTTCTTCGGAGGCATGACTTCTCTTCTTCTGGTGGACGGACGTACGGATTCAGATCTTGGCGACCTGGCTGAACGAGAGCTCGACCGGCGTCTCACGGCCGAAGATGGACACCAGCACCCGCAGCTTCTGGTGGATCGCGTCGATCTCGCTGATGGTGGCCGGGAGCGTGGCGAACGGGCCGTCCATGACGGTGACGGACTCGCCGACGCTGAAGTCGACCTCGACGGCCGGCTTCTCCGCGACGCCGGTCTTGGCCTTCTCGCCGCCCGTGGCGACGGCCTCGGCCTTCTTGGCGGCGGGCGCGAGGATCTTGAGGACCTCGTCCTCGCTCAGCGGCGAGGGCCGCGAGGTGGCGCCCACGAACCCGGTGACGCCGGGTGTGTTGCGGACGGCGCCCCAGGACTCGTCGTTGAGGTCCATGCGCACCAGGATGTAGCCGGGAAACACCTTGCGCTGCACCTGCTGGCGCTTGCCGTTCTTGATCTCGACGACGTCCTCGGTGGGGACCTCGACCTGGAAGATGTAGTCCTCCATGTCCAGGGACTGGATGCGGCTCTCGAGGTTGGTCTTCACCTTGTTCTCGTAGCCGGCGTAGGAGTGGACGACGTACCAGTCGCCGAACTGCATGCGCAGCTCGCGACGCAGCGCCTCGATCGGGTCCTCGTCCTCGGCGTCCTCGTCCGCAGCGGCCTCGACGGCCTCGGTGGTGTCCGGCGCGATCGCGGCCGCGGTCTCGACACTCGTGCCGAGCAGCTCCTCGGCCTCGGCCGGGGCGGGGCCGTCCGCGCTGTCGACGGTGCCGTCGGCGTCGGTCTCGGCCGTGGTGTCGGCCGCGGCCTCGGTGTCGACGGTGTCGGCCGCAGCCTCGGTGTCGGCCGTCGCGACGGCGTCGTCACCGCCGAGCGTGACGTCGAGCTCGTCGTCGGCGGGGTTCGCGGTCGGTTCGTCGTCGTCGGCACCCAGCAGGCGGGCGGCCTCGGCGACGTCGGCCGGACCGGACTCGGCCGACTCGGCCGACTCGCTCGTCGCCTCGTCGCGCTGCGCCTCGGGGTCGTCGGACTCGGTCGGACGGGCGGCCTCGTCGTACTCGGACACGTTCACTCTTCTCTTGCTCGATTGCGGGATGCGGTTCGTCGCGGCCCGGCCCGACGTGTCGGGCGGCCGCCGCCGGTGATCACCCGAAGGCGAGGATCACCAGCTTGGCGAAACCGAGGTCGAGCCCGGCGACGATCGCGACCATGATCACCACGAACACGATGACCACGATCGAGTACGTCACGAGCTCGCTGCGCGAGGGCCACAGCACCTTGCGCAGCTCGGAGACGCTCTCGCGGACGAAACGCGTCGGGGCGCCGCCGCGACCCCGCGACGGGCGTGCCGCCGGGGACTCGGTCCGAGTCGTCGCCACGAGTACTCCTCACGTTCGTCGCCGCTCCGCGGGGCGCGGACCGGTGGTGCCTTCGTACGCAGGGGCGACAGGACTCGAACCTGCAACCGCCGGTTTTGGAGACCGGTGCTCTACCAATTGAGCCACGCCCCTAGGGACCTGCGGGAGTGCGGAGCACCTCGTGCCGCATGCGCGTGGACATGCTGACGCAAGGCCACAACCGGACCCCGACGCGCCAGTCTACGGGTGCGGGGCCGCCGCCTCCAACCCGGCGGCGTCGGCACCGGACCCAGGCGACCAGACGCCACCACACGCGACCGGCCGGCGTCCACGCGTGAAGCGGCGTGGACCCGTCTGGGACGATGGCCACATGGGAGCACGCGTATCCGACCGAGTCGCCGCCATCGCCGAGTCCGCCACCCTCGCCGTCGACGCGAAGGCCAAGGCCCTCAAGGCCGCCGGTCGGCCGGTCATCGGCTTCGGAGCCGGCGAACCGGACTTCCCCACCCCCGACTACGTCGTCGAGGCCGCCGTCGCCGCGGCCAAGGACCCCAAGTACCACCGCTACACCCCGGTGGCCGGCCTGCCCGACCTGCGGGCGGCGATCGCCGGCAAGACCAAGCGCGACACCGACTGGGATGTCGAGGCGAGCCAGGTCCTGGTGACCAACGGGGGCAAGCAGGCCGTCTACAACGCCTTCGCCGCGCTGCTCGACCCGGGCGACGAGGTGATCGTCATCGCCCCGTACTGGACGACCTACCCCGAGGCGATCAAGCTCGCCGGCGGCGTGCCCGTCGAGGTGCAGACCGACGAGACGAGCGGCTACTTGGCCACCGTCGAGCAGCTCGAGGCCGCGCGCACGGACCGCACGAAGGTGCTCCTGTTCGTGTCGCCGTCCAACCCCACCGGCGCGGTCTACCCCCGCGAGCAGGTCGAGGCGATCGGCAGCTGGGTCAAGGACAACGACCTCTGGGTCGTCACCGACGAGATCTACGAGCACCTGGTCTACGGCGACGCCGAGATGGTGTCGATCGCCCACTCGGCGGGCGAGAAGGTCGTCGTGCTCAACGGGGTCGCCAAGACCTACGCCATGACCGGGTGGCGCGTCGGCTGGCTCATCGGCCCGACCGACGTGGTCAAGGCCGCCACGAACCTGCAGTCGCACGCGACGTCCAACGTCAGCAACGTCGCGCAGGTCGCCGCGCTCGCCGCCGTCTCCGGCGACCTGTCGGCGGTGGCCGAGATGCGCGCCGTCTACGACCGGCGGCGCAAGGCGATCGTGAAGGCGCTCTCCGACATCCCGGGCGTCATCTGCCCGGAACCGCTCGGCGCCTTCTACGCCTACCCGTCCGTGAAGGGGCTGCTCGGCGTCTCGCTGCGGGGCCGGACGGCCGAGAACACCACCGAGCTCGCCGGCATCATCCTCGAGGAGGCCGAGGTCGCGGTCGTTCCCGGCGAGGCCTTCGGCACTCCCGGCTACCTCCGGTTCTCCTACGCACTCGGCGACGACGACCTCACCGAGGGCATCGGCCGGATCGCCGAGCTGGTCGCCGAGGGCTGATCCGACCGGGGACGGTTCAGCGCAACGCGCCGGCCTTGCGCAGCACCGCGATCCCGGCCGGGAGGTGGGCGATCGCGGCGCGGAAGTCCGCCGGGTTCACGATGCGCCAGGCGTTGCGCGCCACGTAGCAGCGCAGCGCCGCGTCCCACTTCGTCGGACCGGCGGCGCGCCTGGCCTGCTCCAGCGCGGCCGAACCCTTGTCGTAGGTCGTGAAGTAGTAGCCCCGCTCGTCCGACCCGTAGGACTGCGTCGACGAGTCCACCGCGCCGGGCGCGTCCAGGTCGGCGGAGTGGGCCGGGACGTCGTCCACCAGCTCCTCGGCGTAGTTGGCGAACGCCTCGTCCAGCCATGGGTGGCGTGACTGCGAGTCGCCGACCATCGCGTAGAACCACTGGTGGGCCGTCTCGTGCACCGCCACCAGCCGCGACCCGTCCAACATGAGGATCGAGCCGGGGTACTCG
Organism: Jatrophihabitans endophyticus; assembly: GCF_900129455.1. Taxonomy (NCBI): domain Bacteria; kingdom Bacillati; phylum Actinomycetota; class Actinomycetes; order Jatrophihabitantales; family Jatrophihabitantaceae; genus Jatrophihabitans; species Jatrophihabitans endophyticus. The sequence goes on from NZ_FQVU01000002.1 coordinate 217,824, forward strand.
ATGCCGCCGCCCCGCGCGGGCAGCCGGGCGACCGCGAGCGACGGGAACGGGAACGGCCCGAACCGGCGTGCCAGCTCGCGGATCGCCCGACGGAACTCGGGCACGAGCGCGTCGCGTACCTGGGCCGAGGGCGCGCCGAGGCGCAGCGCGGTCGCGCCCACCCTCGTGTCGGAGACGACGAAGGGCCCGGCGGCGACGCTCACGTCGCGGGCGGCGGCGAGGTGGGACGTCCAGGTGCGGCTGCTCCCCGCCCGCGCCGGGTCCGCGGGATTGCCCGAGGCGATGACGACGTCGGCGGCCGGGGCGGTCACGCGCAGGTCGGTGTCGGCGGCCTCGCTGGTGGCGCTCTCGGCGGTGAAGTCGATGAGGTCCTCGGTGTGCCAGCCGTAGCCGCGCTCCCACGCGAGCAGCGGCTGCGCCGAGCCGAAGTAGGCGAACCGCCCGGCGCGACCGAAGCGGTCGAAGGAGTTCTCCCCGAGCGTGAGCGTGAACGCGATGCGGGCGGTGGCGATCTGGCCGGCGGCGACCGTGCGGCCGAGCGGGATCCGCAGCAGGCCGCCCTGCGTGGACGGCGCGGCGTTGGCGGCCGAGAACCGGTAGCGCCCGCCCGCCGGCGTCGCCGTCGCCGAGGTGACGCGGATGCCGTTGCCCTGCTCGACGCTGGGGCGGGTGTTGGCGGTGAGCCGGAAGACCAGCTCGGTGACGGGCCGGTCCGGTCGGAAGCCGACCTGCTCCACGCCGCGGACGGTCGCGTGCCCGGGGGCGATGGTGAAGGCGAGCGCGATCCGGGGGCGGTCGGGGTCGGGTGCGGCGTAGCGCGCGGGGCACACGCTTGCGTCGCTGCGGCCGGAGCTGCGCGAAGACCCGGGCACCGTCGGGCTCGACCTCGGGCCCGGCGTCGCGGCCGACGTCGGGTTCGCCGCCGGTCGGTGCGCGGTCGCGCCGGTGCCGTCGACGGTGCCGGTGCACGCCGCGAGCAGGCAGCCGGTCACGGTCGCGACCACGGCGACCCGCGTCCGGCGACCGCTCATGCGGTGGCCGTCACGCCGCGTCCGGGAACCGGACGACGGCGCGGGCTCTGGTCAGCACGGTGTCGCCGTCGACGGTGACGGTCAGCGCGACCTCGACACGGCCGTCGTCGAGGACCTTGCGCACCTCGCCGGCCACGGTCAGCGTCGCCTCCCCCGGGTCGGGCACCGGCACCGGCCGGGTGAAGCGGACGCCGTACTCGACGACCGCGCCGGGGTCCCCCGCCCAGTCGGTGACGACGCGGATCGCCGTCGCCATGGTGAACATGCCGTGCGCGATCACGCCCGGCAACCCGACCTCGGTCGCGACCCGCTCGTTCCAGTGGATCGGGTTGAAATCGCCGGACGCGCCGGCGTAGCGGACGAGGTCCGCGCGCGTGACCGCGAACTCGCGCGGCGCGATGGTGTCGCCGACGGCCGGGCTCATGCGTCCCCTCGCGCCACGAGCGTGCTGTGGGCGGTGGCGACGTCCTCGCCGTCGACCGTGCTGACGTCCGCTCGGGTGCCGACGATGTCGTTGCCGCCGATCGTCCTGACGCTCTCGATCGCGACCACGACCTGGAGGAGGTCGCCCGCACGGATGGGGCGATGGTGGACGAAGCGCTGGTCACCGTGGACGACGCGGGAGTAGTCCAGGCCGAAGTCCGGGTCGTCCACCACCTGGTTGCCCGCCGGCAGCGTGAGGGCGATGGCGAAGGTCGGCGGCGCGATCACGTCGTCGTGTCCGAGCGCGCGCGCGGCGGCGACGTCGCGGTACGCCGGGTGCGGATCGCCCACGGCGTCGGCGAACTCGCGGATCTTCTCGCGCCCCACCCGGTACGGCGGCGTCGGCGGGTAGACGCGACCGACGTAGGACTGGTCGACGGGCATGGCCGCGAGGCTATGCCATCGCCCGGGGGCTCAGTCGTCGGCGACGGTGTCGAGGACCGGGAAGGGGGTCGGGCCGAACCCCTCCACCCGCGGGCGTCCCCAGGGGTCGACATCGGTCAGCGCGGTGGCGACCTCGGCGTGCGGCGTACGGAGCGTGACCGTGCGGCCGCCGTTCGCGACGAGCGCGGCGACCTGCGGGCTCGCGGCGACGCGGCCGTACCAGCTGTACCGGCCGCTGATCGGGTCGAAGTGGCCGCGCAGGGTGACGTCGACGTCCACCCCCGCGGCGTCCCCGTCGGGCAGGAGCTGGGCGGGGCCGTCGTAGCCGTCCTCGTCGGGGGCGCCGTGGGTCATGGGGTGGCCTCTCCGGTACCGGACGCGGCGAGCGCGCCGATAGGCAGGGGTGCGTCGTACTCGACGTGCAGGCCGTGCTCGCGGGCCGTCCCTTCGAGCAGGTGCCACACGCCGTTGCAGACGATCGCGGTGAACTTCTCCCGCGGGATCGAGCGGTGCTGCAACCACCACCCGCCGGCGGACTCGACGAACCCGACGATGCCGTACGCACCCGGGTCGGCCTCGTCGCCCTCGATGCCGAAGAACACCATGATGATCTTCAGCAGCGACGCCACGTTGTCGGCGAGGGTGTTCTCGACCGACTCGAGGCCGCCGTCGCGACGCAGTCGCAGGAAGTGGTAGAGGTTCGGGTGCTCGTCGAGCCAGCCGATGATGGTCCCGATGGCGGCGCCGATGATCTGGCGCGGCGTCGTCTCGGTCGACAGCTGCAGCTTGGGCAGCACGGCGTCGAGCACGTCCTTGACCACGAGCTCCGCGATCGCCTGACGCAGGTCCTCGCGGTCACGGAAGTAGCGGTACAGGACCGTGCGGCTGACGCCGGCCTCGTCGGCGATCTGCTCGGCGGAGGCCCCCGGGCCGTGGCGGTCGACGGCGGCGGCCCCGGCGGCGACGAACGCGGCGCGGCGCTGGGCCCGGTGCTCGGTCCAGCGCAGCCGCCGGCCGTCGGCGGCCGTCTCGCCGTCCCGCGGTGCGCGTCCGCCCATGTCACCCTCCCGGAAAATGGGGCGAAGTACCTGTGACACGCACTGTAGCCGGTGCTGTCGTCGACGCGACGGCTCGGAGCCGACCCGCCCGGGGCGCGTCGGGGTCGGCGCAGGAAGATCCGCCCCGGCCCCGCGATCTTCCGGACACCACGCGAACCCGGGCACCGCGGGCGCAGGAAGATCCGCCCCGCCCGGCGATCTTCTGGCACCACGCGAACCACCCGGACACCACGAAGGCCCCGCCGGCGGTACCGGCGGGGCCTTCGGGACGGAGCGCAGAACGCGTCAGCGCGTCTCGCGGTGCTCGGTGTGCTTGCCGCAGTTCGGGCAGAACTTGTTCATCGAGAGCCGGTCGGGGTCGTTACGCCGGTTCTTCACGGTGATGTAGTTGCGGTGCTTGCACACCTGGCACGCCAAGGTGATCTTCGGACGAACGTCGGTGGCTGCCACTGGCCGAGCCCTTCACAGTCGAGGTCTTTCGAGTTACCGGCTGGCGCCGGGTGTAGCGAGGGCGGGACTCGAACCCGCGACACCACGATTATGAGCCGTGTGCTCTAACCACCTGAGCTACCCCGCCGCGGACGGGCCGCGAGGGCCCGCCGGAGCCCCCTTACGGAATCGAACCGTAGACCTTCTCCTTACCATGGAGACGCTCTGCCGACTGAGCTAAGGGGGCGGAGACACGGTCTCGATCGAGAGCCGTGCGCCGACGGATCAGCCTACACGATCGCGACGGCGACTCCGGTCGCCCCACCCGGCGCCGCGGCTCGTCGGGACTGCAGGGTCGACCGCGCCGACGATCGTCGTCCCGGTTGGCAAGGCGGGTGTGATCGGCCACACTCGGGCCGTACCGTCCGCCGATGGGGAGCGTGTGATGGCAGCGAACGTCGAGACGTCCTCGCGACGCCGAGACGCCACCGTCCCCGGACGCCGCCCCGGTCCTCGCGGCAGATCGCGCCACGACCCCGCGGCGATCGCCGTCGCGCAGGCCCTCGGCGCCGCCTCCGCCGCGCACGCCGCACTCCTCGGCCGCCGCATCGAGGTCGACGACCCGGGATGGGGTGACTGTCCACGGTGACCCGCGCAACCGAACGTCCGGTCGAGCGTCCGTCGCGCCGCAACATGCGCGCCGGCGTCGCCGCACCCGGCCGGGCGAGCATCCCGGCGCGCACGCTGCGCACGGACAACTGGCGCCGGGCGCCGGTCGTCACGTTCGTCCTGCTCGCCGGCTGGGTGCTGTACGCGACACTGCGCACCGTCTGGCAGGCCGCGTACTTCGCGCCGAGCGAGCACTACCTCTCGCCGTTCTACTCGCCGTGCGTCACCGCGAGCTGCGAACCGGGCGCGCGCGACTTCGGGACGTGGTTCGGGCACTTCCCGCCGATCGTGCCGTTCGCGATCGTCACACTGCCGTTCCTGCTCGGTTTCCGGCTCACCTGCTACTACTACCGGCGCTCCTACTACCGCGCGTTCTGGGCGTCCCCGCCGGCCTGCGCGGTCGCCGAGCCGCACACCGGCTACACCGGCGAGACCCGCTTCCCGCTGGTCATGCAGAACCTGCACCGCTACTTCTGGGTGGCGGCCGGGCTCATCTCGGTGATCAACACGTGGGACGTCGTCCAGGCGTTCCGGCCGGAGGGTCACGCGTTCGGCTTCGGTCTCGGCACGGTCGTCATGCTCGCCAACGTCGTGCTGCTGTGGGCCTACACGCTGTCGTGTCACTCCTGCCGACACATCGTCGGCGGCAAGCTGCGCACCTTCTCCCGTCACCCGCTGCGCTACCGCGCATGGACGCTCATCTCGCGGCTCAACGCCAAGCACATGCAACTGGCGTGGACGACGCTGGCCACGCTGATGATCACCGACGGCTACATCGCGCTCGTCGCCGCGGGCGCGTTCAGCGATCCTCGAATCGTCAACTGAGAGGCGCGCGACGTGAGCGAAGTCGAGGCCGAGATCGAGCGCCACAGTTACGACGTGCTGGTCATCGGCGCCGGCGGCGCCGGGCTCCGCGCGGCCATCGCCGCCCACGAGGCCGGGTTGCGCGTGGCGATCATCTGCAAGTCGCTGTTCGGCAAGGCCCACACCGTCATGGCCGAGGGCGGCTGTGCGGCCGCGATGGGCAACGCCAACGGCAACGACAGCTGGCAGGTGCACTTCCGCGACACCATGCGTGGCGGCAAGTTCCTCAACAACTGGCGGATGGCCGAGCTGCACGCGAAGGAGGCGCCCGATCGCGTCTGGGAGCTCGAGACCTACGGCGCGCTGTTCGACCGGACGAAGGACGGCCGCATCAGCCAGCGCAACTTCGGCGGTCACGAGTACCCGCGCCTCGCGCACGTCGGCGACCGCACCGGCCTCGAGCTCATCCGCACGATGCAGCAGAAGATCGTCTCCCTGCAGCAGGCCGACGCGCGGGCCCGGGGCAACACCGGTGCGGACGAGAGCCGTCTGCGGGTCTTCGCCGAGTGCACGATCACCGACCTGATCCAGACCCACCGGGGCGGCCCGGTGGCGGGCGCCTTCGGCTACTACCGCGAGACCGGGAACTTCGTCGTCTTCCGCGCGCCCGCCGTCGTCCTCGCGACCGGTGGGATCGGCAAGGTCGCCAAGGTGACGTCCAACTCGTGGGAGTGCACCGGCGACGGCATGGGGCTCGCGCTGCGAGCGGGCTCCACCCTGCTGAACATGGAGTTCGTGCAGTTCCACCCGACCGGCATGGTCTGGCCGCCGTCGGTGAAGGGCATCCTCGTCACCGAGGGCGTGCGCGGCGACGGTGGCGTGCTCAAGAACTCCGACGGCACGCGGTTCACCTTCGACTACGTGCCCGACGTGTTCCGCGAGCAGTACGCCGACAACGAGGCCGAGGCCGACCGCTGGTACGCCGACCCGGAGCACAACAAGCGCACCCCCGACCTGCTGCCCCGCGACGAGGTCGCCCGTGCGATCAACAGCGAGGTCAAGGCCGGGCGCGGGTCACCGCACGGCGGTGTCTTCCTCGACATCGCCTCCCGCCTGCCCAAGGACGAGATCCTGCGGCGGCTGCCGTCGATGTACCACCAGTTCAAGGAGCTCGCCGACGTCGACATCACCGCCGAGCCCATGGAGGTCGGCCCCACCTGCCACTACGTGATGGGTGGCATCGAGGTGGAGCCCGACACCGGGGCCGCGAGCCGCGTGCCGGGCCTGTTCGCCTCCGGCGAGGTCGCCGGCGGCATGCACGGGTCCAACCGCCTCGGCGGCAACTCGCTGTCGGACCTGCTCGTCTTCGGCAAGCGCTCCGGCGACGGCGCCGCCGCCTACGTCGCGACGCTCAAGGGCGTGTACCCGGCGATCACCGACGCCCAGATCGACGCCTGTCGTCGCATCGCCCTCGCGCCGACCGACAAGCAGGACGGCGAGAACGCCTACGAGCTGCACGAGGAGCTGCAGCAGATCATGAACGACCTCGTCGGCATCATCCGCCGGGCCGGTGAGGTGCAGGACGCCCTGGAACGCCTGGAGAAGCTCAAGGAGCGCGCCCAGCACATCCGCATCACCGGCGGCCGACGATTCAACCCCGGCTGGCACCTCGCCCTCGACCTGCGCAACATGCTCGCGGTCGCCGAGTGCGTCGCACGGGCCGCGCTGCTGCGCGAGGAGTCACGGGGCGGCCACACCCGCGACGACTTCCCCGCGATGTCGGCGGAGTGGCGGCAGCAGAACCTGATCTGCGCGTTGAACGAGGCGCGCACCGGCGTCGACGTGGTCGCGCAGCCGCTGGCGGCCATGCGCCCGGACCTGCTCGCGCTGTTCACGCGCTCCGAACTGGCCAAGTACTACACCGACGCCGAGATCGCCGACGTCTCCGAAGAAGGGGTGTGAGCCGTCGATGACCGCTGTGGAGGAGAACGCCAGCGTCAGCCCCGACGAAGCCCTCGCGAACGTCAAGGCGAAGGCCGAGCAGGACGGGAAGGGCTACGACGCCCACTTCCGGGTGTGGCGCGGCGACGCCGCCGGCGGCGAGCTCGTCGACTACACCGTCCGCGTGAACGAGGGCGAGGTCGTCCTCGACATCATCCACCGCCTGCAGGCGACACAGGCCGGCGATCTCGCGGTGCGCTGGAACTGCAAGGCCGGCAAGTGCGGCTCGTGCAGCGCCGAGATCAACGGCCGGCCGCGGTTGCTGTGCATGACCCGCATGTCGACCTTCGCGCCGGACGACGTCGTCACCGTCACGCCGATGCGCACCTTCCCGGTGACGAAGGACCTCGTCACCGACGTCTCGTTCAACTACCGCAAAGCACAGGAGACGCCGGCGTTCGCGCCGCCGCCGGGCCTCGCGCCCGGCGAGTACCGCATGGCGCAGGTCGACGTCGAGCGCTCGCAGGAGTTCCGCAAGTGCATCGAGTGCTTCCTGTGCCAGAACGTCTGCCACGTGGTGCGCGATCACGAGGAGAACAAGGAGGCGTACTCCGGGCCGCGCTTCCTGATGCGCATCGCAGAGCTCGACATGCACCCGCTCGACGCGCTCGACCGGCAACGCTCGGCCCAGGAGGACCACGGCCTGGGCATGTGCAACATCACCAAGTGCTGCACCGAGGTATGCCCCGAGCACATCAAGATCACCGACAACGCGCTGATCCCGCTGAAGGAGCGGGTCGTCGACCGCAAGTACGACCCGCTGGTCTGGCTCGGCCGCACGATCCTGCGGCGCCGGGACTGAGCCCGGCCCTCGCCGGCGACGGGCGGGCCGCCGGATCGACACACAGGCGGCCGCACGGGGGGAACGGCCGCCTGGTGCGGTCCTCATTATGCACACCGTTGCGCGTAACGCAACGAGCGGTCGGCGTGCGACGCCTGGCGGCGGTCCGGTCACCGCGTCGGCCGGATCGCGACGCGGGCGTGCCGATCACGGGCCGACAACGATCAAGGTCGGCGGCGACGGGCCGTTCGGGGCACACACGCTGCGTCGGTATCGTGTGCACCGCGCTCGGGGCACCGGAAGTGCGCAGCGCGACGTCGACGGCAGCCGGACGGCGTCAGCCGGGGCACACGGAGGGCCAATGCTTGGACACGGGGTGACACGCCCGTGACGATCCCGGCCGACCCGACCCCGTCGCACCGCTCGATCACGACGGTCGAGCCCGTCCCGTCCGCGGGTTCGCCGCTGCGCGCTGGGCTCGTGTTCCTCGCCCTGATCGTCGCGGTCGGCTTCACCTCCGGTGCCGCACTGGCCGGCGGCGAGCCGCAGTTCGTCCTCGCGGTCGCGCTGTGGGTGGCGGTCGAGGCCGTCTCCGCGCGGTTCACCCCCTTCATCAACTGGGGGTTGCGTCGCGTCGGCGTGGGCGCGGTGGCGCGCGGCCTGCTGGTCAGCGCCACCGTCGTCGTGTTCGCCGTGCAGACCAACAAGGTGCCGATGGTCGTGGCGGCCCTGCTGACGGTGCTGGTCGCGCTGGCCGCCGCCATGGGGCGCAGCGCCGCGGCCCAGGCCATCGACTACCTGCGCCGGCCGCCGCTACTCACCCGCGGCCTGGACCTCGACCTCCCGCCCGTCCCGGCTGCCCTGCCGATCCGGGTGCTGCGCCAGCACGGCGTGGAGCAGATCGCCGCGCTCCCCGCCGCGATCGGGCTCGCGCTCGCCTCCGGCCGCCGCGGCGACGACACCTGGGGCTACGCCGGGTTGAGCGTGTACCTCGTCGCCTCGCTGATCCTGCCGACGATCGTCGTCGCCCACGCGGTGCGGCTGCGCCGGCTCGACCCGCGGCGCCGCGTGGCCGATGCCGCGGTGCGGCGCCTCGCCGAGATCGACCCGCACGTCGTCCTCTACTACGGCGACGGCCCCGCCTGGCAGTACCAGGTCGAGGTCTGGCTGACCGCGCTCGAGGACTCCCGGCGGCCGGTGCTGCTCGTCGTCCGGGATCGCGCGGTCCTGCAGACCTTGCCGCCGACGACCCTGCCGATCGTCTGCGTGCCGGCGAGCCGCGAGCTCATGCGACTGCCGCTGGACTCGTTGCGGGCCGCGCTGTTCGTCGGCAACACCTCGAACAACCTGCACATGCTGCGCAGACCGGGTGTCACGAGCGTGTTCCTCGGTCACGGCGACAGCGACAAGGACGCCAGCCGCAACCCGTTCAGCCGGGCCTACAACGAGATCTGGGTGGCGGGACCGGCCGGGCGGGAGCGGTACCGCGCCGCCCGCGTCGGGGTCAGCGAGCACGCGTTCCGCGAGATCGGCCGCCCGCAGCTCGAGTCGCTCGCCCGTGAGCCCGACACGGTGCCGATGTTGACCGTCCTCTACGCCCCGACGTGGGAGGGCTGGGGCGAGAGCCCCAACCACAGCTCGCTCGCCGAGCACGGTGTCGCGCTCGTCGCCGAGCTGCTCCGCCGCCCCGGCGTGCGGGTCATGTACCGGCCGCACCCGCGTACCGGCCACATCCGCACCACCATGCGCCGGGCGCACCAGGAGGTCGTCGCGCTGCTGCGCGAGGCGGGCGCGGCCGCGCCGCTGCCGCCCCAGGACAGCCCACCCGCCGGGGGCACCGACGGCCGACCCGACCCGCTGGACGTCTGCACGCGGCGGCTGCCCCCCGTGGGGCCGGCCGGGCCGGGCGCGCCCACGAGCGGGGCCGCCGCGCGGGCCGAGCGGGCCCGGCAGTTCTGGGCCGACCGCCCCGGCCACCGCATCCTGACCGGCGCCGAACCTGACCTCTATGCCGCCTTCCGGGTGGCCGACGCGCTCGTGGCCGACGTCTCGAGCGTGGTCACCGACTTCCTCGCCGCCGACCGGCCGTACGCCGTCGTCAACAACACCGAGCAGTCCGACGACGACTTCCGCGCCAACGTCCCCGCGGCGGCCGGCGGTTTCCTGATCGGCCGCGACCTCACCGGCCTCGACGAGCTGCTCGCCGCCGCGACCGACGCCCGCGACGACCCGACCGCCGCGGCCCGGGCCCGCGCCCGCCGCTACCTGCTGGGCGCCTCCGGCGCCGAGGCGCAGCGCCGCTTCTGCGACGAACTCGACCGGGTGACCGGGACGTCCCCCGCCCGCGTGCGGCCGGCATGACCGAGCCGGGCAGCCTGCGCTCGCGGCTCGGCGACGTCCGGCGCGTGGTGAACCGGCGCCGCTTCGCGCTGGGCCGCACCGCCCGCCTCGAGGACGACGGACTGCATCTGGTGCGCAGCCCGGTCTTCCTGCTCAGCTCGGTGCGCTCCGGCTCCACGCTGCTGCGCTCGATGCTCGACACCCACACCCAGATCGTCGCGCCCCACGAGCTGCACCTGGGAACGATGCGGGTGAGCTCGGCCAAGCAGTACGCGGTGGACTCCTGGGAGGCCCTCGGTCTGTCCCTCGACGAGCTGCAGAACGTGCTCTGGGACCGCGCGCTGCACCTCGCGCTCGTGCGCGGCGGCGGGCGCATCGTGGTCGACAAGACGCCGCAGAACGTCGAGATCTGGCAGCGCATCCACGCGTTCTGGCCCCATGCGCGTTACCTGCACCTGCGACGCCACCCCGGCAGCGTGTACGAGTCGCTCGTACACGCCCGCCCGGACCAGCCGACGGCGGCGCACGTCGCCAACGTCGCGCGGTACGGCGGGTGGCTCGACGCGGCCCGGGCCGCCCTCCCCGGACCGACCGTCCGCTACGAGGACCTCACCGCCGACCCGGCGACCACGCTGCGCGCCGTGTGCGCGTACCTCGGCGTGCGCTACCAGACGCGGATGCTCACCTACCGCCGCAGCGGCAACCGCGGCGGCCTCGGCGACTGGTCGGAGAACATCCACTCCGGACGGGTGCAGCAGGCCCGGCCGCTGCCCGCACTCGCCGACGTGCCGGCCGAGCTGCGCGACCTGACCACGGCCTGGGGTTACTGAGCGTCCAACGTCCCTGTCCCGGACGGTGCACGCCCGATACGCTCCTGCGGTCCGGCGGGGGCCGTGACCGTCATGTGGAGCGCCGCCCGATGTCCTTCCGCCGTCCGAGCCGTCGTCGCGCGCGGGTCCTCGCCACGACCCTCGTCGCGCTCGCGGCCATGGCCACATCGCTGCTGCTGTCCGCCGGGCCGGCCGCGGCCGCCGAGGCCGTCCCCGCGCCGGTCCGCCCGCACGGCGAGCACGTCGTCCGCGTGACCGCGCACTCGATCACGGTCGCGCTGCCGCGGCTCGCGCACGCCACCCACTACCGCCTGTACGCGGCCACGACCCGCAACGACGTGACGGTCGCCCGGATCCGCCACGCGCACGCCTCGGCGGTCGCCACCGCGCCGCGACTCACGATCCGCGGGCTGCGCTACACGACGGCCCCGTACTGGTACCGCGTCAAGGCGTGGAACGCCAAGCACTACCGCTGGGGTCTCACCGTCCGGTCGGTCGCGCTGCGACCCGGCCCACCCACGACGGTGCGGGTGACCGCCACCCGCAGGGGCACCTGGCTGACGTGGCACGGCACGGCCACCGGCTTCACCGTCGCGCAGGCCACCGACCGGGCGATGCGCACGGGCCGCCGGACGTACACCCTGCGCGGCACCACCACCCAGTTCACGCCCTACGGCACCACGCCCGGGCGGACCTACTGGTTCCGGGTCCGCCGGACGAACCACGACACCGCATCGCCGTGGTCGACGCCGGTCCGCGCGCGGGTCCGCGCGCACCTGCAGCCGGTTCGGCTCATGACCTACAACGTCCTGACGAGCGCCGCGGACGGTCAGCGCACCACCGGCGAGCGGATCGCACCCTGGTCGAAGCGCCGCGCCGGAGTCGCCGCACTGATCCGCGGCGCGACCCCCGACGTCGTCTGCCTGCAGGAGGCCGGCGGCTGGGTCGGCTCGCCCCAGGGGTACGGCGGGACGCGGCAGGCCGACGACCTCGCGCACCTGCTCGGCTCGTACACGCTCGCCCGCACCGAGACCCCACCCACCGAGCACCACTACTTCCGCACCGGCAGCTACCTGCTGTACCGGACGTCGGTCTACCGGGCCGTGGGGACCGGTGGCCACTGGTTCCTGGGCGACAACCGGGTGGCCGCCTACCAGGTGCTGCAGCGGCGGAGCACGGGCGCAACGGTGCTGGCCGTGTCGGTGCACCTCAACTTCGGCAACGGCCGGGCCGCCGACGACGTGCGCGCCGCCGAGACCCGCAGCCTGCTCTCGCAGGCCGGCCGGCTCGCCGCCGCGAAGGGCGTCCCGGTGGTCTACGCCGGCGACTTCAACTCCGTGCTCAACCGCAACCACGTCTACGACGGCGCCGGGGACGTGATGCGCGCGCACCGGGTCGCCGACGCGCAGAGCGTGGCGCAGTCGCGACCCAACGAGCGGTTCAACAGCGCCAACCTCTACCTGCGCACGCCGCCGGAGGTGGGCCAGAGCATCGACTACGTCTTCGCGCCGGCCGGCGTCGCGGTGCGCTCGCGGGAGGTCGTGCTGCGGCTGTCGCGCGGCCGCTTCCGCGGCGTCATCCCGTCCGATCACAATCCGGTGCTGGTGCGGGCGGCCTTCCCCTACTGAGCCCGCCCGCGGGCACGCAGCCGGCGCCACGCCCGTCGCGCCTGCCGGAGGCGGCGGCGGGCGAGGCTGCGGCCGACCCGCTGCCAGCGGGCCGTCGTCGGTCCGGCGAGCTCGGGGTCGGGCAGCGCCGCGAGGACGCGCCGACCGCCGGTCAGCACGAGCGTGCCCGTCGGGCGCGGCGCCCCCCATCCGGGCAGGTCCAGGGCGAGCAGCACCCGCCACACCGCGGGGCGGCGGCGTGGCCGGGGCAGCGGCGCGGTGAGGGCGGTGGTGTCGGCGTCGCGGACGAGGCGGGCGACGACGTCGACCGGGGCCGGCCGGCCGGGGGGCATGAGGCGCAGCCGCGCACCCACGTCGTCGCCGTCGGCCACCACCAGCGGCGCGGTGACCGTCACGGTCCCCGCGCGCCGGCCGACCCGGCCCGGTCCGGGGCCGAAGCGCAGCGCGCGGGCCAGAGCCGCCCCGTCGACGCCGACCCGCAGGCTGAGGTCCTCGACGCGTTGCGTCCAGTACGGCACCACGGCCACGCCGCCGGCGAGAGCGGGACGCAACGCGCTTGGCACGTCCGCGGTCCGGTTGCCGCCGAGGCGGCCCTCCTTGCTCCAGCCGGTCTGCGCGAGCTTGAGGTAGAAGTCCCACACGCTGTCGGGCTTCTCCGCGAGCACCCGCGGGTCGATCGTCGCGCTGCCGCGCAGCGCGAGCGAGGACCGCCCGCTGCCGTCGTCGCGCACGTCGGCCGCCGACTCGGTCGCGATCGTGAACTCCAGGCTGTCCGCCCGTCGCCGCGCCACGAGCGTGATCGACGCCGAGCGCAGCTCACGGGTGCACCGTCGCGCGGCGACGGTGACCGGCGGATCGAGCGGGGGCACCGGGACGAGGAAGTCGTCGCCCGACCGGTCGTAGCCGCGCGGGTCACCGGTGTGCGCGTCGACGAGCACGGCCGCGAATCGCAGCGCCAGCGTGCCGTCGGGGTTCCACCCCAGCCCCGTCAGCTCGGCCCGGCAGCGGACGTCGAGCTGGTGGCGGACGTAGCCGATCAGGTCGTCCAGCCGGCCGGCGCGCAGCAGCTCGGCGGCGACGCGCTGCCGTGGCGACAGGCCCGCGTCGACGTGCGGGGGGATGGCCGCCTCGGCGAGCGCGCGGGCGGCGTCGAACAGCGAACGCTGGTAGTCCCGGTCCTGGGCCAGGAAGCTCGCGCCGTCGAGCCGGCCGAGGATCTCCTGCCGCAGCGGCCGGCGCAGGCACTTGTCGCGCAACGCGCCGGGTTCGGTGTGCCGCAGGATGATGTCGACCGTCTCGCGGACGTAGCCGTAGTAGCTCGGCGGGTCGATGCGCTGGTAGCCGGCGTTGCCGGCGTCCTGTCGTCCGATGTGGAAGTAGACGTGGTAGTCGGCGAGCACCGAGATGCGGCGCGCCCGGAAGTACGCCTCGACGACGAAGACGTGGTCCTCGAGGCGCCGCTTGCCCTCGGGGAAGCGCAGGCCGATCTCGTTCAGGAACGCGACGCGGAACAGCTTGTGCGGCGTCAGCGAGTCCATGAGCGGCGCGTTGGCGAGGGTGGCGTCCGGACGCGACTTCGCGAACAGCGCCTTCGCCACGCCGCGCCGATGCCCGGCGTAGCGGCCGACGACGACGTCGGCGCCGTTGTCGTCGGCGTAGTCGGCGAGCCGTTCCAGCGCCTCGGGGGCGAACCAGTCGTCGTGGTCGGCGAAGAAGACGTAGGTGCCGCGCGCGAGATCGATGCCGATGTTGCGGGGCTTGCCCGGCCAGCCGCTGTTGGGGATGTGGCGCACCACGACGTTGTCGTGCTCGGCCGCGAGGGCGTCGAGACGCGCGGGAGTCGCGTCGGTGGAGCCGTCGTCGACGAAGATGACCTCGAACTGCGCCGCGGGCAGCGACTGCCCCAGCAGCGAGGCGACGAGCGGCTCGATGTGCTTGCCGGTGTTGTAGACGGCGACGACGACGCTCACGCGGACGGTCATGATCAGGCCCCCGCGACCGCGTCGGTGTCGGCGGCGCCCGCTCCGGCGGTGTCGACCTCGCTGCTGCGCAGGCCGTGCGCGCCGTACTGCAGCTCGGCCTTGCGCGCCAGCGCGTCGACGGCGTCGCGGAACAGCGTCAGCGAGTCCTGCGACGGGTCGCCGATCAGGTAGGTCCGCACCGCGGCACGGCGCTGTCGCAGCGGGTCTTCCCCGCGCGCCGCGGCCAGGCCCGTGGCGAGCCCCTCGACCCCGCCCGGACGGCGCGGATCGCCGTCCGGGCGCAGCAGGTGGGCCGCGCCGGCGGATGGGTTCTGCTCGCGGAACGCGTCGTCGGGCAGGCCGCCGGGATTGCAGACGAAGTAGGGCTTGGCCGAGCGCAGGTAGTCCGACACGACGCTGGAGATGTCGCTGACGAGGGCGTCGGAGGTGTTGAAGGCGTCGTAGAGCGGCACCGCGTTGTCGAGGAGGACCTCGTGCGGCGCGCCGGCCGCCGTCACGGCCGCGACGATCTGGTCGCTCGCGGCGGCGGTGGCGCGGTTGACGCGGCCGGTCAGCGGGTGCGGTTTGTAGACGACCCGCACGCCGGGGGTCGCGAGCAGCTCGCGCACGATCGGCAGCCCCATCGCGGTGACCGACGTCTGGAACGGGTCGTCGGTCCAGCCCTCCCACGTCGGCGCGTAGAGCACGGTGAACGGCTCGCCGACCGGACGGTCGCCCAGCGAGGCGATCGCGTCGAGCTGCGGCCGGCCGACCAGCACGACGTCGTCGTCGCGGACGCCGACCTGGGCGCGGCGGTAGCGGTCCCGACCGGCCTCGCCGGCCACCCAGACCTCGTCGTAGACCTTGGTGGCCGGGTTGAAGCTGGCGGTCTTGTCGCTGTCGCCGTGCCCGATGAACGCGCTCTTGAGCCCCGGCTCGCGCAGCAGGTGGATGTTGCGCCCGACGTTGGCGACGTAGAGGCCGACGCGCGCGGTCGGCAGGTCGAGGTTCATCACGTCGGCGGTGAAGGGCAGGCACAGCACCGGCACGCTGGTCGGGCCGAACGCGTCGAGATAGCGCCGCTCACGCAGCAGCACGAGCACGGGGCGGTCGAGCCGCTCCATCGTCGTCAGCCACATGTTGACCTGGTACACGTCCGCCGCACCGCCGGAGAAGTACAGGATGACCCGCGGTGCGGCCGCCAGCACCGCCTGCTGCGCGGCTCGCATGCGCGTCTCGTCGCTCGGCAGTCGCAGCAGCGCCACGGCCGCGGGGAGCAGCGCCGCCGGCACCACCAGCGCCGCGGCCACCATGGCGATCGCGGCCGCGACCACGAGACCGGACGCGTCGTCGAGGCCGGCCGCCCACGCCCAGGCGAGCGCGAGCACGAGCACGAGGTCCGTGCGCAGCAGCAGCTGCGCCCCCGATACGAAGACGAGCTCCGACGGCGGCGGGGGCAGCTGCGCGCCGGGCACGTCGAGGTTGGCGGTCTCGAGTCGCCGCAGGCGACGCACCCGCACCACCGTCCGCACACCCAGGTACAGGCCGAGCACGAGGTGGTGGGCGAGTACCGCGGCGACGACGACCGCCAGCTCGCCGCGGCCGAGACCGCCGCCGTGGTCGCCGGCGACGAGCAGCAGCACCACCAGCAGCGTCTGGCGCACGAAGACGCGCCAGGTGATCCCGGCGCTGGCCGTGTTCAGCGCCCCGACCGCGCGTCGGTCGGCGTAGCGGACGAACACCACGTCGAGCACCCACAGCGCCAGCGCGGCCACGACGACCGTGCCGATCGACCCGGTGACGGCCCCGGCGAAGAGCACGACGTATCCGGCGGCCAGCGCGAGGAGCAGCCCGGCGTCCCGCACCCGGGTCACGCGGTCACGGCCCGGCTCGATGCCCGCCTCGGTGCCCGGCTCGGTCACAGGACGTCGACGGAGCGGTCGACGCCGGCGTCCTCGGCCGCCTGCTCGATGACCTCGTCGACGGCCTCGACGACGCCCTGCGGCTCGCGGTCGTGGCGCCGGACGTCCACGACGTGCCCCGTCATCTCCGAGGCGAGCAGGCCGAGCACGGTCTCGGCGACCGTCTCGCTGTCCAGCAGCGCGCCCTCGGGCTCCGGGCCGAAGGCCTGCTCGCGCATCGGCGTCCGGGTGCGCTCGGGGTTGACGACGTTGACGTGGACGCCGTCGTCGGACCACTCGTCGGCGAGCGCCTGCGCGAGGTTCACGCAGGCCGCCTTGGTGGCCGAGTAGAGCGAGTAGTCGGCACGGCCGCGGGTGTAGGAGCTCGAGGTGAACAGCACCAGGTGACCACGGGTCTCGCGCAGGTACGGGGCGCTGGCCCGGGCGACGACGATGGGGCCGAGCAGGTTGGTGTCGAGCTGGCCGCGGATGGTGGCGTCGTCCATCGTGGCGAGCGGGCCGGTGATGAGCTGGGCCGCGCTGAGGACGACCGCGTCGATGCGGCCGGTGGCCGCGGCGGCCTGCTCCAGCGCGGCCGCGACCTCGGCCGCGTCCTCGACGTGCGTGCCGGTCGACGAGCGGCTGAAGGAGAAGACGCGGCAGCCGGCGGCCTCGGCGAGGCGGACGACGTCGGCGCCGATGCCGTAGCTGCCGCCGAACACCACGACCGTCCGCCCGCGCAGGGTGTCGGCGAGCGCTGCGGACCCGCCGTGGTGCGCGAAGTGCGAGCTCAGCTGGAACAGCTTGTCCACGAGGAACAGGTCGATCGGGTACGTGACCTTCATGTTCTGCTCGTCGCCGGGGACCACGTGGATCGGGACGTCGGGCAGGTAGCGCAGGACGACGCCGCAGTCGTCCGTGGCGCGGAAGTCGGGATCGGCCGCGGCGAGCTCGTACGCGCGGCGGATGGTGGAGATCCGGAAGCCCTGCGGGGTCTGGCCCCGGCGCAGGTGACTGCGGTCGGGGATGGCGACGATGCGGTCGTCGTCGTCGACCTCGATCACGGTGTCGGCGGACGCGATCGCGACGTCGACGGCCTCGTGCGTGCGCAGCGCCTCGACGCACTCGCGCACGACGCCAGGGGGCAGCAACGGCCGCACCGCGTCGTGGAACAGGACGTTGCACTCCTGCGGCCCCAACGCCGCGAGGGCGGCCAGCGTGGACTCGTTGCGCCCGCTGCCGCCGGGCAGGACCCGGGTGACCTTGGGCAGGCTCGGCCTGCCGAGCAGCAGGGCCTCGGCGTCGGCCACGAAGTCGGCCGCCATCATCACGATGATCTCGTCGATCTCGGGACACTCGTGCAGCGCTTCGACGGTGTGCTCGATGACGGTGCGGCCGGCGACCTTCAACAGCTGCTTGGGACGGTCCAACCCCACGCGCGAGCCGGTGCCCCCGGCGAGGACGACCGCGACGGTGCGCAGCTGCTGGCCCTGCGGTGCGCTCATGTCCCGAACCTCTTCGTCGTGGCCGACCGTGCGGACGGCGCAGGCCGTCCTTCGCCGTCAGTCCTATCAGACCGTGCGGCACCGTCCTGTCGATAGTCGTCCGGGACGCCGGGACGAGCCGCACAGTGGCCGGACCGGCGCCAGGACCGGTCCGGCGGCCGTACGGCCGACGCGATGTGGCGGGTGTTGGGTTCGAACCAACGTAGGCTGAGCCGACGGTTTTACAGACCGTTCCCTTTGACCGCTCGGGCAACCCGCCTGGGGTGGTGCGACCGGATCGCTCCGGCCAGCGAGTAACCATACCGGACCGCCGCGGCACCCTTCGCGAGACGGTGTCGCCGGACGGTGCGACCCCGCGCCCACTGGGCTACCGTGCAGCCATGGCCGATCCGTCCTTCGACATCGTCAGCAAGATCGACCGGCAGGAGGTCGACAACGCGCTCAACCAGGCGGCCAAGGAGCTCGCGCAGCGCTTCGACTTCCGCGGCGTGAACGCTACCGTCGAGTGGTCGGGCGAGCTGGGCGTGACGATCAAGGCCGACACCGAGGAGCGCGCGAAGGCCGCGCTCGACGTGTTCAAGGAGAAGCTCGTCAAGCGCGACATCTCCATGAAGGCGTTCGACGCCGGGGAGCCCAAGGCGTCGGGCAAGACGTACGTGATCACCGGAACCATGCGCCAGGGCATCGACCGCGACCACGCCCGCGAGATCGTCAAGCTCATCAAGGACGAGGGTCCGAAGGGCGTGCAGGCCGCGATCCAGGACGAGCAGGTGCGCGTCTCGGGCAAGAAGCGCGACGCCCTGCAGGACGTCCAGTCGCTGTTGCGCAACGCCGACCTCGACGTCCCGCTGCAGTTCACCAACTACCGGTAGCGCGCGACCTCAACGCTGGTAGCGGGGGTCGCTGCGGGCGATCTCCTCCAGCCGGGCGATGCGCTCGGCCATCGGCGGGTGCGTCGAGAACAGCGACCGCACGCCGCCGAACGGGTTCGCGATCATGAGATGACTGCTGGTCTCGAGCCGCGGCGTCTTCGTCAACGGCACCCGCTGGGTCCCGACGTCCAGCTTGTGCAGGGCGGCGGCGAGGGCCAGCGGGTCGGCGGTGAGCTGCGCGCCCGACGCGTCGGCCTGGTACTCGCGCGACCGGCTGATGGACAGCTGGATCATCGACGCCGCGAGCGGGCCGAGGAACAGCATGAGCAGCTGGGCGAACGGGTTGCGGTCGCGGTCGCCGCCACCCGGCGAGAAGAACAGCGCGAACTGGGCGAGCATGGTGACGCCCGCGGCCAGGCAGCCGGCGACCGAGGAGATGAGGATGTCGCGGTTGTAGACGTGGGACAGCTCGTGGCCCAGGACGGCGCGCAGCTCGCGTTCGTCGAGCATCCGCAGGATGCCCTCGGTCGCGCACACCGCGGCGTGTCGCGGGTTGCGACCGGTCGCGAAGGCGTTGGGCTGGTCGGTCGGGGAGATGTAGAGCCGCGGCATCGGCTGCCGCGCGCTCGTCGCCAGCTCGCGCACGATCCGGTACATCATCGGCTGCTCGATCTCGCTGATCGGCCGGGCCCCCATGGAACGCAGCGCGATCTTGTCCGAGTTGAAGTAGCTGTAGGCGTTGATCCCGACCGCCAGCAGCAGGCCGATCAGTAGGCCGCCCCGACCGGCGAGCAGTCCGCCGCCGACGACGAGCAGCGCGCCGAGGAGCCCGAACAGGACCGCGGTCTTGAGATTGTTGCGTAGGCCGTGCATGTCCTCACAACGCCCGGGAGCACCGTCGCCGTTCCCGCCGGGGCTTGCGAGAATCACGCCATGTCGGCCATCGACCACCTCGTCCACGCCAACGCCGAGTACACCAAGAGCTTCGCGGGTGCCCGCCCCACCCGCCCGAAGCTGCGACTCGCGATCATCACGTGCATGGACTCGCGCCTGGATCTGTTCGGCGCCCTGGGGCTGGAGATCGGCGACGCGCACCTGATCCGCAACGCAGGCGGCATCCCCACCGACGACGTGCTGCGCTCGCTCGCGCTCAGTCAGCGGGCGCTGGGCACGCGCGAGGTCGTGGTCATCCACCACACCATGTGCGGGATGGAGAACTTCGACGACGAGGCGTTCCGGGCCGAGCTGGAGGCGGACTCCGGCGAGCGGCCGACGTGGAGCGTCAAGGGCTTCACCGACCTCGTCGCCGACACCCGCAGCTCGATGGATCGGGTGCGCACCTGCCGCTGGATCCCCCACCGCGACGACGTGCGCGGGTTCGTCTTCGACGTGACGACGGCGACGATCACCGAGGTCGAGTAGCTGGCGGCGCGGCGACGACGGGGCTCAGTCGGCCTGCTGCCACCGGAACGACGTCATCAGGGCCTCGACGCGACGGTCCAGCTCGCTCGTGACGACGGGGTCGGCCGTGCGGGCGGGCTCGGCCGCGTGCTCGACGCTGTCGTCGGCGACCACGAACTCGGCGAGCAGCGCCAGCTGCCGGTTCGGCGCCGGCATGATGTAGCGGCGTTTGCCCGGGGCCGGATCGTCGTCGACCAGCTCGTGCGCCACCGAACCGGGGGCCACCTGGCGGACCGCGAGCTCGTCGTCGTCGATGATGCCGACGGTGAGCGCGCCAGTCGCCTCGCGGACGTCGTCGTCGATCACCATCGTGCTCAGCACCGCGAGCAACGGAGCGCCCTCGACGTCCTCGGGCAGGCCGGCTTCGCTCGCGCTCACCACGATCCAGTCCCGGCAGTCCATCTCGAACGCCGGCAGGACGAGGTCGGCCATGACGCCTCCCGTAGGTCGGTGGCGCCGGGACGATGGTCCCGACACGCTCCGGACTTTGTACCCCCAGCCTTCCAGCCGATCACGGTGCCGACCAATCGGGCAATCCCGTTCGGCGCGACCGGGCGTGTCGTGGCGGGTGCGGCGGCGCGACGCGTCGCCTCCGGGTCACCGACGCTGCCGACGGTGAGCCAGACCACGACCGGCGGCCAGCGGGCTTACGTACCATGACTGGGTTGCGGGTCTGCCGTCCCCGACGCGACCCGCGCGACACCTCGATGCCCCTGGAGGCACGCACCCGAATGACCGAGAACGTCAAGCACGTCGAGCAGTTGGACAAGGTCGTCATCCGCATCGCGGGTGACTCCGGTGACGGCATGCAGCTGACCGGTGACCGGTTCACGCAGGAGACCGCGGTCTTCGGCAACGACCTGGCGACGTTCCCGAACTTCCCGGCCGAGATCCGGGCGCCGCAGGGGACGCTCGCCGGGGTCTCGTCGTTCCAGCTGCACTTCGCCGATCACGACATCCTGACCCCGGGCGACCGGCCGGACGTCCTGGTGGCGATGAACCCGGCGGCCCTGAAGGCGAATCTGGCCGAGCTGCCCGAGGGGGCGACGGTCATCGTCGACACCCGCGACTTCACGACGCGGGCGCTGGCGCGGGTGGGCTGGTCGGCCAACCCGCTCGAGGACGGCACGCTCGACGGCTACAACCTGCACGCGTTCGACCTGACCCAGCTGACGCTGGACGCCCTGGCCGGCACCGAGCTGTCGCGCAAGGACGCGGGCCGGTCGAAGAACATGTTCGCGCTCGGGCTGCTGTCGTGGATGTATTCGCGCCCGACCGAGGGCACGTTGTCGTTCATCCGGACGAAGTTCGCGGCCAAGCCCGACATCGCCGAGGCGAACGTGACGGCGTTCAAGGCCGGCTGGAACTTCGGCGAGACCACCGAGGCGTTCGGGGTCTCCTACGAGGTCAAGCCCGCGGCCGCGCCGACCGGCACCTACCGCAACATCTCGGGCAACCTGGCGCTCGCGTACGGGCTGGTGGCGGCGTCGCGGCGCGCGGAGCTCCCGCTGTACCTCGGCGCGTACCCGATCACGCCGGCGTCGGACATCCTGCACGAGTTGAGCAAGCACAAGCGCTTCGGCGTGCGGACGTTCCAGGCCGAGGACGAGATCGCGGGCATCGGCGCCGCGCTGGGTGCGGCCTTCGGGGGCGCGCTCGCGGTCACCACGAGCTCGGGTCCGGGCATCGCACTGAAGGGCGAGACGATCGGGCTGGCCGTCTCGCTCGAGCTGCCGTTGATCATCTGCGACATCCAGCGCGGCGGTCCGTCGACCGGGCTGCCCACCAAGACCGAGCAGTCGGACCTGCTGCAGGCGATGTTCGGGCGCAACGGCGAGGCCCCGGTGCCGATCGTGGCGCCGCAGTCACCGGGTGACTGCTTCGACGCCGCGGTCGAGGCCGCACGCATCGCGCTGACCTACCGCACCCCGGTGTTCCTGCTCTCCGACGGCTACATCGCCAACGGCTCCGAGCCGTGGGCCGTCCCGTCGGTCAGCGACCTGCCCGACCTGCGGGTCGAGTTCGCGACCGAGCCGAACGGCGACGGCAGCAACGGCGGCGCCGAGGGCGACTACCTGCCCTACCTGCGCGACCCCGAGACCCTCGCCCGGCCGTGGGCGGTGCCCGGCACCAAGGGGCTCGAGCACCGTATCGGCGGCATCGAGAAGGCCGACCGCACCGGCAACATCAGCTACGACCCCGACAACCACGACTTCATGACCCGCACCCGGCAGGCCAAGGTCGACGGCATCGCCCGTTCGCTGCCGCCGATCACCGTCGACGACCCGTCCGGGAACGCGTCGGTGCTGGTGCTGGGCTGGGGGTCGACCTACGGCCCCATCGGCGCGGCCTGCCGGCAGGTCCGCGAGACGGGCGCGGCCGTCGCCCAGGCGCACCTGCGCCACCTCAACCCCTTCCCCGACGACCTGGGCGACCTGCTGCGTCGCTACGACAAGGTCGTCGTCCCCGAGATGAACCTCGGCCAGCTCGCCACCCTGATCCGCGCCAAGTACCTCGTCGACGCCATCAGCGTCACCCAGGTCCGCGGTCTGCCCTTCAAGGCCGACGAGCTCGCCGAGATGCTGCAAGGAGTGATCCATGCCTGACGCGCCCGGCAACGACCTGGGGCTCAAGCCCAAGGACTTCAAGACCGACCAGGAGGTCCGCTGGTGCCCGGGCTGCGGCGACTACGCGATCCTGGCCGCGGTGCAGGGCTTCATGCCCGAGCTGGGCGTGCCGCGCGAGAACATCGTGTTCATCAGCGGCATCGGCTGCTCGTCGCGCTTCCCGTACTACATGAACACGTTCGGGATGCACTCGATCCACGGCCGCGCGCCGGCCATCGCGACGGGGCTGTCCACGTCGCGCCCGGAGCTGTCGGTGTGGGTCGTGACCGGCGACGGCGACGCGCTGTCGATCGGCGGCAACCACCTGATCCACGCGCTGCGCCGCAACGTCAACCTCAAGATCCTGCTGTTCAACAACCGCATCTACGGCCTGACGAAGGGCCAGTACTCGCCGACCTCCGAGGTCGGCAAGATCACCAAGTCGACGCCGATGGGGTCGTTGGACAACCCCTTCAACCCGATCTCGGTCGCCCTCGGCGCCGAGGCCACCTTCGTCGCCCGCACCCTGGACTCCGACCGCAAGCACCTGCAGTCGGTGTTGCGCGCCGCGGCGGATCACGACGGCACCGCGCTGGTGGAGATCTACCAGAACTGCAACATCTTCAACGACGGCGCCTTCGACGTGCTCAAGGACGCCGAGACCCGCGACGACTGGACCATCCGCATGGAGCACGGCCAGCCGCTGCGCTTCGGCACGCCCGGCGAGGACGGGCTGGCCGGCAAGGCCGTCGTCCGCGACGAGCTCGGCACGCTGTCGATCGAGGACGACGTCGCCGCGGACGACCCGCGCGTCGTCGTCCACGACGCCCACGTCGACAACCCGTCCTACGCGTTCGCCCTCTCGCGACTGCAGGCCGTCGACTCGCGCTACGCGCCCATGGGAGTGTTCCGCTCGATCGACAAGCCGACCTACGACACCGCCATGGCGGCCCAACTCGAGGACGCGGCCGCACGATCCGTGGGCGACGACGACGCGCTGCAGCAGCTGCTGCTCGGCTCGGACACCTGGTCGGTCGCCTGACCCGGGGAGAGCTGCCCCTCGCCGCGGTTCCCGCGGAGGTAATGCGCACGTAAACTCTCGCGCGTGACGATCGTGTCCGCGCCCGAGCCGGTTGCCCTACGGCGACCGGCTGCCGTCGTGCTCGTCGGCGGGCTCGTCGCACTGGTCGTCGGCACCTTCCTGCCGTGGCTGCGCTCGGGGTCCGCGACGCGCAACAGCTACGCCGCCGGCGGTGCCCTGCGGCGCATCCTCGACCCCGGCGGCGCCCTCGGCGGCGCGCTCGCCGTCTGGCCGTTCGTCACCCTCGCATGCGCCGCCGCGATCGCGCTGGTGCTCCTCGGCCGGATCCCGGCAGGCGCCGTCGTGGCGCTGCTCGCCGCGTGCGCCGCCGGATCGGCGGGCGCCGTCGCGCTCGCCGCCGCCCCTCGCCCGTACGTCCGCGCCGCGGCCCTCGGCCCCGCCGTGACGCTCGCCGGGGCGGCCGTCTGCCTGCTCGGCGCGCTCGCCTGCCTGCTCGCTCGTCACCGCCATCCGGATCGGAGTTCCCGATGACCAACCCCTACGACCCGCAGCACGGTCCGGGCCAGCCGCAGTACGGACAGCCGCAGTACGGGCAACCGCAGTACGGGCAACCCCAGTACGGGCAACCCCAGTACGGCCAACCCCAGTACGGCCAACCCCAGTACGGCCAACCCCAGTACGGGCAACCGCAGTACGGCCACCCGGGACAGGACGAGTACCTGCGCGGTCCGGGGAACACGCCGCCGGGCGAGCGCAAGCGGCACGGCAAGCTCGTCGCCGCCTCGGCCGCGGTGGTCGTGCTCGCCGGGGGCGGCGTCGCGACCTACGTCGCGGTGTCCTCGAGCGGTGGCGGCGGCACCGACACCCCGCGCGCCGCGGTCGAGAAGATCGTCACCGACCTCGACAACGACGACCTCGTCGGCGTCCTGGAGGATCTCCCCCCGGGCGAGCGGGCGGCCATCACCAAGCCCTTCCTCGACACCGTGGACCAGCTCAAGCGCACCAAGGTGCTGCGCAGCGACGCCGACCTGTCCAACGTGAGCGGCGTCGACGTCCACGCCACCGACCTGCGCTACGCCGACAAGACCGTCGTGATCAACGACGACGTCCAGATCGTGCAGGTGACCGGCGGCCGGTTCGGCATCAACGCCGACGCCGCGAAGCTGCCGCTCACGGCGGACTTCGTCAAGGCCATCGGCGGCACCCCGTCGAACGGCCGGACCTCGGAGTCGGTCGACATCTCCGACGCGGTACGGCGCAACGGCAAGCCGGTGCGCATCGCCACCCAGAAGGTCGACGGCAAGTGGTACCCGAGCCTGACCTACACGATCGCGGACGCCGCGGCCGCGGACTCGGGCAAGGGCGCTCCGGGCGCGGCCGACCGCATCCCCGCCGTCGGCGCCGACTCCGCCGACGCCGCGGTGCGCAAGGTGGTCGACGCGCTGCTGAAGGGCGACGTGCGGTCGGCGATCGAGGTGGTGTCACCGGACGAGCTCGGCGCCCTGCACGACTACGGCACGCTGGTCGTCGACAAGACCCACTACGACCCGGTCCAGGCAAGGATCGACGACATCCAGTTCGCGGACCAGAAGGACGCCGACGGCACCCGGGTGACCCTGAAGTCGCTCGACCTGACGACCGACGAGGGGCAGGTGAGGGTCGCGGTGGACGGTGACTGCGTGTCGGTCACCGTCGACGGCGACACCAAGCAATTCTGCGCCAGCGACGTCGTCGACATGCTGCAGCAGCGCGGCTTCGGCCTCACCCGCGCCCAGGCGCAGGCCGTCGCGCGGGTGTACGCCGGCCTCGGTCAGGACGTCGGCATCGAGACCACCCAGGTGGACGGTTCCTGGTACGTGAATCCGCTGCGGACCTACACCCGGCTCGGCGCCACCGTGCTGTCCAAGCTGCAGGGCAACGACCTGCTGGAGCTCATCGGGCTCGTCAACGACTGACCCGGTGGGCGGGGTCGCACCGCACCCGCCCACCGCGTCACCGTAGATTCGACGTCGTGGAAGGAGAGCGGCGTCGGGGGCTCGGCTACGGCGCGGCGTCGTACGTGCTGTGGGGCATCTTCCCGCTCTACTTCCCCCTGCTGGAACCGGCGGGCACCGTCGAGATCCTCGCCTCGCGAATGGCGTGGACACTGGTCGTCATGCTGGTGGTCCTCGCGGTCTCCGGCGGGTTCTCCGGATTTCGCGCGGCGATGCGCAATAGACGCACGCTCGGCCTGCTGGCTGTCGCCGCCGTCTTCATCACCTCGAACTGGGCGACCTACATCTACGGCGTCAACACCGGTCACGTCGTCGAGACCAGCCTCGGGTACTTCATCAACCCACTGTTCACCATCCTGCTGGGCGTCCTCGTGCTGGGTGAGCGGTTGCGGCGCGCCCAGTGGGCGGCGGTCGGCATCGGCACCGTCGCCGTCGCCGTGATCGCGATCGACTACGGCAGGCCACCGTGGATCGCGCTGATCCTCGCGTTCTCCTTCGGCATGTACGGCTTCTGCAAGAAGCGCGCCGACGTCGGTGCCGCCGACTCGCTCACGGTCGAGACGACCGTGCTGTTCGTGCCCGCACTGGTCGTGCTCGGAGTCGTGGGCGCGCAGGGTGATCTCGTCTTCGGCACCCGCTGGTCGACCTCGTTGCTGCTCGTGACGAGCGGTCTCGTCACCGCCGTGCCGCTGCTGTTCTTCGCCGCCGGAACGCGGCGGCTGCCGCTCAGCGTCCTCGGGCTGCTGCAGTACCTTGCGCCGGTGCTGCAGTTCGCCGTCGGCGTGGGCATCCGGCACGAGTCGCTGCCGGTCGCCGAGCTCGTGGGGTTCGTCCTGGTGTGGATCGCCCTCGTCGTGCTCACGGTCGACGGACTGCACGGTCAGCGCACGGCGCGCCAGCAGGCCCGGCTCGGCGCGCTGGGATGAGCCCGGACGGTCGCGGCGAGCTCGGCCGTGCCACGATCGTCCCCATGCCGGACCCCACGGCCGCCCTGCAGGCGGTGCGCACGTCGACCGCCGATCTGCTCAAGGGCCTGGAGGAGCATCGCTGGTCAGACGACGAGCTGCGCGCGCCGTCGCGCTGTGCGGGCTGGACGCGCGGCCACGTCCTCACGCACCTGGCGCGCAACGCCGACGGCATCGCCGCGACCCTCGCCGGCGCCCTGCGCGGCGAGGTCGTCCCCCGCTACCCCGGGGGCGGCCGGGGTCGCGACCAG
Source organism: Jatrophihabitans endophyticus (assembly GCF_900129455.1). Taxonomy (NCBI): domain Bacteria; kingdom Bacillati; phylum Actinomycetota; class Actinomycetes; order Jatrophihabitantales; family Jatrophihabitantaceae; genus Jatrophihabitans; species Jatrophihabitans endophyticus. The sequence goes on from NZ_FQVU01000002.1 coordinate 244,820, forward strand.
GAGATCGAGGACGGCGCGCCGCGACCGGCCCTCGCCCTGCTCGCGGACGTGAGCGAGTCCGCCGAGCGTCTCGACCGGGTGTTCGGTGCCGTGCAGGAGGCGGGCAGGTGGGATGCCCGGACCGACGGCGGGCTGACGGCGGCCGACTGGCCGGCGCGGCGGTTGCGCGAGGTCGAGATCCACCGGGTCGACCTCGCCGGCGACTACGGCCCCGACCGGTGGCCGCCGCTGCTGGTGGCCGAGCTGCTGCCAGGGGTGATGACGTCGCTCGCGGAGCGGGTCGCGACCGGGGTGCACGTCGTGGTGGACGCGGCGGGTTCGGTGGCACCCGAGCCGGCCGGCCAGGAATGGACGGTGGGCGACGGTGCGGTCGAGGTGCGCGGGCCCGACTGGGCGGTGCTGGCCTGGGCCACCGGACGGGGCGCTGCGGCCACCGGGCTGGGCGAGGCGCCCGGGCTCGCACCCTGGCGCTGAGCGCCCGCCGCGGCGCACCGGGTCAGCGCGCCTCGCAGGCCACGCCGTCGTGGTCCCGGTCGCTCTTCTTGTTCGCCCGGTAGAGCGCGTTGCTGCGCGTGAAGTTCGTCACCGGCTTCGTCTTGCCGCGCACGACGTCGTGGGCGCCCTTCTTGCCGACGCCGTGGGGGTACTTGGCGTGCAACGCGGTGCAGTTCTTGTAGGTCTTGGCCGCGGCGTCGGCCGACTCGGCCGGGATCAGCACGGCGGCGGCGGCGAGCGTGGCGCAGAGGACGGTCGGCACGAGCTTACGAGTCACAGCATCTCCCGATTCGCTAACAATGAGCACACACTAAGCGCTGGTCGTACGCGGGGCAGCGGCCGAACGTCCTGCGCTTGAATGGGCCGATGACCTCCACCCAGGCCGCGCCCGAGATCGACGTCCGGCCGCCCTCGCTGGCGCTGTTCCTCACCGAGCCGGCCCGGACCGCCTACCGGGTGGGGACGTTGCCGCTCGCCGCGCCGTGGCTCGTCCGGGCGCCGCGACCCGCCGCGGGCGACGGCCACGGCGTGCTCGTGCTCCCCGGGCTGATGACCACCGACGCCAGCACCGCGCTGCTGCGCCGCTTCGTGCGCGGCCTCGGCCACACCGCGTGGGGGTGGCGGTTGGGACGCAACCTCGGGCCGACCCGCGACATCCTCGACGGCATGCCCAGAGCGGTGGACCTGCTCGCCGAGCGCACCGGCGGCCCGGTCTCGCTGCTCGGTTGGAGCCTGGGCGGCGTCTTCGCCCGTGAGCTGGCTCGCCGCCGGCCGGAGCTGGTGCGGCAGGTGATCACGCTCGGCAGCCCCTTCGCCCTGCACGACCCGGCGCAGAGTCGGGCCGGCTTCGCGTTCCGCCGCAACGAGCACCAGCACGTCGCGGGCGCCGGCCCCAGCCCCGGGACGGCACGCCCGATTTCGGTGCCGTCCACGGCCGTGTACTCGCGGCACGACGGGGTCGTGCACTGGCGCTCGTGCGTCGAGGCGCCCAGCGACACCCATCGCAACGTCGAGGTGCGCTGCGCCCACCTCGCCTTCGGCGCCGACCCGGCGACGCTGTGGCTCATCGCCGATCGGCTCGCCCAGCGAACCCCCGGTGCCACCGCGTTCCGGCCACCGCGTGCCCTGCGCCCGCTCTATCCGCGCGGATAGGACCAGGTCGTCGGACCGGGTTGCGAAGCTCCGCGCCGAGCACCGCCGCGGGAAGGCGGACGGCGCGCGAGCGGGCCTCAGCCCGTCCGGTCGATGACGAGCTCGGTGAGCGCCTCGAGGGCGCGGCGGGCGGGGACGTCGGGCAGCGCGGTCAGCGTGGTGCGCGCCGCGTCGACGTGCTCCTGCAGCGTCGCCCGCGCCTCGGCCATACCCGCCGACTCGCGCAGCAGCCGCAGCGCCTCGCCGTGCTCGGCGTCGTCGGGCAGCGGACGGGACACGAGCTCGCGCAGCCGCGCCGAAGCGGGGTCGGTCGAGCGCAGCGCGTAGAGGCTCGGCAGCGTGGCGATGCCCTCGCGCAAATCGGTGCCCGGGGTCTTGCCCGACTCGGCCGACTCCGACGCGACGTCGATGATGTCGTCGCTGAGCTGGAACGCCACCCCGATCTGCTCGCCGAACAGGCGCAGGCTCGCGATCTGCTCGTCGTCGACGCCGGCGAAGTGGGCGCCGAACTCGGCCGCCGCGGCGATGAGCGAGCCGGTCTTGTCGGCCAGCACCGACAGGTAGTGATCGAGCGGGTCCACGCCGGCGCGCGCACCGACCGTCTCGCGGATCTGCCCGATCACCAGCCGTTCGAACGTGCGCGCCTGCAGCCGCACGGCGAACGGGCCGAGGTCGGACAGGATGTTGGACGCCCGGCTGAAGAGGAAGTCGCCGGTGAGGATCGCGACGGTGTTGGTCCACCGCGCGTTGGCCGACGGCGCCCCGCGGCGGACGAGGGCCTCGTCCATGACGTCGTCGTGGTACAGCGTCGCGAGATGGGTGATCTCGCAGACCACCGCCGCCGGCACGATCTCCGGCCGGGTCGGGTCGCCGAAGTGGGCCGCGAGCACGCTCACCATGGGCCGGAACCGCTTGCCGCCGGCGTCGACCAGATGACGGGAGACGTCTGAGACGAAGTCGTCGCCGGTGAGGACGGATTCGCGCAGCGCCGCCTCGACGGCATCGAGACCACCCCGGACGGAGCGTTCGAGAACCGGGTCGTCGAAGCCGACGGCGATCGCCGCTGGCGTCATCGCGTTCCCCCGCTCGCTCGTCAGCCCGTCAACCGGGCGGCCTTCGTCGCGAGATCCAGGATCGGCTGCGGGAAGACGCCCAGCACCACCGTAACGACCACGCCGAAGGTGAGCGCGATGGAGGTCGACCAGCCCGGGATCGCGATCGTCGGCGCGTTCTCCGGCGGGTCGGCGAAGAACATCAGCACGACGATCCGCAGGTAGAAGAACGCGGCGATCGCCGAGCTGATGAGCGCGATGACGACGAGCGGACCCGCGTCGCTGAAGGCGGCCCGGAAGACGAAGAACTTGCCGGTGAATCCCGAGGTCAATGGGATGCCGGCCATCGACATCAGCAGCACCGTCATCGTGATGGCCACCGCCGGGCTCTTCTTGGCGAGCCCCGACCACTGCGCGAGCCGGGTCGCCTCGCCCTCGGAGTCGCGCACCACCATCAGCAGGCCGAACGCGGCGAGCGTCGAGAAGCCGTAGGTGAGCACATAGAACAGCACGCTCGAGATGCCGTCCTTGCCGAGATGGCCGTTGCGGTCGACCGCGAGCAGCCCCACCAGGATGAACCCGGCGTGCGCGATCGAGGAGTACGCGAGGATGCGCTTGACGTCGGTCTGGGTCAGGCCGAACACCGCTCCGACGACCATCGAGGCGATGGCCGCAGCCCAGATGATGGGTCGCCAGTCGTAGGCGGTCGTGTTGAACCCGACGTAGAGCACCCGGATGATCGCGCCGAACGCGGCGACCTTGGTGCACGCGGCCATGAAGGCGGTGACCGGGGTCGGCGAACCCTGGTAGACATCCGGGGTCCAGCTGTGGAACGGCGCGATGCCGGCCTTGAACAGCAGGCCGACCAGCAGCAGCGCGAGGCCGGCGTAGAGCAGGATGTCGGACTTCGTCGAGCCACGGGTCGCCTGCAGGATCGTCGGCAGGTCGACCGAGTTCGCGTAGCCGTAGAGCAGCGCGAGGCCGTAGAGGAAGAACGCCGACGCGAAGGCGCCCAGCAGGAAGTACTTGACCGCGGCCTCCTGCGACAGCAGCCGCCGGCGCCGCGCCATGCCCGCCATCAGGTACAGCGGCAACGACAGCACCTCGAGCGCCACGAACATCAGCAGCAGGTTGTTCGCGATCGGGAAGATCAGCATGCCCGAGACCGCGAACATCATCAGCGGGAAGATCTCGGTCTGCACCCGGTCGGTCTGCGCCAGCCGCCGGTCGTCGGCCGACCCGACGACGACGGCGGACGACGCGACGATCGGGCTGCCGACGTCGACGCTCCGCTCGGCCATCAGCAACGTGGCCATGATGGCGAGGGCCAGCACCGTCCCCTGGATGAACAGGCCGGTCGAGTCGACCGCGAGCGAGCCCGCGAAGGACAGGTTGCTCCCGGCCGGCGACGGGGTCGCCACGTTGGTGGCGTGGATGACGCCGACCGCCACGACCGCGGCGATCAGGCCGCCGAGCGAGATGACCAGCTGGGCGGGGAATCGGTCGCGCCGCGGCAGGACGGCCTCGGCGATGACGCCGAGGATCGCGGCGCCCAGGACGATGAGGATGGGCGACAGCGCCGAGTACGACACCGACGGGGCGTCGATGGTGTTGTCGGCTGCGGCCAGCAGCAGGGCGCTCACTTCTGACCTCCGACGGCCGTCTGGTAACTCGGGGCGGGATCGGTCGTCCCGATGTCGTGCTGCAGCGTCACCTTGACCGCCGGGTTGATGACGTCGAGCACCGGCTTCGGGTAGACGCCGAGGAAGACGATGATCGCGATCAGCGGCGCGACGCTGAGGATCTCGCGCGCGTTCAGGTCACGGAACTTCGTGACCCGCTCGCTCACCGCACCCTGGAAGGTGCGCTGGTAGAGGTAGAGCACGTAGACGGCGGCCAGGATGATGCCGGTGGTCGCCACGATCGCGTAGCCCTTGTACCGGCTGAAGACGCCGACCAGCACGAGGAACTCGCTGATGAACGTGCTCATGCCGGGCAGCGCGAGGGCCGAGAGTCCGGCGAGCAGGAACAGTCCCGCCAACCGCGGCGCGACCTTGGCCACACCGCCGTAGTCGTCGACGTTGCGACTCTTGCCGCGGGCGATGAGCAGGCCGACGACGATGAACAGCGCGCCGGTCGAGAAGCCGTGGTTGACCATGTACAGCACGGCGCCCGAGCCGCCCTGCGTCGTGAACGCGAAGATGCCCAGGCCGATGAAGCCGAAGTGCGCGACCGACGTGTAGGCCACGAGCCGCTTCATGTCTCGCTGGCCGATGGCGAGGAACGCCGCGTAGAGCACGCCGATGACCGACAGCACGAGGACGGCCGGCGCGAAGAACTTCGACGCGCCCGGGAAGAGCACGAGGCAGTAGCGCAGGAAGCCGAACGTGCCCACCTTGTCCAGGACGCCGACCAGCAGGGCGGCACCGCCCGCGGGCGCTTCGGCACCGGCGTCGGGCAGCCAGGTGTGGAACGGCACCAGCGGCGCCTTGATCGCGAAGGCGATGAAGAAGCCGAGGAAGAGCCACTTCTGCGTAGCGTCGTTCGGCAGCGGGTGCTCGATGAGGTCCACCATCGAGAAGCTGCGCGAGCTGCTGGTGACGTACAGGCCGATCACCGACGCCAGCATGAGCAGGCCGCCGACGAGCGAGTAGAGGAAGAACTTCATCGCCGCGTACTGCCGGCGCGGGCCGCCGAAGCTGCCGATGATGAAGTACATCGGCACGAGCATGGCCTCGAAGAACACGTAGAACAGGAACACGTCGGTCGCGGTGAAGACGCCGATCATGAAGAACTCGAGCAGCAGCAGCAGCGCGAAGTAATTCTTGACCGAGCGGCGACGCGTGGGGGTCGCCTCCTCGGCGCCGGAGCGGCTGTCGAGCGCGTTCCACGACGCGAGGACCACGGCCGGCACGAGCAACGTCGACATGCCGACCAGGGCCATGGCGATGCCGTCGGCACCGAGCGAGATGTGGACGCCGAACGCCTTGATCCAGTCGACCTGGAAGGCGTACTGGAAGCGGTCCGCGGCCGTCTTCGGCATGCCCGTGTTCATGGTGAACAGCAGGACGAGCGCGTAGACGGTGACGCCGAGCGAGACGACCAGGGTGACCTGCTTGGCGAGCTTCGACTGCGCCTCGGGCAGCGCGAACACGGCCAGCGACCCCGCGAGCGGGATCAGGACCAGGACTAGAAGCTGATAGGACTGGTTCACTGGAAACGCACCGCCAGGAGCACGGCGATGATGGCGACCGTGCCGGCGAGCATCGACAGCGCGTAACTGCGCACGAATCCGGTCTGGGCCCGTCGCAGTCGCGACGAGCTGCCACCGAATCCGGCCGCGAGGCCGTTCACCGCGCCGTCCACCCCCCGGTTGTCGAAGAACACGAGCGCGCGGGTCAGCCACTGCCCCGGACGCATCAGGAACGTCTCGTTGAACTTGTCGGCGTACAGGCTGTTGCGCGCGACGAGCGTGACGGGTGAGCCGGCCGGCTGCACCGTCGGAACGGGCCGGCGGCCGAAGGCGAGGAACGCCCCGGCGATGCCGAAGACGACGACGACGAGCGTGATGGCCGTGAGCGCGACGGGCGAGACCGTGTGCGTGCCGACCTCCTCGGCCTCACCCACCGACGGCTCCAGCCAGTGCTGCACGCTACCGCCCATGATCATCAGGTAACCGCCGGCGAGCGCGAGCACGGCGAGCACGGCCATCGGCAGCCACATGACCGGCTTCGCCTCGTGCGGGTGGACGTCGTCCTCCCACCGGCGCTTGCCGAGGAAGGTCATGACGAAGGCGCGGGTCATGTAGAACGCGGTCAGGCCGGCGCCGAGGAGCGCGCAGAGGCCGAGGATCCAGCCCGTGGCGCCGCCCTTGTCGAATGCCGACTCGATGATCTTGTCCTTGGTCCAGAACCCGGTGAACGGCGGGATTCCGAGGATCGCCAGGTAACCGCAGGCGAAGACACCGAAGGTGATGGGCATGACCCGCCACAGGCCACCGAAGCGACGCATGTCGATGCGGTCGTTCATCGCGTGCATGACCGAGCCGGCCGAAAGGAACAGCGCGGCCTTGAAGAAACCGTGCCCGACCAGGTGGATGATGCCGATCGCGTAGACGCCCGGGCCGAGCCCGACGGCCAGGAACATGTAGCCGATCTGGCTGATCGTCGAGTTGGCCAGCACCTTCTTCAGGTCGTCCTGCCCGGCCCCGGCGATGCAGCCGTAGAGCAGGGTGATCGCGCCGAGGATCGTGACGACGGTGCGCGCGGCGTCCGAGGCGTTGAAGATCGGCGCCGAACGGGCGATGAGGTAGACGCCGGCGGTGACCATCGTGGCGGCGTGGATGAGGGCCGACACCGGGGTCGGGCCCTCCATGGCGTCGGGCAGCCAGGTCTGCAGCGGGAACTGACCGGACTTGCCGCAGGCGCCGAGCAGCAGCATGAGCGCGATGGCGGTGGCCGCGCCGGTGGAGAAGTTCGTGCCGAGCACGGTGTTGAACGCGGAGGTGCCGGTGAACGCGAACATCAGCATGATCGCGATGGACAGCCCGACGTCACCGACGCGGTTGGCGAAGAAGGCCTTGTTGCCGGCGGTGGCGGCCGAGTTGCGGGTGAAGTAGTAGGAGATCAGCAGGTAGGACGCGACACCGACGCCCTCCCACCCGATGTAGAGCAGCAGGTAGCTGTCGGCCAGCACCAGCAGCAGCATCGCCGCGATGAAGAGGTTGAAGTAGCCGAAGAAGCGGCGGCGGCCGTCGTCGTGGGCCATGTAGCCGACCGCGTAGATGTGGATCAGCGAGCCGACACCGGTGATGAGCAGGGCGAACACGAGCGACAGCGGGTCGAGCAGGAAGCCGACCTCGATGCGGAAGTTGCCGACCGGCGCCCAGTCGAACAGGTTGAGGTCGACCCGGCGCTCCTCGCCGTGCAGGTCCTTCACCGAGAAGAACAGCATGACCGTGTAGACGAACAGCGCGATCGGGACCAGCGCACCGAGCAGGTGCCCCCACTTGTTCGCGCGACGGCCGATCACCAGCAGGATCAGCGCCGAGAGCGCGGGGACGGCGACCAGCAGCCAGACGCCTGACTGGATCCCGGTCGCGGTGTGGAACTCCGTGCCGGATTCGGCGAGATTCACCGAGCCGCTCCTAGTACTTCAGCAGGTTGGCGTCGTCGACCGACGCGGACCTGCGGGTTCGGAAGATGGCCATGATGATCGCGAGCCCCACGACGACCTCGGCGGCCGCGACGACCATGACGAAGAAGGCCATGACCTGCCCCTCGAGATTGCCGTTGATCCGCGAGAACGTGACGAGCGAGAGGTTCACGGCGTTGAGCATCAGCTCGACCGACATGAACACCACGATCGCGTTGCGGCGGACGAGCACGCCGACCGCGCCGATCGTGAACAGCGCCGCGGACAGGATCAGGTAGTACGACGGGTTCATTTCGTCGTCGACCTCGCTTCCGCGTCGCTGTAGTCGCTCGGGTCGAGCACGCCGGGGACGCCCTCGTAGGGCGGGAACTCCTCGTGGCCGACCATCGTCGACTCGTGCGAGATGGTGCCGTCGGGCAGCAGCGCGGGCGTGCCGATCGAGTTGCCGGTGGACAGCACGCCGGGTCCGGGCAGCGGCTGCGGCCGGCCGCTGCGGATGCGCTCGCGGGCGAGCGACTTCTGCGTGGGCTTGCGACCCTCGCGCTCGATGTGGGCGAGCACCATGGCGCCCACCGCGGCGATGATGAGCAGCGCCGACGTCAGCTCGAACACGAACAGGTACTTCGTGAACAGCAGCTGCGCGATGGAGTTGACGTTGCCGCCGTTCGCGTTCGCCGCATCGAGATCGGCCGGTGTCTGATCGCCCTCGAACGCCTTCGCGATACCGATCGCGACGAGCAGGGCGAACGCCAGCCCGAACAGCGCGGCGGCCCACCGCTGACCCCGCAACGTCTCGACGATGGAGTCCGACGAGTCGCGGCCCACCAGCATGAGGACGAACAGGAACAGGATCATGATCGCGCCGGTGTAGACGATGATCTGCACCAGACCGAGGAACGGTCCCTGCTGGATCACGTAGAACGCGCCCAGGCTCATCATCGTCGCGACGAGCGACAGCGCCGAGTGGATCGCGTTGCGGAACAGCACCATGCCGACCGCGCCGGCCAGCGAGACCGGCCCCAGGATCCAGAACGCGACCGCCTCGCCCAGCGGGACGGTGCCGTTCGTCAGCGGCGCCGCCAGCAGCTCAACTGCCATGGTGCTGCCCCATCCGGTTGGCGTGGCCCGTGATCGGCCTGCCCGCGACGTTGGCCGTGCTCTGCGGCTCGCCCTGCTGCAGCGGCGCCTGCGAGCGGCTCGCGTAGTAGTCCTTCTCGTCGTCGCCGAGCCGCATCGGGTGCGGCGGCGCCTCCATGCCGGGCAGCAGCGGCGCCATCAGCTGTTCCTTGGTGTAGATCAGCTGCTGGCGGTCGTCGAGGGCGAGCTCGTACTCGTTGGACATCGTGAGCGACCGCGTCGGGCAGGCCTCGATGCACAGCCCGCAGAAGATACAGCGCAGGTAGTTGATCTGATAGACCTTGCCGTACCGCTCGCCGGGCGAGAAGCGCTGCTCGTCGGTGTTGTCGCCGCCCTCGACGTAGATCGCGTCGGCGGGGCAGGCCCATGCGCAGAGCTCGCAGCCGACGCACTTCTCCAGGCCGTCCGGGTGCCGGTTCAGCACGTGCCGGCCGTGATAGCGCGGCTTGGTGCCGTAGTAGTCGAACGGGTACTGCTGCGTGTAGACCTTCTTGAACATCGTCGAGAAGGTGAGCCCGAAGCCCTTGGCGAAGCCGGCGACGCTCCCGGTCGGCTCGGGCAGCGGGGCCGCCTTGCGCGGCGTGACGCCGGCGCCCGGCTCCAGGGCCGACGACCCGTGCGGGGTGTTCGCGGGGACTGCTGAGTCAGACATCGGTGTCATCGCCTTCGATCTCGGCGGGGCGGCGGCGGACCCCGGCCGTGGCCAGCGACCGCGGCGGTGTGGGAACGACGAGGTCCATCGGGGGCGTCGGGAAGGTGGGCTCGTAGCGGGCGTGGTCGTCCTCGTCGTCCTCGAGGTCGGCGGCGCGGCGCGCGGACGCACCGTCCCACACCATCACCGCCGGGATGACGATGACGAACAGCACGATGGCCAGTGGCACGAGCGTGGCCTGCCAGGCCGGCCAGCCGCGGTCGCGCAGCACGTGGATCGCAGTGACGGCGAGGATCCAGACCAGGTTGATCGGGATGAGCGCCTTCCAGCCGAACGCCATGAACTGGTCGTAGCGCAGCCGGGGCAGCGTGCCGCGCAGCCAGACGAAGACGAACAGGATCGCGATGACCTTGGCCGTGAACCACAGGATCGGCCACCAGCCGGCGTTCGCGCCGTGCCAGAGCGACAGCGGCACCGGGGCGCGCCAGCCGCCGAGGAACAGCGTGGTGGCGAGCGCCGAGACGGTGACCATGTTGATGTACTCGGCGAGGAAGAACATCGCGAACTTGAACGAGGAGTACTCGGTGTGGAAGCCGCCGACGAGCTCCGACTCGGCCTCGGGCAGGTCGAACGGGGCGCGGTTCGTCTCGCCGACGACCGACACCGCGTAGATCGCGAACGACACGATCAGCGGGATGACGTTCCAGAGGTGGTTCTGCTTGGCCACGATGCCCGACGTGGACATGGTGTCGGAGAAGAGGAACACCGCCACCATCGACAGACCCATGCCGACCTCGTAGGAGATCATCTGGGCCGCCGAGCGCAGCCCGCCGAGTAGCGGGTAGGTCGATCCGGACGCCCAGCCCGAGAGCACGATGCCGTAGACGCCGAGCGACGAGCAGGCGAAGACGACGAGGACGCCCACCGGCAGGTCGGTCAGCTGCAGCGCGGTGTGGTGACCGAAGATCGACACCTCGGGCCCGAACGGGATCACCGAGAAGGCGAGGAAGGCCGGCACGGCCGAGACGATGGGCGCGATGTAGTACACCGGCTTGTCGGCCAGGACCGGGATGATCTCTTCCTTGAAGGCGAGCTTCATGCCGTCGGCGAGCGACTGCAGCACACCCCACGGGCCCACGCGGTTCGGCCCGATGCGGTTCTGCATCCGACCGACGACCTTGCGCTCGAAGACGATGGTGAACAGCGTCATCAGCACCAGGTAGACGAAGACGCCGAGCACCTTGAGCGCGGTGAGCCAGATCGGCTGGTCACCGAAGCCGGGCAGGTTCTGCCCTGCTGCGAGAACGTCCATCACTGCGCCTCTCCGACGACCGGCGGGGCATCCGTCCGGACGAGCGTGACGGTGGCGCCGGCGACGGCACCGAGGCCGGTGCGCACCGAGCACTCCCGGGCGTTGGTCGGCAGCCACACCACGCGGTCGGGCATGAGCTCGACCTTGCTGGGCAGCACCAGGGCACCGCGCTCGGTCGACACCGAGAGCAGGTCGCCGTCGACGATGCCGACCTCCGCCGCGGTGGCGGCACTCACCCGCGCGAAGACCGGCTTGGCCGTCCCCGCGAGGTGCTCGTCGCCGTCCTGCATGCGGCCGGCGTCGATGAGCTCGCTCCACGTGGCGAGGACGGCCTCGCCCGCGGCGGCCACCGGTGCCGGCGACGGCGCGACGGCCGGTGCCGCCACGCGCGACACGGCCGGGCCGAGACGCAGCAGCTCCGCGCGCGCGGCCTCGACCGACGCGAGGTCCAGGCGGACGTCCAGCTCCTCGGCCAGCGCGTCGAGGACGCGGGCGTCGCTCATGGCGCCGGTGCCGGCGATCGTCAGCTCGAAGGGGCGGCGACGCCCCTCCCAGTTCACGAAGCGGCCGGCCTTCTCGGTGACCGGGGCGACCGGCAGCACGACGTCGGCGTGGGCCGTGACGGCGCTGTGACGGATCTCGAGGCTGACCACGAAGCCGGCGTTGGCGAGGGCCTGCTCGGCGAGTGCCGGGTCGGCGGTGTCGGTCGGCTCGACGCCGCCGACGACGAGCGCGGCGAGTGCGCCCTCGGCGGTGGCACGCAGGATGCCGTCGATGTCGCGGCCGGGGCGGGTCGGGATCGCGGCGCCCCACACGCCCTCGACCTCGGCGCGCACGACGGCGTCGGTGAGGTCGCGACCGCCCGGCAGCAGCGTCGGGAGCGCGCCGGTGTCGATCGCGGCGCGCTCGCCCGCGCGCCGGGGGATCCAGGCCAGGCGGGCGCCGGTCTCGGTGGCGAGCCGGACGGCGGCGCTCAGCGCGCCGGGCGAGGTCGCGAGCCGCTCGCCGAGCAGGATCAGCGCGCCCGGGCCGCCGAGCGCGCCGACGACGTCGCCCGGAAGGGAGTCGAGGGCCTCGCCCTCGGCACCCGGCACGGTCGGCAGCAACGTCCCGGCCAGCTTGGTCAGCCCGCGCGAGGCGTACGCGGCGAGCGAGAAGACGCGGGCGCCGTGGTTGCGGCTGCCCTTGCGCAGCCGCAGGAAGACGCTGGCGGCCTCCTCCTCGGGCTCCAACCCGACGAGCAGCACCGCAGGGGCGTGCTCCAGGTCGGTGAACGAGACGTGCTCGGGACCGAGACCGGCGACGTGCGAGCCGAGGAACGCGAGCTCCTCGTCCGACACCGGCCGGGTGCGGGCATCGACGTCGTTCGTGCCGAGCGCGACACGCGCGAACTTCGCGTACGCGTACGCGTCCTCCTCGGTCAGCCGGCCGCCGGGAAGCACGCCGACGCCGCCGCGGTCCACGGCCTCGGCCAGACCCTGCGCGGCGCGCTCGAGCGCGTCGGGCCAGCTCGTCTCGACGAGCTCGCCGTCGGCGTTGCGCACCAGCGGGTTGAGGACGCGGTCGGCCTGCTGGAGGTACTGGAAAGCCCAGCGACCCTTGTCGCAGTTCCACTCCTCGTTGACCTCGGGGTCGTTGCCGGCGAGCCGACGCGTCACCTTGCCGCGGCGCCAGTCGGTGCGCTGGGCGCAGCCGGACGAGCAGTGCTCGCAGATCGAGTCGGTGGACTGCAGGTCGAAGGGCCGGGCGCGGAAACGGTACGAGGCACTGGTCAGCGCGCCCACCGGGCAGATCTGCACCGTGTTGCCCGAGAAGTAGGACTGGAAGGGCACCTCCTCGGAGGTGCCGATCTGCTGCTGGGCACCGCGCTCGAGCAGGTCGATGAACGGGTCACCGGCGATCTGCAGCGAGAACCGGGTGCAGCGCTGGCACAGCACGCACCGCTCGCGGTCGAGCAGGACGTTGGACGAGATCGCCACCGGCTTGGGGAAGGTGCGCTTGGTCTCGTGGAAGCGGGAGTCGGCGCGGCCGTTGCTCATCGCCTGGTTCTGCAGCGGGCACTCGCCGCCCTTGTCGCAGATCGGGCAGTCGAGCGGGTGGTTGATGAGCAGGAGCTCCATGACGCCCTGCTGCGCCTTGTCGGCGACCGCCGAGGTGAGCTGCGTCTTGATGACCATGCCCGGCATGACCGTGGTGGTGCACGACGCCGCGGGCTTGGGCATGCCGCGGCCGTTGCCCATGTCGGTGACCTCGACGAGGCACTGCCGGCACGCACCCGCGGGGTCGAGCAGCGGGTGGTCGCAGAAGCGCGGGATCGAGATGCCGAGCTGCTCGGCGGCGCGGATGAGCAGCGTGCCCTTGGGGACGGAGATCTCCAGGCCGTCGATGGTGACGGAGATGAGGTCCTCTTTGGCGGGTGCTTCGGTCATGCTCTTCCCTCGTCCTTCGCGCGCGCGCTCATCAGTGGGCCCCGGCGAGCGCGCGGTTGCCCGCGTACGGGCAGCCCTGGTTCTCGATGTGCGCGATGTACTCGTCCTTGAAGAACTTGATCGACGACGACACCGGGCTCGTCGCGCCGTCGCCGAGCGCGCAGAAGGACCGGCCCAGGATGTTGTCGGACAGGTCGAGCAGCGTCTCGAGGTCCTCGTCGGTGCCCCGGCCGGCCTCGAGCCGGTCGTAGATGCCGACGTACCAGTACGTGCCCTCGCGGCACGGCGTGCACTTGCCGCAGGACTCGTGGCGGTAGAACTCCGACCACTTCTTCACCGCGCGGACGACGCAGTCGCCCTCGTCGAAGATCATGACGGCGGACGTCCCGTTCATCGAACCGGCCTTGACGGCCTCGTCGAAGTCGAGCGGGGTGTCGAGGTGCGCCTCGGTGAACAGCGGGGTCGACGAGCCGCCGGGCGTCCAGAACTTGACGTCCTTGCCCCGGCTCATGCCGCCGGCGAGCTCGATGAGCTCGCGCAGCGTGGTGCCCATCGGCGCCTCGTACTGACCCGGGTTCGCGACCCGGCCCGACAGCGAGTAGATGCACGGGCCCGGCGACCCGGCCGGCCCCATCGCCTTGAACCAGTCGGCGCCGCCCAGCACGATGTAGGGCACGCTCGCGAGCGTGCCGACGTTGTTGACGACGGTCGGCGAGTCGTACAGGCCGTTGGTGGCCGGGAACGGCGGCTTGAGCCGCGGCTGGCCGCGACGCCCCTCGAGCGAGTCGAGCAGGGCGGTCTCCTCGCCGCAGATGTAGGCACCGGCGCCGCCGTGCACGACGATGTCGCAGTCGAAGCCCGAGCCGAGGATGTTCGTGCCGAGGTAGCCCTTCACCCGCGCCTCGTTGACGGCCGCGGTGACCCGACGGATCGCGTGGATCGCCTCGCCGCGGATGTAGACGAAGGCACGGTTCGCGCCGACCGCGAAGCAGGCGATGATGATGCCCTCGATCATCGAGTGCGGGTCGTTCATCATCAGCGGCAGGTCGCGGCAGGTGCCCGGCTCGCCCTCGTCGGCGTTGACCACGACGTACTTCGGCTTGGGGTTGTCCTTGGGGATGAACGACCACTTCATGCCCGTGGGGAAGCCGGCGCCGCCGCGGCCACGCAGGTTGGAGTCCTTGACCAGGGTCACGAGGTCGGCGGGCGCCATCGCGAGCGCCTTGCGCAGACCGGCGTAGCCGTCGAGCCGCTCGTAGTTGTCGAGCTTCCACGGCTGCTGGGTGCCGAAGCGCTTCGTCAGAACGGGACTGAGGCTCATGTCCTAGTCCTCCTTCTCGGTCTCGCTCGCCGGGTCCGTCGTGTTGCTCGGGTCGGACTCCGCGGTGTGCAGCGGCGCGTCGCTCTCGCTCGGGCCCTCGGTCTGGCCGTGGGTGACCGTGGCCGCCGCCTGCCCCTGCTGTGCGTCGGCCGAGGAGTCGACGGCGTAGGACGGTGCGGTGTCGCCCCGCCGGACGGCCAGCGCGACGCCGGCCTCGGTCGGCGTGCCGGTGCCGTTGGCCTCGGGCGCGAGCGTCGTCTCGTCGAACAGGCCGGCGATCTGTCGCTCGATCTCGCGGAAGGAGCACAGCGGCGCGCCGCGGGTGGGCGCGGGCCGCTCGCCGGACTGCAGCTGGCTGACGAGCGAGCGCGCGGTGCCGACCGACTGCTGGTCGAAGAACTCGTAGTTGACGGTGACGACGGGCGCGTAGTCGCAGGCCGCGAGGCACTCGGCGTGCTCGAGGGTGATGCGGCCGTCCTCGGTGGTCTGGTTGTTGCCGACCCCGAGCTGCGTCTTCAACGCGTCGAAGATCTCGTCGCCGCCGAGCATGCCGCACAGCGTGTTGGTGCAGACGCTGACGAGGTATTCGCCGGTGGGCTGACGCTTGTACATCGTGTAGAACGTCGCCACCGCGGCGACCTGCGCCTTGGTGATGCCCAGGACGTCGGAGCAGAACGCGATGCCGTCGGGCGTGACGTACCCCTGCTCTGACTGCACGAGGTGCAGCAGCGGCAGCAGCGCCGAGCGCGACTGCCCCTCGGGGTAGCGCGCGATGAGCTCCGCGGCGTCGGCACGGGTCCGGTCGGAGAACACCGACGGGTCGCCCGGGCGATCGAGGTTGATGACCGACGTGCGGAAGTTCGTCCGGTCGGTGTCGGAGTTCGTCGGCGCCGCCTGCGCGGGGGCGTCGGTGAAGCTCTTGTACTCGTAGTCCGGCATCAGCGATCACACCCACCCATGACGGGATCGATCGAGGCCACGGCGGCGATGACGTCGGCGACCTGGCCGCCGATCGACAGCGCCGCGACGGCCTGCAGGTTGATGAACGACGGCTCGCGGAAGTGCACCCGGTAGGGCCGGGTGCCGCCGTCGCTGACGATGTGCGCCCCGAGCTCGCCGCGGGGTGACTCGACCTTGGAGTACACCTGGCCCGCCGGGACGCGGAACCCTTCCGTCACCAGCTTGAAGTGGTGGATCAGGGACTCCATCGACGTGTTCATGATCTTCTGGACGTGCTCGAGCGAGTTGCCCATGCCGTCGGGGCCGAGGCTGAGCTTCGCCGGCCACGCGATCTTGGGGTCGTCGTGCATGGTCTCGCCCGGCTCGAGCCGTGCCAGCACCTGCTCGATGATCTTGATCGACTCGTGCATCTCGGCGACGCGGACGACGAAGCGCGACCAGCAGTCGCCGCGGTCGTCGGTCGGGACCTCGAAGTCGAAGGTCTCGTAGCCGAGGTACGGCTCGGTCTTGCGCATGTCCCACGGCAGGCCCGCGGCCCGCAGCAGCGGGCCGGTGATGCCGAGCGCGATGCAGCCCTCGACGCCGATCCAGCCGACGTCCTTGAGGCGGTTGATCCAGATCGGCTGGCCGCGCAGCAGGCGGTCGACGCCGACCAGCTCCTCGCGCTGCTCCTTGAGGAACTGGGCGAAGATCTCCTCGTAACCCTCGGGGAGGTCCTGCGCCACGCCGCCGGGGCGCACGAACGCGTGGTTCATGCGCAGCCCGGTGACGGCCTCGAGCACGTCCAGGCAGCGCTCGCGTGCCCGGAAGCCGTTGGTCATCGCGGTGAGCGCACCGAGCTCCATGCCGCCGGTGGCGAGCCACACCCAGTGCGACGAGAGGCGGTTGACCTCCATCATCAGCACCCGGATGAGCTGCGCGCGCGCCGGCGCCTCGATGCCGAGCAGCCGCTCGACACCCAGGCAGTACGCCGTCTCGTTGAAGATCGGGGAGAGGTAGTCGGCCCGGGTCAGGAACGTGACGCCCTGCGTCCACGTCCGGTACTCGGTGTTCTTCTCGATGCCGGTGTGCAGGTAGCCCACCACGACGCGCGCGTCGGTGACGGTCTCGCCCTCGAGCTCGAGCACCAACCGCAGCACGCCGTGCGTCGACGGGTGCTGCGGCCCCATGTTGATGACGAGCTTCTCGTCGGCGATGGGGTCGGTGCCGCCGAAGACCTGGTCCCAGTCGCCACCGGTGAGGTTGTAGACGCGACCTTCGGTCGTCGCGCGTGACGGCGCGTAGTCGTCGGTGGTGCTCATTTGTAAGCCCTCCGCTCGTCCGGCGGTGGAATGGTGGCGCCCTTGTACTGCACGGGGATGCCGCCGAGGGGATAGTCCTTGCGCTGCGGGTGGCCGTCCCAGTCGTCCGGCATCAGGATGCGGGTGAGCGCGGGATGGCCGTCGTAGACGATGCCGAACAGGTCGAAGGTCTCGCGCTCCTGCCAGTCGGCGGTCGGGTAGAGCCCGGTGAGCGAGGGAACGTGCGGGTCCTCGATGCTCACCGCGACCTCGAGGCGGACGCGGCGGCGGTAGGTCATGGACGTCAGGTGCGCCACCGAGTGCAGCCGGTGGGCCGAGCCCAGGTAGTCGACACCGGACACGCTGGAGCACAGCTCGAAGCGCAGGTTCGGGTCGTCGCGCAGTGCCGTGGCCACGCCGAGCAGGTGGTCGCGCTCGACCTGCAGCGTCAGCTCACCGCGATCGACGACGACCTTGCGGACCGCTTCGCCCGCGTGGGCGTAGGCCTCGAAGAGGGCGTCGACGACCTCGTCGAAGTAACCGCCGTACGGCCGTTCGGCCGGCGGCGGCGTCCACGGCTCGCGGACCAGACCACCGAAGCCGGAGGTGTCACCGCTGCCGGCGACGCCGAACATGCCGTGTCGCTCGACGCCGTACGGGGAGTCGGCCTTGTACGCGCCACCCGTGCCGACCGTCGCGCGCGCGATGTCGGCCGCGCCCTGCTCGGGGGCGGAGTCGTCGGGGACGGGGCGCTCCGTGGGGCTTGCCACCGTCCTACCGCCCGTACTTGTACGACGACGGCACGAGCTCGACGGTCTGGTCGGCGAGCTTCGCGGCACGCTTCGGGCCCAGCGGCTCGTTCATGATCTTGTGGTGCAGCTTGAGGATCGCGTCGATGAGCATCTCCGGCCGCGGCGGGCAGCCGGGCAGGTACATGTCGACGGGGACGACGTGGTCGACGCCCTGGACGATCGCGTAGTTGTTGAACATGCCGCCGCTCGACGCGCACACGCCCATCGCGAGCACCCACTTGGGCTCGGGCATCTGGTCGTAGATCTGGCGTAGCACCGGCGCCATCTTCTGGCTGACGCGCCCGGCGACGATCATCAGGTCGGCCTGCCGCGGCGACGGGCGGAAGACCTCCATGCCGAAGCGGCCGGAGTCGAATCGCGGCGCGCCGAAGGTCATCATCTCGATGGCGCAGCAGGCGAGACCGAACGTCGCCGGCCACAGCGAGGACTTGCGCGTCCAGTTGACCAGCTTCTCGACGCTGGCCAGCAGGACGCCGTCCGGCAGCTTCTCTTCTAGACCCATGGCTTATCAGTCCCAGTCCAGTCCGCCGCGGCGCCAGACGTAGGCGTACGCGGAGAACACGGTGACGATGAACAGGATGATCTCGACCAGCCCGAACAGTCCGAGCGCCTTGTTCGACACGGCGTAGGGGTACAGGAAGATGATCTCGATGTCGAAGACGATGAACAGCATCGCCGTCAGGAAGTACTTGATCGGGAACCGCTGCGGGCCGAGCGGCTGCTCCGTCGGCTCGATGCCGCACTCGTAGAAGTCGAGCTTGGCCTTGTTGTAACGCTTCGGCCCGGTGAACGGGGCGATGGCGACCGAGAAGAACGCGAAGCCGAAGGCCAGTGCGAACAGCAGGACGATCGGCAGGTAGGGCGCGAGCATCTAGCGCTGCTCTCCCTTCTCGGACGGAATCGGGGGGCGCGAACCCCAGGCTATCCCCGCACTCAGGCGGAACTTGGGCTTAGGCATGCCTAACGGACCGCCGGGGTCAGCTTGGTGAGCGCGGTGATGACGCGGTCGGAGACGTCCCCGTCGTGCGGGTCGGTCAGGTTCGCCAGCAGTTTGAGGACGAACCGCATCAGCGCCGGGTGGGGCAGGCCGTGGCGGGTGCACGCACGCATGACGGCCGGATTGCCGATCAGCTTCACGAACACCGCCCCGAGCCGGTAGTAGGCGCCCCACTCCTCGCGCATGCGCGCCGGGTACTGCTGCAGCGCGCGCTCACGGCTGGGGCCGTCGGGCCGGGCCAGCGCCTGGACGGCAGCCTCGGCCGCGTACTTGCCCGACTCCATCGCGTAGGGGATGCCCTCGCCGTTGAACGGGTTCACCGAGCCACCCGAGTCGCCGACGATGAGCAGGCCGTCGACGTAGTGCGGGGTGCGGTTGAAGCCCATCGGCAGCGCGGCGCCGCCGGTCTTGCCCACGGCGTTCTCCTCGCGCAGGCCCCACTCCTCGGGAGTGTTGTCGAGCCAGCGGGTCAGCATGGCGCGGTAGTCGGTCTTGCCGAAGCCGCTGCTGGAGTTCAGCACGCCCAGGCCGGCGTTGACCGTCCCGTCGCCCATGCCGAAGATCCAGCCGTAACCGGGCAGCAGGTCGGACTCGTTGGGCTTGCCGTCCCAGAGCTCCAGCCACGACTCGAGATAGTCGTCGTGCGTCTTCGGGCTCGTGTAGTAGCGGCGGACGGCCACGCCGAGGGGGCGCTTGTCGTTGCGGTGCACGCCGAGCTTCTGCGCGAGCTTGCCGCTGACGCCTTCGCAGGTCAGCACGAGCGGCGCGCGGAAGGTGACCGGCTTCTTGTCCGCCGTCCGACCGGTGACGCCGACGACGCGACCGGTCGCGTCCTGGATCGGGTCGGTGACGCTGGTGCGCTCGTAGAGTCGCGCACCGGCCTTGACCGCCTGCTCGGCCAGCATCGCGTCGAGGTCGGCGCGAGGCCGGACCAGTCCGAACGGCGGGAAGCTGGTGAGGTCGGGCCAGTCGAGGTGCAGCCGCTGACCGCCGCCGATGACGCGCAGTCCGCGGTTGTGCAGCCAGCCGTTGGCCTCGCTGACGTCGATGCCCATGTCGACGAGCGCGCGGGTGCCGCGGGGGGTGAGGCCGTCGCCGCACACCTTCTCGCGCGGGAACTCGGTCTTCTCGATCAGGGCGACGGACAGGCCCGCGCTCGCCAGCCAGTACGCGGCGCTGCTGCCCGCCGGACCCGCGCCGACGACGATCACGTCGGCGTCGTTGCCTTCATCGGCGGTCAGCGACTCGGGGCGGACCTCCGCCGTGGGGACCGACATGCTGGGGGGCTCCTGCCGAACGGGGAAGAGTTTGTGAACGCTTTCACGAGCGCTCCGGCGGGGAGTCTACGCCGCATCTGGCCGTCGTCCTGCCCCTCGGCGTGGCCGCGTTAGCAACCCCGAGCGCGACCACGGCGAAGGGCAAGCAGGTCACCGTGGGGCCAGCGCCGCTCTCAGCCTCGCTGCCGTGACGGGCCAGTGCCGCAGCACGTCCTCCCACAGGATGCGCTCGACCCGCCAGCCCCGCGAGCGCAGCGCGTGCTCGCGCCGCTTCTCGCGCCACAGCGCGTCGGCGGTGTACTTGTCGCGGCCATCGGCCTCGAGGACCAACCGCTGCTCGGGCCAACAGAAATCGACCCGGTAGCCGCCGATCACGTACTGCAGCCGGGGTGACGGGAACCCGGCTCGACACAGCGCGAGGCGCACCACCGACTCGAGGGGCGATTCGGCCAGGGGGTCGGCCAGGCCCAGCACGGCGCGCGCCTGGCGGACGCCGGGCCAGCCGAGCGCGCCGGCCAGTGCCCGATCGATCGCGGCCACGGTGGCCACCCGCTCGCGCAGCGCGGAGTCGGCCGCCATGATGCCGCCGCGCGCATCGTGACGGGCGAGGTCGACGAGGGTCCGCGCCACCGTGGTCACCGGTACCCCGAACCACGACGTCACCTCCGCGTCGGACAGCCCTGCGCCGTACGCGTGCCCCGCCGCGCGGCGCCCGAGGCCGAGGCGCGCCGGCGCCAGCAGTTCGGGCGCCGTCGGCAATCGCAGGACCGGCAGGCCGTGCAGGACGGCTGAGCTCGCCGCCGCGACGACGTGCTCACGGCGGCCACGGCACAGCGCCGCCGCGTGGAGGGCGTGCCGCCGCCGTGCGTCGAGTCGCACGTCGCCGGACCCCACGACACGCAACGGCGCCACCGTCCCCCTGGCCGGGATCGACCAGTCGCCCCGACAGACGGCCGCCCGGGCCGCCGAGCGGGTCACCCCCAGGGCGGCGAGCTCGGCGGTGGTGAGGACGAAGCCGCGGCCGGCCGCCGTACGGAGCGGTTCCCCGGCGCCGCGCGCCGCCGCGTGCCACCAGCTCTGCCACTGCCGAGCCGGACCCGGTCCCGGCCTCCCGGGACCACCGGGAACGGCGTCGACGAGGACGTGGTCCAGGTACCGATCGGGGTCCGGGAGCCCACCCATGCCGGCGATCGTGACGCGTCGAAGGAGCGGAGCAGAGGTTGTCCACAGCCCCCATCCGCGCTTGCCCCGCGGTGTGGCCGCGATCAACCGCGCCGCAACGGCCACGGGGAGGGTCAGGCGGGGGCGGCGTCCAGCTCGTCGGCGCCGAGCGCCGCCGGCTCGTGGCGACCCGCCTCGGCCGGCGGGCGGACGAGGACGAACACCGCCAGTGCGGCGAGGACGCCGAGGACGCCGGAGACGAGCAGCGTCCACTGCACGCCCTGGACGGAGGCGGCGTGGATCGCGTCGTCGAGCGCGCCGCGCACGGCCGCCGGCGCCTGGGCCAGGACGCCGTGCGCCTGACCGCCCGAGACCGCCCGCGAGACCGCGTCCGACGCCGGCACCCGGTGGTCGGCGAGGACGTGGGCCGAACGCGCCGCGAACACCGAGCCCAGACCGGCGATGCCGAGCGCGAAGCCCAGCTGCCGGGCGGTGTTGACCGCCCCAGCCGCCATGCCGCCGCGCTGCACCGGCACCGCGCTCATCGCCGCCGAGCTCAGCGTCGGCGTGGCCAGCCCGACGCCCACGCCGACGAGGAAGAACCCGGGCAGCAGCGCGGGCCAGGTGGCGCTGCCGTGCACGAGCATCCCGCCGAGCAGGCCGCCGAGCCCGATGAGCAGCAGGCCACCCCCGATGATCGGGCCGGGACGGGTGCCGTGCAGGAAGCGGCCGATCGCCGCGGACACGCCGAAGGACGCGAGCGACAGCGGCAGCCCCACGAGACCGGACTCGATGGGGCTCAGCCCGACGACCGACTGCAGCCAGATCGTCGTGTACGTGAACGACGCGAACGCACAGAGCGTGACGAACATGCCGGCCAGCAGCACCCCGACGAAGGGACCGTTGCGCAGCAGCGACAGGTCGAGCATCGGTGCCCGGGTCCGCAGCTCGACGGCGACGAACACCGCCAGCAGCACCGGCGTGGCCACGAGCCAGCCCCAGCTGCCGACCTCGCCCCAGCCGTTCTCGTTGGCCTCGATCAGACCGTAGGTCAACGAGGCCGCCGCCGCCGTGAACGCGACGATGCCGGGCACGTCCACCCGAGCGCGCACCGGCGCGTGCGAGTCGCGCAGCACGACGACGCACAGCGCGATCGCGACGAGGCTGACCGGCAGGTTGACGAAGAAGATCCAGCGCCACGAGACGCCCTCGGTGAGCAGGCCGCCGACGATGGGGCCGACCGCGGCCGACGCGCCGGCCACCGCCCCCCAGATGCCGTACGCGGTGCCGCGGTCGCGGCCGTGGTAGCTGCTGTTGAGCAGGGCGAAGGTCGTCGCGAACATCGCCGCGGCGCCGAGCCCCTGGACGGCCCGCGCCGCGACCAGGGCGCCGGCGTTCGGCGCGAGCCCGCACACCAGCGACGACACCGCGAAGAGCCCCAGCCCGGCGATGTAGGCCCGCCGGTGCCCCACCAGGTCGGCGATCGAGCCGGTGCCCAGCACGAGCGCGGCGAGCACCAGCGCGTACGCGTCGACCACCCACTGCAGCGACGCGAACGAGGTCTGCAGATCGGTGGCCATGTCGGGCAGCGCGACGTTCACGATCGTCACGTCGATGAGCAGCATGAACGTGCCCAGGCACACCGTGAGCAACGGCAACCACTTGCGCATGTCGGGTCCTTCCCCAGTCGTCCTCTTCACCGTCCCGACGAGCACGAGGCACCGGGATCGACGAACCGCGGACCACTATCGGCCCGGGGTCGGACGCCGGACGCACCGAATTGCCGTCGTGTGGCGGAATCCGCCACAATCGACGGTCATGTTGTCCGAAACCGCCAGCATCGATGTCGTCGATGCGCAGATCATCCGCTGCCTGCAGCTGTCACCGAGGATCCCGTTCCGTACCGTGGCCGACATCCTCGCCCTGTCGGAGCAGACCGTGGCGCGCCGGTACCGGCGGCTGGTCGGCGGCGGGATCGTGCGCGTCACCGTCGTCCTGCGGCCGACCGCGTTCGGGCAGACCAACTGGACGGTGCGCACCAAGTGCCGTCCGAGCGGCGCGGAGTCGCTGGCGCAGGCGCTCGCCCGTCGCGACGACGTCAGCTGGGTGACGCTCGCCGCCGGCGGTGCCGAGGTGCTGTGGGTGCTGCGCGCCCGCTCGCAGGAGTCGCGCGACGAACTGCTGATGCACCGCCTGCCCCGCTCGGCGCCGGTGCTCGACATCAGCGCTGCGATGCTGCTGCACCGCTACGTGGGGGTGGGCACGTCACCCGCGGACGACTGGGCCGGGCTCGCCGACCTGCTCGACGCGCAGCAGGCTGCCGCCGCCACCGCGACGATGGCGCTGCGCCCGTGCGCCGAGGACCGTCGCTTCGAGTTCCGCCCCGGCGACACGGCGATGCTCGACGTGCTGAAGGCGGACGCGCGCGCCTCCTACGCGACCCTGGCCGACGCCGCGGGCACGACCGAGGCACGCGCGGCGCGACGGCTGCGCACGCTGGTCGAGGACGGCGCCGCCTACCTCGACGTCGACATCGCCCTGGCGGCGATCGGGATGCACGCGTCGGCGACGCTGTGGCTGACGGTGCCGCCGTCCCGGCTGCACGCCGCGGGCACCGCCCTCGCCTCGGCCCCGGAGGTGGGTTTCGCCGGCGCGGTCACCGGGCCGCAGAACCTCATGGCGAGCGTGGTGTGCCGCGACGTCGAGCACCTGTACCGGATGGTGACCGAGACGGTCGGCGCGATCGAGGGCGTGCAGAGCCTGGCCATCAGCCCGGTGTCGCGTCAGCTCAAGCAGGCCGACGCGCTCGTGGACGGCGACCGGCTCGCCGTGAGCTGACCGGTGCGGCCCCCGAGGGTGCTGCTACTTGACGTCGAGCAGGTCGATCACGAAGACGAGCGTCTTGCCCGAGAGCCGGTGCCCCGCGCCCGCCGGACCGTAGGCCTTCGCCGGCGGGATGGTGAGCTGGCGGCGACCGCCGACCTTCATGCCGGGAATGCCCTCCTGCCAGCCCTGGATGAGCCCCTGCAGCGGGAACTCGATGGACTGGCCGCGATTCCACGAGGCGTCGAACTCCTCGCCGGTGTCGAACTCGACGCCGACGTA
The DNA here is from genome assembly GCF_900129455.1 of Jatrophihabitans endophyticus. Taxonomy (NCBI): domain Bacteria; kingdom Bacillati; phylum Actinomycetota; class Actinomycetes; order Jatrophihabitantales; family Jatrophihabitantaceae; genus Jatrophihabitans; species Jatrophihabitans endophyticus. Next base: position 269,116 of record NZ_FQVU01000002.1, read on the forward strand.
GTGCACCTCGACCCGGTCGCCGGGCTTGGCCTCGGTGCCGTCGCCGACGGTGAGGTCCTCGACGACGAGGTCGGCCGGCGGTTCCCCGCCCGGGTACTCGATCACTGGCTTGGTCATGACCCCATCCAACACGACGCGGCCCCGGCGCGGTCGGCCCCATCCCAGCGCGGCACGCGGCGTGGTTGGCCCCATCCCAGCGCGGCACGCGGCGTGGTTGGCCCCACGCCAGCGCGGCTGACCGGCCGTCGCGACCGCGCCCGCGTGGGGCCAACCGGGTTCGCCCCGTCGTCTGCCAGGCTGCGCGGGTGAGCCCCGACCCGCTGCCCGCCGTGCACGACGGTCTGCTGCGCGACCTCGACCCCGTCGTCCTCTACCGCATCCTGGCGCTCCGCTCGGAGGTCTTCGTGCTGGAGCAGGACTGCGTCTACCTCGACCCGGACGGCCGCGACGCCGAGGACGACGCCCGGCAGTTGTGGATCGCCGACGAGGACGGTGCCGTCCTCGCCACCCTGCGGCTGTTGCGCGATCCCGACGGCACCGCCCGCATCGGCCGCGTCGCCACCGCTTCGGCGGCACGCGGCCGGGGGTCGGCCGCCCGGTTGATGACTCGCGCGCTCGAGCTCGTGGGCGACGGGGAGACCGTGCTGGAAGCGCAATCACAGCTGGCTGATTGGTACGGCCGATTTGGATTCGGGCGTGCCGGTGCCGATTACCAAGAGGACGGCATCCCGCACACGCCGATGCGGCGACCGTCGACCCGGTGACGACGACCCGCCGTCGCGGGCCGTCCCGCCCCTAGACTGCGGCGATCCGAGAAGGAGGCTCCCGTGCGCGCATGGCTCGTCGCCCTGCTGGCGGTGGCGCTCGCCGCCGCGGCCGGGGCGACGCTGTCGGTCATGACCTCGCCCGCGTCGGGCGCGCAGCGACAGGCCGCCACCGAGCGCCAGGTCGCGGCGAGCACCGCGAGCACGCCGAAGAAGTCCAGGGCGTGCCCGAAGCTGTCGGGCAAGACCATCGACATCGACATCAGCCGCCAGCTCGCCCGGATGTGCGCGTCCGGCCGGCTGGTGCGCACGACCCGCGTCACGACCGGGGCGAGCGCGCATGGCTACGCGACCCCGCGCGGCACCTGGCGCATCTCCGCCAAGCAGCGCGACACCACGCTGCATCCCGCGGCCGGCGGCGCTTACCCGGTGAAGTACTGGATGCCCTACGACGGCGCGTACGGCCTGCACGACTCGTCCTGGCAGACGTTCGCCTACGGCAGCCAGAAGTACCGCACCCGCGGCTCGCACGGTTGCACGCACGTCCCGGCGAAGACGATGGCGTGGCTGTACCGCTGGGCACCGGTCGGCACACGCGTGCGGATCCACCGCTGATGACCACGCTGGACCCGCGGGCGCTCGGCATGCAGCCCCACCCCGAGGGCGGGTGGTACCGCGAGACGTGGCGGCACGAGGCGACGGTCGAGACGCCCGCCGGCACGCGCCCGCTCGCCACCTGCGTCGCCTTCCTGCTCGAGCCGGGACAGCACTCGGCCTGGCACCGCGTCCGCTCGCCCGAGCTGTGGCTCTGGCAGGGCGGCGGGGCGCTGCTGCTCACCGTCGGCGGCACCGCCGACGCCCCCGTGGCCGGCGCCGAGGTGCGGCTGGACGTCGGCGGCCAGCACCTGGTGCAGGGCGAGGAATGGCAGACCGCGCGCCCCGCCGGGGCCGAGGCGGTCCTCGTCGCCTGCGTCGTGTCGCCCGGTTTCGACTTCGCCGACTTCAGCCTCGCGCCGGCGTGAGCGGGGTGCCACGACCGTGTCCAGCACGCCGAACGACCCTGTCGACGCCCGACGACCGCCCGATAGGGTCGCGCGCGTGAGTTCGCAGCGCGTCACGATCGTCGACCTCGCGGGCGAGATCGACATCCGCACCGCGTCCGAGGCCCAGGCCAAGGTCAGCTCCGCGCTCACGGCCGAGACGCCCGAGGTCCTGATGCTCGACCTGACCCAGGTCAGCTTCCTGGACTCCGTGGGCATCGGCTTCCTCGTGGGGCTCAACCAGCAGGCGCAGGATGTCGGCGTCGCGCTGCGGCTGCGCAACCTGCAGCCCCAGGTGCACCGGGTGCTGGCCGCCACCGGCCTCGTCGGCGTGCTGCAGATCGAGCAGTAGCGACCGCCGACCCGAACTCCGCGCGACAACGAAGAACCGCCCCGCCGCTCGCACGAGGCGAGTGGCGGGGCGGCCACGTTTCGGCAGGCTGCGGCGGGTATCTCCGTTGTTCCCCCGATCAACGGGTTCGCGCAGACACGAGCGTCGGAACGCTCGAGGCCGGTGCTGAGTCTTTCCAGATACTGGCACCGAACTGCCTAACAAAAACCTTACACAAGGTCGGGCGGGGGCGCAACCCCTGATTCCGACGAGTTCGCCGCGGCCGGGCCGCCCGGGCGTCGCACCGGACACCGGGACGGGGAAGGGATGGAGCCGCCTCGGGGAATCGAACCCCGGACAACCTCATTACGAGTCGCAGGCCCGACGTACCGGGTGATCCCTCGTGACCCCGCGTCGCCCGGAATCTCGGGCCTGTGCGCGGGCGCCGCCTGTCCCTTGTCCCCGTTCGTCACGGGTCGCACCCGTTCGTGTGTGACCACTTTCGTGACCACATCCCCTCACGCCTGACCCCAGGCACGAAGACGGCCCCGGCCGGTGCTGGAACACCGGGCCGAGGCCTTGATCGCACTCCCCTGCGCGAACAGGAAGGCAGGACCCATGTCAGAACGTACCGAGCAAGCCGGACAGTCCTCTCCCGCCATCGGCGGGCCGACCACGGACCTGAGCCCCGCCGCCATGCCCCCGTGTCCGTGGTGGTGCAGCGACACCAACCCCGACCACCGCACGGACTTCGAGTCCTCGGACTGGAACGACCCGTCCGTGAAGTTCCGGATCCACACCCACGTCTTCGGGCGAACGGCCGCGGCCGTGGTCCAGGACGAGCGGCACGAGGCGGGCCGGGTCACCTTGGTACCGGCCTACGTCGCGTTCTACTACGACCAGGCGGAGACGCCGGAGGAGGCGCTGGATCTCGCCCGGGCGATCGAAGCGGCCGGCGATCTGCTGCGCAGGGTCGTCGAGGGGCGGGAACCGCCGAGCGCGGGCCAGGCTCCCTCGTGGGCGACTACCCACGAGGACGTCGAGGGCGGCATCCGGTGGGAGCACACCGCAGTCAGCCCGGTCGGGCGCGCCGTCACGATCTTCGCCACCGACAGCGTCAGCATCAGTGGCGACGGAGCGGTCAGCCTCACGCGGAGCCCCGTCGAGGTGTACGTCGGCGAGGACGACCGCGCGCTGTCCCCGCAGCAGGCCGCCGAGTTCGCTCAGACCGTGCTCGACACCGTTGCCACGATGGGAGACGCCCGATGACCCCCTATGACCCGGTACTCGACGAGTTCGAGCGGCACATGCTGACGAACAAGCTGTCACCGGTCACGATCAGCGACCGGTCGGAGTTCCTGCGCCGGTTGTCGGTCTGGCTGGCGCCGACGCTGCTGCTCGGCGCGTCGCCGGAGCAGCTCGAGCGGTTCCAGCAGTCCTACAGTCACCTCGCGCGGGCGAGTGTGGACGTGTACACCCGCCACGTCCGGGCGTTCTACGCGTGGGCGGTGTCGACCGAGCGCGTGCTGCGCGATCCGACGTCGAGGATGGTGCGGGTGCGCCCTAGGCAGGGGCTTCCTCACCCGATCGACGAGGGCGACCTGCGGACGCTGCTGGCATGCGCGACGGGTGGGCTTCGGTTGGCCTACGTCCTGGCGGCATTCGCCGGGTTGCGATGCGGTGAGGTCACGCGTCTGACGGGCCAAGACCTCAACCTGACGGCCCCGCAACCCACAGCCCTCATCCACGGCAAGGGCGGGTACGAGCGCATCGTCCCGCTGCTACCGCCAGTGGTGGCGGAACTCGTGCCGGCCTCGCGGCGCCGACTCGGCCCGATCGTGCTCAAGCGCGACGGGACGCCCTTCACGGCGTCGCAGCTGTCCATCCAGTCGAGCAAGTTCATGACCAGCATCGGTATCGAGTCGACGATGCACTCGCTCCGGCACTACTTCGCTACTGAGGTCGTCCGGATGACCCGGGACGTGCTGCTCGTCCAGCAGCTCCTCGGCCACGCGTCGCTGCAGACCACGCAGATCTACATGCGGGCATCCCTCAACGACGCGCACGAGCGCATGGCCGGCCTGGCAGCCACGGCGGGAGGCTTGTTAGCTAACTAGCCGCTGACCCAAAGCGCCCCGCCCTCCGAGATAGACGGAGGGCGGGGCGTAGCTACGTTGGCTCGCATGACCACCCCGAAGCGCCCGGTCGAGACCGCCGAAGAGCGCGCGCAGCGGATCCGCGCGGAGGTCGCGACGTGGCCGCGGTTGACGTCGGAACGGAAGGCCGAGTTGCGGCGGTTGCTGTCGCCGGCGGCCGACCGTGTCCGTGCCCGTCTCGCAGCCGAGCAGACCCGGCGGTCAGACAGTTAGGCCGGCACGGGCGCGCGCATCCCCCCGGTGACCAGAGATCCGTCGCCGCTCTGACCGATGCGGAAGTACCCGGCAACCGACGGGCGAATGGCGCGAAGCGCGTCGATCGCCTCGATCGGAACGTGGTACTCAGTGATGAGCCGCTGGAAGGGGATCTCAGCCTGCAGATCGAGGATTTCGATGCCGAGCGCCATCGCGAACGCGTCCAAGTCGATCTGGACCTCGTCGGTGACCTCGACGGTCCGAGCGACCTCGCCGTCACAGAATCGGATGTAGGCGGCCTCAGCCGCCAGGTCGACGGTGGCAGTGATGTTGATGGCGGGCATGACTCAATCCTTCCATGCTACGGACTTGACGGTCACGTCATCCACAGCTAGTCCCGGGTGACGTACCCAAACCTTCAGGTCCCGTCCATCTACTCCAGGTCCGATGTAGCGGATGCTGTTCTTCGGTGTCGTCTCGTCTGAATGATGATTGCGTAAAGCCTCTGTTATGTCCAGCTCGGAAATCCCACGCTCACGCATCCGCACGCGGGCGTGCGGCAGGATCCGGAGTCTCATCGCGCCTGAGGCTGCAGTTCCACATCGAAGGCCAGTCGGCGAACTTGCTCGCCGTCGAGCTCCACTAGCACCTCGTACAGGCCCGCCGCCGGAGTCGGAATGAGGGTGGTCAGCGCGAACAGTCGACCGACCTTGCCGTCGTATGGCCGACTGGCAGACGAGTCTGCAAGCGGCACTTCCATCGCCAGTTCGAAGACTGGCGCATTCCGAACTCGAATGGTCAGCTGATTCGGGGGTTCACCCTCCTGGGCGCGAACGCGGCCAGCAATCGACAGCAGATGTTGGCCCGGCAGCATCGGCACGGTCACGCTTGTGTAGCTGGCGTTCAGCACATTGAGGGTGCCGTTCGGCTGGATGCTGGCGAACTCAGCCAGAAACGCGTAGTCGAGTTCAGCCATGCGCGGGAGCGTAACGGTGCGCTACGTCATCGTGCCACCGCTCCGCTACCTGAACACCTTCCGCAGGCTCACCCTGGCCGCGGCAGCGATGCGGCTGCCGGCCGGTGTGTGTGGTGATCCCGCCGACTAGGGCGGCGGTCAGCTCGCGGAGATCCACCTGCAGTGAGCGATGGGGCGCCAATCCCCCGCGTCGCGGAGGGACGCCCCGTCGCCGCCGAGCGTACTCGTCAGTGCGAGTTCTGCGGTGCGTCCAGCCAAGCCACAGCCTCGGCGAGCTCTCGCACGGCGCTCGCATACTCGACCGCATGTGACCCTGCAGTCTGGTTCTTGAGGTGCCTCGTGGCGAGCTTGGCCGCCTCGTGCAGCGCTTCCATCACGGCGTCTTCGGCTTCGTCTCGGTCTGCCACAGCTACCCCCTTCGTTCGCCGACCTGGCGTCGGCGGGTGGACCGACCGTATGCGGCCGGTCCGACAGTTCCCACCACTCGACGGGCCTGGTCCCCCGGACTGCAAGGCTGAGTCAGCGTCGCCGGTCGTTCTTCTTGTTGCCCTTGCGGGACGCGGTGCCGACCTTCTTGCCGTCCATGTAGATGTCGAGCTTGATGTTGCGCAGCTCGGCGCGTGCCGCCTTCGCCATGACGCGTGCGGTGCGGTCCGCGCGGCGGTCCTCGGCGGCGATGTCACGCTTCAGGTCGTTGACCCGCCGCTGCGCGGTCGTCACCCCCGCCTTGTTGAAGGTGTCCGCGGCGAACGTCCCGAACGCCGACGACCGTTCGTTGATCGTCCGCTGCGACGACACCAGCGACGACAGGTCCGACGCGGATGCGGACAGCAACGCCCGCACCTGCGGGTAGGCGCCCGGCCCGGCGTCGATGATCTGCTGAAGCATCGCCCGGCCCGTCTGCGACTTCCCCAGCTTCTTCGCCAACGCCCGCACCCCGGCCACGTACTTCGTGACGAGGAGTGCCTGTTGCCGGGCGGCGGCCTGCATCGACCCGAACGTCGGGGTGGCCTGCTGGTCGGTCACGCCAGCAGATGCGACGTTGAAGGTGCCCCGCGCGGCGTCGCGGGCCTGCGTGTACGTCGACGAGTAGGCGGAACGGGCGGCCTCGAGCTTGTCGTAGGCGGTGCTGTTCGAGCGGGACGGGGAGCCGAGTTGGGCGCGGAGCGCGTCACGGCGGCGGGTATGGGTGAGGAGCGCGGCGTCGAGCTTCCGCAGGTGGGCGAGGGCCCGGTCGGAGGCGCCGGCGTCGTCCATCTGGTCGTAGAGCCGCCGGAACGCTGCCCGCGCCTGGCTGGTGGTGCCGTCGACGGCGTCGCTGAAGGCGCGGAGGCCCTTGGTGTCGATCTGGGTGGTGAGCTTGAGGACGGCCTTGATGTCGGTGGCGCGGGCGTTCTGGGCGGCGGTGATGGTGTCGTAGGTCTTGCCGCCGTACCGGTAGTCGGCCTTGTCCTTCTTCCCGGACCCGCGGGTGGTGGTGATCTGTCCGACACGGCCGCCGGCGGCCATCGCGACGACGTCGAGGGTGGCGCCACGGTTCGCGGCTTCGAGCGCGGACCGGTTCCGCTTCGTGGCGTCGGCGGTCGAGATCCACTCCCCGTTGGAGAGGCGGTACGGCTGCCGGTAGGAGCCGTCGACGAGCATGGCGGGCACGTCGTCCGAGGTGCCAGTGCCGGGACCGTAGACCATGCCCACGTCGCCGCCGGCGGCCCGATGCACCGGACCGCCCTTCGCCGCCTCGAACTTCTGCCCACCCTTGGAGCGGCCAGAGTCGCCCCCGGTCGAGACGGTGCCGTTGTGGTGCACCGTGACGTTCACGCTCTTGTCGTGCAGAGCGTTGAGGTAGTTCTGGACACGCTGAAGCGCGGACTCGGCTGGGCCGGTGAGCGCCGAGACCTGCGGAACCCGGTTCTGCTGCAACGAGTTGATCTGGTCGTTGAGGCGGGCAATCAGCGCCTTGCCGACGGCCGTGTTGGCCGTGACCCCCGGCACCTTCCCCTGCTTGATGGCGTTCACCTTCGCCGTCAGATCGCGAATGCGTGCCTGTGCCGTCGTGGTGTCGACTGTCGTCGCGATCTTCTTGGCTGGGATCTTGTTCAGATCGGACAGCGCGCGGTCGACTCGGCGTATCGCGCCCGCGGATGCGCCCATCGCCTTCAACCGTGCGCGTTCCTGCGTGAGGGCTTCGCGGGTGGCTTCGATGCCCTTTCGGGTCATCTTGGAGCCGCCGGATACGGCCTCGCCGAGAGCCTGCGCTGAGCGAATGGCGCTGTTCACGTTCTGCTGGTTGTTGCGTCCAGCCTCGGTACTCAACGACCACGCGGTGGCGTTGTCCTTGAGACCCTTCGTCAACGTGGCCAGCGAGTTCGCCTGCGCGATCCTCGCGTCCGCGATGTCGAGCGTCTCGCCGTTGAGCTTCTTGAACGCCTGGTCGAGCAGCCCGGCGGCATCACTCGCGACGCGCATGGCCTGGGCCTGCGCGTTGGTCTGGTCGGTGTTCTGCTTCGCGGCTTTCGTGGCAGCGAGGTACTCGGCGCCGGTCATGTTCAGGGCGCGAGCCATGGCCTGCTGAGCGGGACTGCCGCCGGCAGCCAGTCGCACGCTCTCGGACTGCGCCTGGTTGTACGCCTTCTGGGCGTCGATGTTCTCGTGGAGAGACGCTCGGGTTGTCCGGAGCTTGTCCGCGAGGTCAACCGCCGCCTTCTGCGTCTCGTTGAGCTTCTGACCGCCCTTGTCCAGGTCGGCGAGGTTGTCCGGGAGCTTGTCGAGGCCAGCGATGTCGAGGAGGGACTGGTAGAGCTGGTCGAAGTCACTCTTGCTGCCGTTGACGGCGTTAGCGAGCGTCCCGTAGCTCGTGCCGAGCTGCTGATTGCCAGCGTGGAGTCGGTCGAGCACCTTGAGCGCGTTGTTGTCCTGCAGGGTCTTCGCCGTGGCCTGCAGGTTTGCGTTCGACAAGGCGTCGGTGGACTGCTTGACCGACTCCGTGTAGTTCTGATTCGCCTTCGTCGCGTCGTCTGTCTCATCGGACGAGTCACCCATCGCGAACGCCAGTGATCCGAGGATCAGGACGAGGGCGCCGATGGGGCCGAGCGCGGCCCGCCACCCCATCGCGGCGACACGACCGGCCGCGACGGTGCGCGCGGCGGACGCTTCGGCCGCTGCAGCGGTCTGGATGGCCGCGGCACGGGCGGCGGCGACCTCTTCCGCCTTCGACGCGATGAACGACGCTGAAGCGCCCTGCTGCGCACGCGCCGCCGTCAGCGCCGACTCGGCCTGCGCCAGGTTGTCTGCCGCGACCTGGGCCGCGGCCGCCGCGGAAGCCGACCGCATCTCGAGGCTGGCCGCCATCGACGTGGCGCCCATCGCCTGCGCCCGCCCGGCGGCCTGCGTGTACGCCGACCCGATCGCGCCCACCACGGCCGTGGTAGCGCGCAACCCGAGCGACGCGACCCGCCACGCGACGAGGAGCGGCACGATGGCCCGCAGCACCGGCAGCGGAAGCGAGTTGATCGCCGACGACACCGCCGAGATCGCCTCGAGCGTCACGTGTCCCATCGGCCCGGCGCCCTGCCCGACATGCACGATCGTCTCGAGCAGGTTCCCGAGCGTCTGCTCCACGTTCGGCAACTCGGCCTGCACGTAGGCGACGAAGTCCTGCACACCGGTGGACGACGCCGCCCACCGCTCCAACCCGTTCGACCCGCGCACCAGCTCGGCGCCCATGCTGGCGAACAACGGGTCCAGCTGCGTCAGGATGTTGAGCAGCGCGGGACCGGCGTTGCTCGCGATCTCACCGATCTGCCCCGCCATCTGGTGCGCGTCGGTGTTGATCACCTTGAACAGGGGTGCGGAGTTCGCCAGCCCGGACTCCAGTCCGTCGAGCAGCGGTACCGCGGTGACCGCCTTCAGCGTCGTCAGCTCCTGCTTCAACGTGGTCACGTCGTCGCCGTAGCGGGAGATGTCGAGGGCGCCGGACTTCGCCATGTCGCTGATGCCGGCGATCCCGAGCGCGGTCGACGCGAGGGTGGGGACGAGGCCGGCGAGGATGCCGCCACCCACCGCGGCCAACGGGGCGGCCGCCGACCCCAGCAGGACGATCGCGTCGAACAGCAACCCGACACGGGAGCGGGACGAGTCCGCGCTGCTGCCAATGCTGCCGATGTCGCTGCGGGTCTGCCGGGCGTTGTTGCGGAACCGGATGTCCGTCCGCGACCGTGCCCGGAGCTGGTCCAGTTCGGCGCGGATCGCGGCGAGCTGCGCCTGCGCGCCGTTGTCGTCGACCCGTACCCGCACGTCGATGTCCCGCTCGTGCCGCAGCGCGTCGAGATCCCGGCGGGCCTGCCGAATCGTCCGCGCCCACGCCGAATCGTCCAGGGACAGGTACGCCACGATATGGCCGGTCTCAGTCTCGCCGCTCACTACGCGCCGTCCGGAAGATCGCGCAGTCGCGCCCGCAGCTCTGCATCAGTCCACGTCAGTTGATCGAGGAACGAAGCACGGCGCTCGTCGTCAACGATCGCGAACGTGGCAAGCTCGGCCGCGGTCCACGCGAGCACAGCCTCGAAGTCCAGACGCTCCACCCGATTCCGACCGGCAAGCCGGCGCCGGATCATGGTGCGGACCTCCTCGAGGTCCCCCGCCGCCTGCAGCCGCATCGCGTACTGCAGAACGTCATGCACGGAGCGTCGGGTGCACTCGCCCGCCGTCACGCGACGTCACCGTCCGCCCCGTTGGCACGGTCGGCGACGACGAGCGCCTCCCACTCGCGTGTCCCGACCTGGATGCAGCGCACACCCGGCCCATGCGGATCACCGACACCGACGACGGTGTGCAGTTCACCGGGAGCGTGCCCGTCGACCGCGGCGTCCCGCAGCGGACCGCCGCCCACGACGACCGGGCCGGCGCTCATGCCCGCGCCCCCTCGCCGGTCAGCACTCCGCGCGCTGCGGCATCCCACCCGCCGACACGGCCCGTGAGTGTGCTTCCCGCCAGCTGCCGCGAACTGGTCAGGGTGATCGACGAGAAGTCACGCACTTCGCCGACCACACCGGCCTCGACCGCGGTCGCGATCAGGACAGCAGGCGCCACGTCGGACACGTTGATGCCGCGATCCGGGATGCGGTAACCCGTCTCGCCCCCGTACATGGCGCCCAGCACCCCGAACGTGGACAAGGCTTCGGCGCCCGCCCGCTGCAACCGCACGTCGGCGGCGACCAACTCGTTCGAGTTGTGCCAGATCGTCGCGCTCCGTGCCGTGGCGCGCTTGGCCAGCGTGCGCAACGCATCTACCGCCGCCGCCCACGCCTGCACGAGCTCCGCGTCCGAGGTGTCGATGCTCGCGACCTGCTCGATCGTCTCCTGCGCCCTCTCGACGGCGAGTGCCCGCTCGGCCGCGGCGCGCTTCGTCGCCGCACCCGTTGCACGGAGCCGCGCGAATCGCGAGATCCGCGACTGCTCGTCGAGCTGCTCGGCGGTGATCGTCTCGTCGCCGGCCTCGAGCCGCTGCTCGAACTCGACGACGAGTGCCTCGGCCTCTCGTGCTTCCTGGTCGGCCTGTTCGGCCGCCGCTACCGCGTCGTCAACGGTCATCGGGTCTGCTCCTTCTCGGCGGTCTTCGGCTTGTAGTGCTCCTCGACCGCCTTGGCCAGGGCGATCATGTTTTCGCCCGGCGACAGGCGCGGTTGTTCGTCGCCGTTGCCAGGGGTCTTGGTCTGTGCGCCGCTCACGGTTCGCTCCTCGTGGCTCGGATCAGTCCATCGGTGTCGATCAACAGGCACCGATCACTGACGCGGTGGCTGCGGACACGGCCAGATGCGGCCAACCTCCGGGCGCGGCGCTCGCCACACCCAGCACGCTCCGCAGCCACCGACGTCGGTTCCATGCCTGTCACGCTGTTCGTTGTAGCGGCCGAGTGTCCGCTACCGGACAGGTCAGCATCGGGGTCGTCGGCGACCGCCTGCAGCAGCACCAATGCACGCTCCACCTGCCGCGGAAACGACGGCACCGCGCCATCCACACGCGCTCGAGCCCGCAGATCACGCGTCACCGCACGCAACACCCACGACGCGACCCCAGGCGCACGCAGAGCGCCATCCAGCGGCTCGTCGCCGGTCACCACGTGTCACCCTTCTCGAAGCCCCCAGGCGTCTGCCACCACATGGCCGAGTCCTGCATCGGTAGCGCAGACCGCGGGACAACGAGCCCGCCGGCAGTCTCAACGACCTCGAGGTCATCTCGGTCGACACGCTCCCGAGCGGTCGCGCGGAACCGCGCGTAGGCCCGGTTCCAGTCATCGAACTCGCCGACCTGCGCCCAGAAGCTGCGACCCGGGTTGTGCCACGACGCCACCGCGAAGTCACTCGCGCACGACACCGCGTGCAGCAAGCTCATCGCGAAGTCGTCGTGCCCGAGCCGCTCCGGCACGCTGATCCGCACCGCACCAGACTCGGTGTACTCGAACTGCAGCGAGTTCAACTGCCGCAGCAGATCAGGATGACGAGGCAACACGAGCCGCCGCTGCTGCAGCAGCGACTTGATCCGCCCGAACCCGGCCTGCTTCCGCCGGTTGTCGATCGACACCTCAGCCAGTGGAGTCGCCGGCGAGACGCGACGCTCCTGCAGCTCTCGGCGCAAGATCGAAGTGGCGGCATCACCGACACCGTTGATCTCGCTCGCGATCATTCTGACGTCGTAGACCTCGACCAGATCCGCGACATACGAGGCGAAGTCGTGCCACGCCCACCCCGAGCGGCCGGCCAGCCACGGGACGAAGTAGGCACGCTGGCCGACACCGAGGATCTCGTCGTTCAGGCCGAAGTCATCGAGTGCTCCGATGAGCGCGACGACGTTGGCGTCGTTCCGCAGCCCCCAGTCGATCCCGGCAACAACCGCCAGCGACCGCGTGTGCCCAGGACCGTCCACGAACGGCGACGCCTCACGAGCCGCGTCAGCGTCCAACAGGTCGTAATCAGCGACCGCCTCCTCAAGCTCCTCGGCCGAGAAGTAAGCCTGCTGGTCGTCAACCCACTCGGCCAGCACCTCCTGCCGGTACACCCACTCCGGATCAGTGCGCCGCCAGTCCTGCAACAGCTTGTCATCCACCAGCGGCGACACCTGCGACGGCCAATGGAACGACGCGTACCCCTCGGCCCGGTTCTCGCCGAGCCGGAACGTCTGCGCGAAGAACCGCTCCTGCGAGCCGTAAGGCGTCCCCGCCATCACCACCTTCGAGCCCGGCCGGGCGATGATCGTGTACCGGATCGCCCGCCACAGCTCATCCGAGATCGACGCAGCCTCATCCAAGATCAACAGATCCACCGACGGACCACGCGCACGCCGCTGCGACGCCGGAATGCACCGAATCTCCGACCCATTGCTGAGCGTGATCGTCGACTTGTTGTCGTCATCGACCGAGCCCCCCAGCAGCGGACTCGACGCCAGGTCGAGCATGTCTGCCAGCAGCTCCTTCGCCGCGTCCTCACCCGCCGACAACACCAGCACCCGCGCCCCCCGCCGAGTGAACGCCGTGTGCAGGGCGATGATCGCCAACGTCCGCGACTTCCCCGCCTGCCGGCCACACACCATGCACCGGGTACGTGCCGGCGACATCACCACCGTCTGCTGATGCGGCCACAACGGCTCACCCACCAGCTGCCGCGCGAACTCCCGGGGATCGAGCAGCGACTCGACCACCCATACCGCCGTCACGCCCCCTCACCCGCCTCGCGCGCATCCACCGCAGCCTGCGCATCCGACAGCAACTTCGCCATGTCGACCTTCGCCGCCGCAACGTCCTTCCCCAGCCGCGCCGCCGACAGCGGATCTAGGCCCAGCCGGCCCCGGTGCGTCAGCGCGGTCGCCTCCATCCGCCGCCACACCTCCAACGGCGGGGCCGTCCCCGGCTTCGGAGACTCCATCTGCCGCTCGATGGGCATGGCCTCCAGATACTCGGCAGCCCGCGCGCACTTCGCCTCCACCCGAGCCCACGCGTGCACCGCAGACGCGTACAGCGGCGCCCGCAGGTACTCCGTCCCCGGCTGCTCGAGCAGCCGCGCCACCAACTCGAGCGCCAACGGCTCCACCTTCCGCGGCGACCTCGCGCCATGCTTCGTCGACAGCTCATGCCCCGGCGCGAACGGCGGCCGCTGCCCCGGGAACGCCGGCACCCACTCCTCTGACGTCTGACCCTCCCCGCTCACGGCGCGAACCGCTCACCGGGCGACAACTGCTGAGCCCGCAACGCCTCGAGCACGTCCTCAGCACCCGTCCACCCGCCCGCCTCGACGCACTGCTCCCCGACCACACCCGCCAAGATCGCGGCCAGCTTCGCCAGCGCCGACACCACCTCGAACACTTCCGGCGGCAGCCCGTCGTACCGCCACAGGACGGGCACGTCCCCCCGCAACGACCCCACGGCCAAGTCGATCGCCTCATGCGAGGGCGTCCCGTGGTTCAGCTGCATCGGCTGTAGCGGCATCACTCCGCCCCCCGCCACACGTCCGCGAGCAGGCGCCGCTCCACGTCCCCCGGCTCGGTCAGCCCCAGCTCGTCCAGCAGCAGCCCGAGCGCCCACCCAGCCATTCGCGCGGTGGCCGGCAGGCGGGTCTCACCCCGCCGCTTCGCCACCTCGTCCAGCGCGTTCACCAGCCCGCCGAGGTGATACACGGCAGCCAGGCCCCGCAGATCTCCATAGGCAGGTGCCAGGCGGGCCGGTACCGTTTGGGTGACTGCCCGCTCCCCCGTTCCACGGGGCACAAGTGGGCGGTCGGACGGGGCGTCCCCCAGACCCTGGGGATCACGCCCCGTCGCCATGTCCCCGCTCATGCGGCACACTCCGCGGCGTGAGCGAGATCAGGCCCTACGGCACCACCGACGATGCGACTGCCACCGCTGTCGGATGGATCGCTATCGAGGCTGCAGAGATCGAACTGGTGACAGCGCAGCTGAGCGCTGCCCTGACGGGATCCGGCCGTGCACAGCACCTCACGGTTGGCCAACCGTGGCGCACCATCGTCGACGGGCTCCTCGCCACCCTGAGCGCGCCCTGGTACATCAGCCTCACACCGACCGACCTGGCACACCTTGATCGGATACGAGCCGACGCGCACACCGCGGAGCGCCTGATGGTCGAGCGCAACCGCGTCGTACACGCGATATGGGACGAGCCAACAGCCGACGGGTACCGGGCGAGTAGCCGCTTCCAGCGGTTCGGCTCGGTGAGCGGCCGCGCCTGGTCCCTTGACCAACTGGCCACCCTCCGCGACGACCTGCACCGAGTAAGCAATGACCTCTGGGAGCATCTGATCTGGGCTATCGACCTGCTGAACGACGTCTGACCCGAGGTGCACGACCACCTGATTTCGAATCAGGTGCGACGCTCGCAGGCCCGGTGAACGCTGGCCTGCGAATCGACTGGTCACACGCTGGTCACGCACACACGCTGCGAGCATGCAGCGATGAGCGACCAACGATCGGTGGGCGAGCTGCTCGCGGCTGCGCAGACCCGCCTCGAGAACGACATCCGCGACGGCAACCCCGGCACGAGACAATGGGCCCGAGCACAGCTCACCAAGCTCGACACGCACGGGACGACCGACGGCCACCTCGGATCGCCCTGCGTCGCCGACGGCGAACCGTTCCCCTGCAGCACCATCGCGTACCTGCTCGCAGCCGACTGACGCGCGCGCGGCATCCGACAACATCGCACCGACAACAAGGCCCCGCCGGCCTGCCCTGAACTTGGGGCTGTCCGCTGTCCGCCCCTTAAAGGGGGCGGACGCGGACGGACATGTCCGGTGGGGGTGGACATGGGGCGGACATGTGGACATCAGGTCTCCTTGGGTGCTCGGTAGAACGGGCGCGCTGTTGTTCCGGTGTTGGTCAGCAGGCCCTTGGAAACAAGGCCGTTGAGTGCACGGTGGAAGGAGGCGGGGGACATCTCGGCGGTGGCGCGGAGGTCGGACTTGCTGGCGCCGGTAGCGCTGTGACCGGACATGAACGCGGACATGAGGCGTTGCTCGGAGCTTGTCGTGTCCGCGGCGTGAGCGGACATCAGGACGGCGCTGTCGAGGGCGTCCACGAGGGTGAGTGACACCCGGTCCTGCAGTGGTCCGTCCTTCCGCTTCGTCCTTTCAAGCGTGAGGTTCTCGGGCGTGCCGGTCGTCAGGTAGACGGTGTCGACGCCGGCCTCGAGCGCGCTGCTCCCTCGGACGGTCGTGCCGTCCTTTCCGGTGTGGTGGACGGCGAGCACGGTGCCGCCGCCGGTGGCGCGCTGGATCCGGTAGAGCGCGTCGACGGCGAGCCCCATGTCACGTGCGCTGTTCTCGTCTCCGCCTGGGAGGCAGCGCGCGAGGGTGTCGATGACGACGAGCCGGCGCCCGGCGGCGGCCGTGGCCAGTTCGGTGACGGAGTTGGCGTCCAGCAAGTTGATGGGTTCGGGCAGGACAGCGAGTCGATCCGGGTGGATGTCGTGGTGCCAGGTGAACTCCCAGGCTTCGAAACGCTGGTTGAGGCCGTAGGCGCCTTCGGCCGCTACGTACAGCACCGATCCGGTCTCGACGGGGCGCATCTGCCAGGCCTTGCCGGTGGCAACGCAGGCGGCCCAGTCCTGAGCGGTGAAGCTCTTCGCGGTGCCCCAGTGTCCGGCGAGAACCGCGACGCTGCGCAGGTCGACGGTGCGGTCGATGAGCGGCTGCGGTGTCGGCAGGTTCGTGAGGTCGGCCCGGGTGAGGAGTCGGTCGCGGAGCGGGGTGTTGCGCGATCGAGCGGTCGCACTGGGTGGCCCCATCCATGAGGCGTCGAGTTCGTCGACGGTCGGTTGTGTCACACGATCGCCTCGACGACCTGAACATCGCCGCCGAACCGCAGCTCGAGGGCGGCCATAACGTCGTCTGCGGCGGCGCGAGGCACACCGAGGGCGCGGCGCTTGCGGTCGTACTGTTTGCGGCATTTCACCGTCGTGATCGCGGCGTGGATGACACCCATCTCGCCGGCGAACCAGGCGGATCGCTCGCCGAGTTCGACGACGATCTGCGGGGCGGTCATGCGGCACCTCGCTCGGCTTCGCCGTCGCGCCCGAGGTAGGGCCGGCCGCCGCGCGCCCACCACGCACGCGAGGCGATGCACCGGGAGCATGAGTCGCAGCGTTGGGGGCAGGGTGAACCGTCGACCGTGTTCCGGATGCGTTCGAGTTCGGCGACTTGCGGATCGACCGCCCGAACGCGCACGACGGCGGCGAGCTGCGACCAGCAGTCCTGCATGTCGCGCTCGGCGGCCTGGCGGCCGGCTGTGTGGCCATCGGTCCACCCGAGCTGGTAGCTCGCGTCAAGCGCCGGTGTCCACGCCTCGGCGAGCAGCGTTGCAGCGGTCAGGTCGGGCCTCGCAGCAGTGTCGACGCTCACCGCAGCACCTCGTCGGGAAGCATGATCATCTGCCGGATTTCTTCGAGCGGCACGCCGTTCGCGAAAAGGGTGACGGCCTCGAGGTACAGCTCCCGTGGCGTCAGTCCGAATGTGCTCGGTTGACGTGTGGCAGGGGTGGCCGCATCCTTGGCGGTGTCGGCGTGGTGGTCGGCATCTGTTGAGGAGGCCGGGCGTGGCTGCGCCTGGCCTCTTCGCTTGTCCGGGGGTTCGCTCACGAGCCACCTGCCTCAAGGAGGCGGACTAGTTCGGCAGTGACGATGCGTAGCCTTCGTCCGATCTTGAGAACTTGCAGCGGGAAGTCGCCGCTCTTGTAGGCCGCGTAGGTGCCGTTCGCCCCGTATCCGAGCGCGGCACCCCCCTTGACGATCGGCACGGTCGGCGGCCAAGCCCTGATCTCTTCGATGCTGCTGACTCGATCCACTGCTCGCGGCATGCGCTTAGCCCTTCAGGATGACTATTGACCCTGTACGGCTCAGACGATCCCCGACGATCCCTGTTGACCGCAAGCCGAAAACATCATATCTTCTAGCTATTCCGGCTAAGGAGCATCGTGGGACAACACCTTGACTGGGTCGAAGGCAACCGACTCGTCGCATCGATGGGCAGCGAGAACTACCTCGCCGAACGCATCACCACTGAGCGAGAAGCTCGGAACTGGTCGCAGTCCGAGTTGGCCCGAGAGATGGAGCGAGCCGGCTGCCGAATACCGCAAACGGCTATCTCGAAGATCGAGAAGCCTCAACGCGGAGGGCGCCGTGACATCAGCGTCGACGAGGCGATCGGGTTCGCGCGGGTGTTCGGGATTCCGCTCGGCGAGCTCCTACTGCCGATCGAGGCAACCAACGATCTTGAGGTGGCGAAGGACCTCGCTGCGGGCCCTACAGCTCTAGTAGCGCGTGACACCGCCGTCGATACCTACGACCAGCTGGTGGGTCGTCTCCGCTTGCTGTACGCAACCGATCAGGGGTGGAAGGTCGCACTCGAAGCCGAGTTGGGGCGGGCGGTCGACGCCGCCAACACTGACGACGACGCCATGGTGATCGCCCGGCTGCAGTTCCTCCGGGACGTCGTGCTGATCAAGCCGAAGAGGGCCCAGCGATGAAGGGTTCTGTGACGAAGCGCTGCCCGTGCCCGGTGCAGCGGAACGCGCGCGGCGAGCGGATCGCTTGCAAGATCAAGCACGGATCGTGGACCTACGTCGCTGACGCCGGCCGTGACCCGGCCACCGGGCGCCGGCGTCAGCTCCGCGGCTCGGGCTACGCCACGAAGGGTGAGGCCGAGGCGGCGCTCGCCGAGCACGTCGACTCCGTCCGCAAGGGCACCGCGACCCACGACGAGCGGCAGACCGTCGCGGCGTACCTGCGCGGGTGGCTCGAGCAGCGCGAGGCGAACGGCCTGCGCCCGACGACGCTGCAGTCCTACCGCCAGCACGTCGAGCAGCTGTTCGTGCCGCAGATCGGTCATCTGCGCCTGCGTGACCTCCGGCCGGGCCACGTCGAGGCGATGTTCCGCGAGATCGCCAAGCCGCAGCCCGGCCGCCGGCCGCGCGGGCCGGCGAGCATCGCCCGCATCCACGCCACGCTGCGCAGCGCGCTCGGCGCCGCGGTGAAGCGCCGCCTGATCTCGTTCAACCACGCGGTCGGGATCGACCTGCCCAAGGCCCAGCGTCCGCGGGTGCAGCCGTGGCAGCCGGCCGAACTGGGTCGGTTCCTCGACTTCGCCGCGGCCGACCCGCTCGGCGCGCTGTTCGAGACGATGGCCGGCACCGGCCTGCGCCGCGGTGAGGCTGCCGGGCTGCGGTGGGTCGACGTCGACCTCGAGGCCGGGGTCGCGATCGTGCACCAGCAGGTCGTCGCCATCGACGACGGCAAGCCCTGCCCGCACTGCGGGGGCCGTCACCGCGAGGCCTCGTTTGGCCGGCCCAAGACCCGCAGCGGAGAGGACCGCGTCGTGGACCTGGACTCAGGCGTCATCGGCGTCCTGATGGCCCACCGCCTCACCCAGGACGCCCAGCGCGCCGCGTGGGGCGAGGCCTACCTCGACCACGGGTTGGTGTTCGCCCGCGAGGACGGCACGCCCTGGCCGCCTGTGCGCCTCACCAAGCGGTTCAACGAGCTCGTCCGGGCCGCAGGCCTGCCGAAGGTCAGCCTGCACGCTCTCCGGCACGGTCAGGCATCGCTGATGCTCGCCGCCGGCGTTCCCATGGCCGTCGTGTCGAAGCGGCTCGGGCACTCGACGATCAGCCTGACGTCGGACACGTACTCGCACCTGCTCGAGGGGGTCGGCCGCGACGCCGCCGAGCGGGCCGCCGCGCTCGTCCCGAGAGCCCTGCGTGACCACTCGGTGACCACTCCGGCCCCGGAAACGACTCAGGCCCCCCGCCAGAGCGACGGAGGGCCCGGAATCGCTGGGGTAGATGGAGCCGCCTCGGGGAATCGAACCCCGGACAACCTCATTACGAGTGAGGTGCTCTGCCGACTGAGCTAAGGCGGCGTGCGCGGAACGAGTTCCGCGCGACGAGCGAGTCTAACCGGTCGCCGGGAGCGTGATCACCCCCGGGCGGCGCGGACCGCGGGTGGCCGGCAGGCGAACGTTGGACGAAGCCTCGCGCCGGGGGACGCGGCCGAGGCCACGCGCACCTCACAGTGGAGGCGTGACGTACCGCGACCGGCCCGGTCCGCTCGCCGTCGCGCACCGCGGTGGCGCCGGCCTTGCCGCCGAGAACACCCTGGCCGCCTTCGCCCGCTCGTACGCACTCGGTGTCCGCTACCTGGAGACCGACGTCCGATGCACCGCCGACGGCCAACTCGTCGCGTTCCACGACGCTCGCCTCGAGCGGGTGACGTCGGCGCGCGGCTGGGTGCGATCGCGCACGATGGCCGAGCTCGCCACGCTGGCCGTGCGCGGCGGTGGCCCGATCGTGGCGCTGGACGACGTCCTCGCCGCCTTCCCCGACGCCTGCCTCACCGTCGACGTGAAGGACCCGGCCGCCGTGCCGGCGCTCGCCCGGCTGCTGCACGACACCGGGGCCGCCGCGCGGGTGTGCGTCGCCGGGGCGCGGGGCACGTGGCTGCGTGCCCTCGCCGACCGCGTCGGCCCGCAACTGTCGACCGCGCTGTCCTGGCGCGAGCTCGCCCACCTGGCCGCGAGCCGGCCGCCGCGCACCTACGGTGCCGCGGCGTTCGCCCACGTGCCGCTGCACGTCGGGCGGGTGCCGGTGTTCCGGCGCGACCTGCTCGCCCGCGCGCACGACGCCGGCGTGCGGGTGCTCGTGTGGACCGTCGACGACCCGGTGACGATGCACCGGCTGCTCGACGACGGCGTGGACGGGATCATCACCGACCGACCCGACGTGCTGCGCGAGGTGCTGATCGCGCGGGGGCAGTGGCACGCCCCCGACAGCCGGGAGGCCGGCATCCCCGCCTGAGCGTTGCCCATGATCGCTGGGCCGGTCTCATCGATGGCCGGGCAGGGTGGGGCGAATGGGAGGGTTCTTCGGGCTGGTCGCGAGACGGCCCGCCGCGCGCCGGCTCGACGCGATCGTGCTGTTCGTGCTGACCGTCGTCGTCCGCGAGGCGTTCGTGCTGTCGAGCCCCGGCGGGGTCCGCGGCGTGTTCGGCTACGACGGCTCGGTCTACTACGCCGCGGCGGACTCGCTGTTGCAGGGTCGGCTGCCCTATCGCGACTTCACGCTGCTCCACCCGCCGGGCATGATGCTCGCCCTCACTCCCTTCGCGGCGTTCGGACGGCTGGCCGGCGACCACGCCGGCTTCATGCTCGCGAACGCCGCGTTCGTGGCACTGGCCGGCGTCAATGCCGCACTGGTCCACGCCGTGCTGCGGCGGGTGGGCACGCCGCGGTGGGCGGCGCTACTCGGGGGTGTGTTCTACGCGGCCTGGTTCGGCGCGGTCCAGGCCGAGGTCAACGAGCGGCTCGAGCCGCTCGGCAGCTTCCTGCTGCTCCTCGGCGCCTTCCTGCTCGTCGGCGAGCACGGACGGACGCCGCGGCGGCTGCCGCTGGCCGGCGCGGTTCTCGGCGCCGCCGTCTGCGTCAAGGTCTGGTACGTCGTCCCCGCCGTGCTCGTCCTGCTCGCCGCCGCCCTCGCCACCCGCCGGTTGCAGGGCGCGCTGCGGCTCGCGGCCGGCGCGGTCGCCGCCGCCGTCGTGCTGGTCGGCGTGTTCTTCGTCGCCGCACCGACCGCGATGTGGCGGATGATCGTCACCGACCAGGTCGGCCGCCGGGACGCCGGGCCGCGCGGCGCGCGGTGGGGCGAGGCCGTCACGACGGTGTCGCGGCTGCACGTGTCACGCGACTCGCGGGAGCTGTTGCTGGTCGTCACCGCCGTCCTCGGACTGGCGATGGTGGCACTGGCGGCCCGCACGACGTTCGGTCGGGTCGTCTCGGCGGTGCTGGCCGCGCAGCTCGTCGTCCTGTTCGTCACGCCGACCTACTTCTTCTTCTACTCCGGCTACGTCGCGCCGGCCGCTGCCCTGCTCGTCGGCACGGCCGCGGGCGCGACGAGCGCGACCGGCACGGTGCGTCGTCTCGGCGCCGTCGTGCCGGCGCTGGTCACCGTGGGGGCGGTCGCCGTCACCGCCGGGGTGTTCGTCGACGGCACCTTTCACATCAGTCGCCGCTTCCCGGCCGGCCCGCTGGCCGACCGGGCCGCGACCGTCCGCTGTGTCGTGGCCGACTCCCCCGCCGCGTTGATCCAGCTGAACGTGCTCAGCCGCGGGCTGCGCAACGGCTGCCCCAACTGGGTGGACGTCAGCGGCCGGTCCTACGACGTCGACCGCTCCGGGCTGGGTCGGCGTCGCAGCCCGCTGTGGCAGCGGGAGATCCGCGACTACCTGCGCAGCGGTCAGGCCGCCCTCGTCATCCGCGGCAAGACGGGGCTGAGCCGCGAGACGCGAGACGCGATCCGTCGGTGGCCCGTCCTCGCCCGGCACGGCACGGTGACGATCTACCGCACGCCGTGACCCGTCAACGCGACTCGTAGGCCCGCCGGCTGCTGCACACCGACGCCAGGGCGCACGGGGTGCGCCGGCCGTCGGCCGACATCCGCACGACCACGTTCTCGCCCGGGACGTCGTGGCCCACGACCCGGCCGGGGCCGTCCGGCGTGTCGACGTCCGCCCCGACCGCCGGGGCGCGCGCGGCGAAGTCCTGGTACAGCGGATGCTCGTACTTCAGGCAGCACATCAGCTTGCCGCAGGCGCCCGAGATGCGCATCGGGTTGGCCGGCAGGTCTTGGTCCTTGGCCATGCGCACGCTGACCGGTTCGAAGTCGACGAGGAACGTCGAGCAGCACAGCTCGCGCCCGCAGCTACCCACCCCACCGGTGAGCTTGGCCTCGTCGCGGGCCGAGAGCTGGCGCAGCTCGACCCGGCCGTGCAGCGTCGCCGCGAGGTCGCGGACGAGCGCGCGGAAGTCGACGCGATGGGGGGCGGTGAAGTAGATCGTCGTGCGGTGCTCCGCGGCCACGTGGTCGACGCCCACCACCTTCATCGGCAGCCCGTGCTCGCGGATCAGCCGGCGGCTCGCCACCCGCGCCGCGGCCCGTGCCCGCCGCGCCGTGGCGGCGGCCGCCACGTCGTCCGGGCCCGCCACGCCGAGCAGGACGGGCAGGCCCGCAACGTCCTCGCTCACCCATTCCGGCGCCCAGGTGACCTCGGCGACCTCCGGCCCGTCGTCGGTCGGGAACAGCACGTGGTCGCCGACCTGCGGGGCCAGCGTGCCCGGGTCGGCGTAGTAGAGCCGTCCCTTCGGCTGGAAGACCACCGCGCACATCATCGGCATGCGCGCCACAGTAGCCACCGCCCGGTGGCGGCGGTGTGGGTCAGCCCGGCAACCGCAGCGCGGCGGTCATCGCCTCGACCGCGATGCGCGGCTTGACGTTCTCCTCGATCGCCTGCCGGCAGGCGAGGATGGCGTCGAGGCGGCGCAGGACGCCGGCGGGGTCGAGGGCGGCGGCGACGGTGCGGACGTCGCTCGCGAAGTCCGGATGCGCCGGCGCGGTGCCCGACCCCCAGAGGACGAGCAGCACGTCGCGGTAGAACGCGGCGAGGTCGACGAGCGCGCGGTCGAGCGCGTCGCGCTGCGTCCGGGTGGCCCGTGACTTCTGCCGACGCTCGAGCTCCTTGAGCACGCCGGCCGAGCCGCGCACGGACGTCGCGACGCCCTTGCCGGTGGCGCCCTGGCCGAGCGCCACCTGCAGCGACTCGGTCTCGCCGGCGTCGCGGTCGGCCGACAGCGCCGCGGCCTCGCCCTCGGCGGCGCCCACGAGATGGTCGGCGGCCTCGAGGCAGGCGCGCAGCGAGGTCAGGGACGCGGGGATGGCCAGGACCTCCGCGCGCCGGCCGCGGGCGTCCTCGTCGCGGGCGAGCCGGCGCGACCGGCCGACGTGCCCCTGCCCGACCGCGGCCGCCCAGCGCGCGGTGTCGGCGTCGAAGCCCTCGCCGCGCAGCACCCCGGCCACCGCCTCGGCCGGCGGGATGCGCAGCGTCACCAGCCGACACCGCGAACGGATCGTCACCATGACGTCGTCCGGGTGCAGGGACGGTGCGCAGAGCAGGAACACCGTGCGCGGCGGCGGCTCCTCGATCGCCTTGAGCATGGCGTTCGAGGCCTGCTCGGTGAGCCGGTCGGCGTCCTCGATGACGATGACCTGCCACCGGCCGAGCTGCGGGCGCCGCCCGGCGCGGGCGACGGTGGCACGCATCTCCTCGACGCCGATGGACAGCCCCTGCGGCACGACGGCGTGCACGTCGGGATGGGTGCGGGCCCCCACGGTGCGGCACTGCGGGCACTCGCCGCAGCCGAGCTCGCCCGGACGCTCGCACTGCAGCGCCGCGGCGAACGCCTGCGCCGCCACCGAGCGCCCGGAGCCGGCCGGGCCGGTGAACAGCCAGGCGTGCGTCATGGTGCCGGCCGCCGGGGAGCGGCCGGCGGCGATGTCGGCGGCGGCCGCCGCGGCCTCGCGCAGGGTCGCGACGGCGGTGTCCTGCCCGACGAGCTGGTCCCAGACGGTCACGGGACGATTGTCGTCCCCTGCTGCGACGACGCGGCGAGCAGCAGGGTGCGCAGCGCGTCGGCGAGCGGCCCCAGCGTCGCCGTCGGCAGCGGCGTCAACAGCTCGCGCTCGGTCTCGAGCAGGGCCGCGAACGCGGTGTCGACCAGCTCCCGGCCGGCCGGCGTGAGCGCGACGCGGACGAGCCGGCGGTCGGCACGGTCGACCGAGCGCACGACGAGACCACGATCGGTGAGGCCGTCGAGCCGGCTCGTCATGGTGCCCGACGTGACATAGGTGCGGGCGGCGAGCTCCCCCGCGGTGAGCTGGAACGGCTCGCCCTCGCGGCGCAGCGCGGCCAGCACGTCGAACTCGTGCTTGCGCAGCCCGTTCGCGGCGAAGCTGCGGGCCCGGCGCTCGGCGAGGACGCCGGCGAGCCGGTCGAGGCGGGACAGCACCTCCAGAGGGGCGACGTCGAGGTCGGGCCGCTCCCGCCGCCAGGCCGCGACGATGCCGTCGACCTCGTCGACGCCGTCCGCCCCGTCGACACCGTCGACACCGTCGACACCGTCGACACCGTCGGGTCGGGCGATCGGGTCGTGGGCAGCCACGCCGCCATGGTCGCACATCTCTTGACGTCGAGAGGTCGACGTGGGTGCGCCCTCAGCCGCGCAACCGCGCCCGGACGGCGGCGAGGACGTCACCGGCGAGCGCATCGGCGGCGCGGGTCGCGTCGAGCACCAGGTAGCGCGCCGGCTCGGCGGCGGCCAGGGCCAGGAACGCCGCACGGACCGCCCGGTGGAACTCCAGCGACGCGCTCTCCAGCCGGTCCGGCCGCGCGCGCGCACCGGCCCGCGCGAGCCCGGCGACGGGATCGACGTCGAGCAGGACCGTCAGCGCGGGAGTGAGGCCGCCGGTGGCCCACACCGTGACGGCGTGGGCGCCGGCGCCCAGCCCCCGGCCGGCGCCCTGGTAGGCGAGGGTGGAGTCGACGTAGCGATCGGTGATCACGACCGCGCCCCGCGCGAGGCCGGGCGTCACGACGGTGTCGACGTGGTGCGCCCGGTCGGCGGCGTAGAGCAGGGCCTCGGCCCGCGGCGTCACGTGCCCGTCGGGATCCAGGACGAGCCGGCGCAGCTCGGTGCCCAGGGGCGTCCCGCCCGGTTCCCTGGTCTCGACGACCTCCTGCCCCGCCGCGCGCAGCGAGGCCGCGAGCAGCCGGATCTGCGTCGACTTGCCGGCCCCCTCGCCCCCCTCGAACGCGACGAACAGCCCGCTCACGCCGGGCCAGAGTGGAGGTCGGCGACCTCCGGGAGCTCGCCCACGGGGCTCGTGAGCAGCGAGGCCCGCCGACTCACCAGCCGCTCCAGCCGCTCGGCGACCTCGACGGGCAGCGCCACGGGAGCGGGGTCCTGACAGCGCACCGTCGTCCCGGGGTGCGCGTCGATCTCGTCGTCGTAGGCCTGGCTGACGCCGGCCAGGTCGATGTCGTCGGCCCCCGGACGCTCGGCACCGATCGTGTCGACGACGACGGTGAGGTCGGCACGCAGGTCGCCGGTGCTCCACTCGTGCACATCGCGGATGCGTTCGGCGTCGGCCCCGCGCCCCCCGCCGTGCACCGCCAGCGAGCTGAGCAGGTAGCCGTCGCACACCACGACCTCGCCCCGGTCCAGCGCCGGGCGGATCACCACCGCGACGTGTTCGGCTCGGTCGGCGGCCGACAACAGCGCGGCGGTCTCCGGCTCCAGCCCGGCGTGGTCGGTGGCGGCCAGCAGTTCGGCGACGTGGCGTCCGGCCGGCGTCCCGGTCGGCTCGGCGGTCTCGACGACGGTGAGCGAGAAGTCGCGCGCCGCCTGCGAGAGGAGCGCGGCGTACCGCGCGGTGACGGCCCGGTCGGTGCCGTCGACCGCGACGAGCAGCCCGCCGCGCTGGTCGCCGTAGCGTCCGCCGGCGGTGTTGAGCACCCGCTGCCGGACGAGATCGCGGAACCGCTTGCGCGACTGGCCGGCGCGCGACGTCGCGTAGAACGACACCAGCAGGGCGAGCAGCCCGCCGACGAGCAGGGTGAGCCCGGGGCCGGAGAAGCGCAGGTAGGACTCGCCCACCTTGAAGCGGTGCTCGCCGAGCAGTCCGGCGAGCACGGGGCCGACGGCGATGGTCAGCAGCAGCACCAGGCGCACCGAGGAGAGCACGAAGGAGAAGATGCGCCCGCGGAGCCGGTCCTCGACCTCCTGGCCGATCATCGTGTAGCCGATGATCCACGCCATCCCGGCGAACAGTCCGACGAACGCCGCGAAGACGGTGGCGAGGATGAAGTCGCGGATCAGCGACATGGTCAGCAACGACAGCCCGGCGGCGCCGATGGCGAAGCCGAAGACGCGGCTGCGGGCGTAGGACGGCAGCACCCGCGGCCCGACGAGCATGCCGACGGCGAGGCCGGCGAACACCGTCCCGAACATGATCGAGTACCCGGCCGCGCCACCGCCCAGCGTGCGGACCCACAGCTGGGCGACGCCCACGGTCAGGCCGCCGGCGGCGAACGCGCCGATGATCCCGACGTACAGGCCACGGATGAGCGCGTTGCGTCGGATGTAGGAGATGCCCTCGCGCAGCAGCGAGACGATGCTCTGCTCCTGCTCGCGGTCGGCGGGGACGGCCGGGATGTCGCGGCGGCTCACGAACACCGTGCTCGCGCTGACGGCGAAGGTGACGGTGTTGACGAGCAACGCGATGACGATCGCCACGTTGACGTCGTCGGCGCCGACCGTGCCGTTGGACGACACCAGCCGGTTCGTCGCCGAGAGCAGCGCGAACAGCCCCGCCGCTACCGGGACCGTGCCGTACACCGAGAACAGCGAGATCTGGTTGGCGGTGGGCAGCAGTCGCTTCGGGACGATGGAGACCTGGATGACCTGCTTGCACGGCTGGGTGAACAGCCCGATGGCCTCGATGGCGAACTGCGCGATGTAAAGCCAGATCAGGTTGTAGCCGAAGGCGATCGAGGCGTAGAGGACGCCGGCGGCGAGGTCGCCCACGATGACGGTCTTGCGGCGGTCGAGCTTGTCGGCGAGGGCCGCGGCGATCGGGCCGAAGAGCAGGTCGGGGGCGAGCCGGACGAGGATCACGCCCGAGATGGCGGCGCCCTGGGTGGTGTAGGACTGCTCCCGGGTCAGCTGCTGCGCGAGTGCGGTGTTGGCCAGCAGGCCCAGCCAGTCACCCAGGCTGGAGAGCGTGATCGCCGCCCACATGCGGCGCACGACGGGGATGCGCGCGAGCGTCAGCAATGCGTTCTCGCGGCGCGGCCGCCGGGCCGAGCCGGGCGGACCCGGTCCGCTGCTCACGCGACCGCCGGGGCCACGGCATGGTGCCGGGCACGGAGCCGCGCGGTCGGGAACACGGCGCGAGTGTATCGGTGCGTCGCCCGCGGCACGGGCGGATGATGCGCAGATGACCGTCCGCAACTGGGCCCGGAACATCGCCTTCACCGCCGACGAGGTGCTGCGGCCGACATCGGTGGCCGAACTGAGCGAGCTGGTGGCCTCGCGAGCGCTCGTGCGTGCGCTCGGCACCGGGCACTCGTTCAACCGCATCGCCGACTCGACCGGGGTTCTCGTGTCGACCCGCGACCTCGCGTTGCCGATCGAGATCGACGGCGACACGGTGAGCGTCGGCGGCGGCACCCGCTACGGCGAGCTCGCCGTCGCGCTGCACGCCGCGGGGCGGGCGCTGGCGAACCTCGGTTCCCTCCCGCACATCTCGGTGGCCGGCGCGTGCGCGACGGGCACGCACGGGTCGGGGTCGGGCAACCGCTGCCTCGCCGCCGCCGCGCTCGCCGTCGAGTTCGTACGGGCCGACGGCGCCCTCGTCCGACTGACCCGCGACGATCCCGACTTCGGCGGCGCCGTCCTCGCACTGGGCGCGCTCGGGATCGTCACCCGGCTGACGCTGGCGACCGTCCCCACCTTCGAGATCCGGCAGGACGTCTGGGTCGACGCTCCGTTGCCGCGCGTGCTCGACCGGCTCGACGACGTCCTGGACTCGGCTTACAGCGTAAGTCTGTTCACGTCGTGGCGGCGGCGCGACGTCCTCGACCAGATCTGGACGAAGTCACGCACCGACGGCGTGCCCTTCGACGGCGCCGAGGTGGGCGCGCGTCCCGCCGAGGTGGCGATGCATCCCATCGCCGGTCAGGACGGCGCCACCGCGACGCCGCAGTCCGGCTCGGCCGGTCCGTGGCACGAGCGGCTGCCGCACTTCCGCCTCGAGTTCACGCCCAGCAACGGCGAGGAGCAGCAGAGCGAGTACCTGCTGCCCCGCTCGGCGGGGGCGGCCGCGGTCGCCGCGCTGGCCGAGGTCGACTTCGCCGGCGCGCTGCAGGTGTGCGAGATCCGCACCGTCGCGGCGGACGAGCTGTGGCTCTCGCCCTGCTCCGGGCGCGACACGCTCGCCCTGCACTTCACCTGGTTCGACGACGACGTCCGGGTGGCGAATGCCGTCGACGCCCTGGAGCGCACGCTGGCCCCGTTCGACCCGCGACCCCACTGGGGCAAGGTGTTCCGCGCCGCGCCCACCTGGCACCGGCCGGCGCTGCCCCGCTTCCGCGAGCTCGTCGACCGGTACGACCCGGACCGCACGTTCGGCAACGCGTTCCTGGCCGAGCACGTGTACTGACCCGCAGGAAGATCCGGAACCGCCGGTGATGTTCCTGCACCGGCGGCGCCAGAACACGGCACCCGCAGGAAGATCGCGGTCAGTCGGACGTCGCGGGTGCCGGCGCCTTCTTGGCCGCCTTCTTCGCGGCCTTCTTCGCCGGCTGCTTCGCGGTGGCGGTCTTCTTGGCGGCCGCCTTCTTCGCGGCCTTCTTGGCCGGCGCCTTCTTCGCCGCCTTGCGCGGGGACTTCTTCGCCGGGCCCCGGGCACGACGGTCGGCGAGCAGCTCGGACGCGCGCGCGTCGGTGATCGACTCGATGTCGTCGCCCTTGCGCAGCGAGGCGTTGGTCTCGCCGTCGGTGACGTACGGCCCGAAGCGGCCGTCCTTGATCACCATCTTCTGGCCCGACACCGAGTCCTCACCGAGCTCGCGCAACGGCGGCGCGGCGGCGGCACGACGTCCCCGCTGCTTGGGCTGGGCGAGGATCGCGGCCGCCTCGTCGATGGTGATCGTGAACAACTGCTCCTCGGTGTCGATGGAGCGCGAGTCCGATCCCTTCTTGATGTAGGGGCCGTAGCGCCCGTTCTGCGCGGTGACGTCCTCGCCGTCGAGTTGCCCCAGGGTGCGCGGCAGCGTCAACAGCTGCTCGGCCTCGGGGAGCGTGATCGTGTCGAGCGACATCGTCTTGAACAACGAGGCCGACTTCTCCCCGTTGGTGACGTACGGCCCGTAGCGGCCGGCCTTCGCGGTGATCTCCAGGCCGTCGGCGCCGGCGCCGAGCTCGCGGTCGCCGGACGGCGCGGAGAGCAGCTCCTCGATCTTGTCGGCGGTGAGCTCGTCCGGCGCGAGGTCCTCGGGCAGCGACGCACGCCGGCTGCCCTCGCTGTCGGGGTCGCCCTCCTGCAGGTACGGGCCGTAGCGGCCGACGCGCAGGACGACGCCGGGGGCACGGTCCTCCAGCGGGATGGAGTTCACGCCCCGGGCGTCGATCTCCTCCAACCGGGCCGAGATCAGCCGCTTCAGCCCCCCCTGCGCCGAGATGCGCGCCGAGTGCTCCTCGGCGTCGCCGGAGCCGAACCAGAAGCGGGTCAGCCACTCGACGCGGGAGCGCTCGCCCGAGGCGATGTCGTCCAGGTCGTTCTCGACCGACGCGGTGAAGTTGTAGTCGACGAGGCGTCCGAAGTAGGACTCCAGCAGCCCGATGACCGAGAACGCCGTCCAGGTCGGGACGAGGGCGGGACCCTTCTTCCAGACGTAACCGCGGTCCTGGATCGTCTGCATGATCGAGGCGTATGTAGACGGCCGGCCGACCCCGAGCTCCTCCATCGCCTTGACCAGCGAGGGTTCGGTGTAGCGCGACGGCGGCGAGGTCGTGTGCCCGGTCGGCTCGAAGCCACGCGGGTCGACGCCGTCGCCGCGGACGAGCTGCGGCAGCCGCTTCTCCGCGTCGTCCTTCTCGGCGGACTCGTCGGTGTCCTCGACGTACGCGCGGAGGAAGCCGGGGAACGTGATCGTCCGGCCCGACGTCGTGAACACGACGGCCTCACCGGCGACCGACGTGCCACCGAGGCGGATCGACACGGTGGTGCCGACGGCGTCGGCCATCTGCGAGGCCAGGGTGCGTTGCCAGATCAGCTCGTAGAGGCGGAACTCGTCGCTGGACAGCTCCTTCGCGACCTGCCCGGGCGTGCGGAACGAGTCGCCGGCGGGGCGGATCGCCTCGTGCGCCTCCTGCGCGTTCTTGACCTTGCGGGTGTAGACCCGCGGCTCGGCCGGCACGTAGGCGTCGCCGTAGAGGTCGCGGGCCTGCGAGCGCGCCGCGGTCAGCGCCGTCTCGGACAGGTTCGTCGAGTCGGTCCGCATGTAGGTGATGTAGCCGTTCTCGTACAGCCGTTGCGCGGTGCGCATCACCTGCTGCGCCGACCAGCGGAACTTGCGGCCGGCCTCCTGCTGCAGCGTCGAGGTCATGAACGGCGCGTACGGCCGGCGCCGGTACGGCTTCTCGTCGACGCCCTGGACGGCGAACTCGCGGCCGTCCAGCCGAGCGGCCAGACCACGCGCGCCGGACTCGTCGAGGTGCAGCACGTTCGCCGGCGCCCGGCCGGTCGCCGGGTCGAAGTCGCGACCGGCGGCGAGCCGGGTGTCGTCGACGCTGACGAGCGTGGCGGTGAACGTCTCGGGATCGCCCTGCTTGCGCTGCTGCGGCGCGAACGTGCCGACGACGTCCCAGTACGACGCCGAGCGGAACGCCATGCGCTCGCGTTCCCGCTCGACCACCATGCGGGTGGCGACGGACTGCACGCGACCGGCGGAGAGGCCCGGCAGCACCTTCTTCCACAGCACCGGGCTGACCTCGTAGCCGTACAGCCGGTCGAGGATGCGACGCGTCTCCTGCGCGTCGACCAGCGCGTCGTTGATCTCACGCGGGTTCGCGACGGCGGCTGCGATGGCCTGCGGGGTGATCTCGTGGAACACCATGCGGCGGACGGGGATCTTCGGGTTGAGGGTCTCGACGAGGTGCCACGCGATGGCCTCGCCCTCGCGGTCCTCGTCCGTGGCGAGGTAGATCTCGTCGGCGTCCTTCACCAGAGACTTGAGCTTGCTGACCTGCTGCTTGCGGTCGACGCTGACGACGTAGAGCGGCTCGAAGTCGCGGTCGACGTCGACGCCGAGGCGGGCCCACGACTCGCCCTTGTACTTCGCCGGCACGTCGGCGGCGTTGCGCGGCAGGTCGCGGATGTGGCCGATCGACGCCTCGACGACGTAGCCGCTGCCGAGGTACCCGCCGATGGTCTTGGCCTTGGCCGGGGACTCCACGATCACCAATTTGGTGCCCGCGCGTCCGCCCTGTGCCGCCACGAAGTCCGCCTTTCACCACTGTGCGCCCGGTGCCGGACGTCCAACGGCGGACGGTACAGGAAGGTCGCAAGGCGGCGGTTCCGGGAGTTGGCCCGCCGTCAGGTGGGTGGCGCCGGCCACGCCGTGCCGGCGCCGTCGGGTGCGGGGCCGAGCAGTTCGACGAGCCGTCGCAGCCGCCGCGACGAGGTGACGCGCCACCCCGGGCCACCCCGCGCGCCGAGCGAGACGGCCGCGACGCCGAGCTGGGACAGCTGCGCCCCGGCGGCGAGGTGGATCGCGTGGTGCGTCGGGTCGTCACCGGCCGCGGTCGCCAACAGGTAGCCCGCCTCGTCGCGTCGGCCGGCGGCGACGGCCCAGAGCCGCAGGCCGCCGGGCCCGAGCCGGAACGACCGGGGCAGGCCCTGACCCGCGCCGCGGGTCCACCGTTGCGCGTGGGGCAGCAGCGCGGGCGAGAACGCGGTGCGGGCGCCGAATCCCGACGAGGCCGTCACGACGGCATCGCTTCCGACGACGTCCAGCTCCGCGAACGCAGCGCACAGCGCGTCGGCCCGCCAGCGGTCGGCGACGACGACCGAGACCCGCGCGCCCGGCCCGCTGCGGACCCACCCGCCGCCGGCGAGCAGCAGCCCGTCCAGGTCGTCGAGCGTCGGCGTCGCGGCCGCCGCACCGAAGAGCGAGAACTGGGTCACGGACGCAATGGTGCCCGACGAGCGGACGCTCGCCGGGCACCGTCGCAGCCTTGCTGCACCACTGTGTCGTGCTGGGTCAGCTGCTCTTGTCCTTGTACAGGCACCACTTCTCGTCGATCTCGCGCAGGTACATGGTGATGCTGGTGCTCCGCCCGCTGTCGAGCGTGATGCGGCCGGTCATCGTGGCGGTGTCGCCGGACTCCTTCGCCGCGCTGGTCACCGAGGCCGTCTCGACCGTGTCGAGCTCGGACTGCGTGATCCGGATCGGCACCCCCGGGCAGGCGATCGCCTTCACGTCGTCGAGGTCGTGGCCCTGCAGCGCGAGCATGTAGCGGTAGCCGGCCACCGTCGGCGTGTAGCTGTAGTTGTTCGAGCTCGACAGCGAGGACGACGGATCGTCCGACGACGAGTACGTGGGGTCCGACGGCGAGGAGTAGGTGTCCGAGCTGCTCGGTGCGCCGGAGCTGGACGGGAAGTCGCCGCTGGAGCTCACCGACGCGGTCGGCGACCCCGAGCTGGCGGTCTTCGTGTCGTCGTCACCGCTACTGAGCAGGACGAGCGTGGTGATGCCGCCGGCGAGGACGACGACCGCGACGACGGCGGCGATGATCGCGTTGCGCCGGTTGCGGGTGGGCGGCGGACCGCCCCACGGTGATCCGGGACCGCCCTGGCCGTAGGGCTGCTGGCCGTACTGCTGGCCGTACTGCTGGCCGTACTGCTCACCCTGCTGCCCGTACTGGCCGCCCTGCCCGTACGGGTCATGACCGCCCTGCCCGTACTGGCCGCCCTGCCCGTACGGGTCATGACCGCCCTGCCCGTACTGACCGCCCTGCTGGCCGCCCTGCCCGTACGGGTCGTAACCACCCTGGCCGTACTGTCCGCCCTGCTGGCCGTACTGGTCACCGCCCTGGCCCTGGCCGTACTGACCACCCTGCTGGCCGTACTGGTCACCGCCCTGACCCTGCCCGTACTGTCCGCCACCCGGCTGGCCCCAGGAGGGATTGCCGCCCTGCCCGTAGCCGGGCTGGCCGGGGTTGTTCGGCGGTGGGTAGTCCGTCATCGCGCGCTCGCTTCTGTGAGGTGAGGTCGCCGGGATCGCACCGGTGTCGTCGTCTCGTGTGCTGGCAGTGTGGCAGGAGGGGCGCGGCGCGATCCACCCGAGCGCGCCCGATCGGATGGGGAGGCCTCCCCGATTGCGGGTCCCGGCCGCCGCGAAACCCCGCAAGCCCGGCCATACCGGGCGGGGGGACGGCGACGGCCCCGGTCCGTGCGGGACCGGGGCCGTCGGACGAGCGCGTCGACGTGCGGGACGCTCAGGCCTTCAGTTCGACGCGGGCCGGCTCGGGTTCGTCGCCCATCGTCACCTGCCGGCGCTTCGAGACGATGACCGCGCCGGCGATGACGACGAACGCGACGATGGCGATGACCGCGCGGACGCCGTTGTTCTTGTCGTCGCCCGTGCTGAACTGGATCACGGCCGGGGCGATCAGCACCGCGACGAGGTTCATGACCTTGATCAGCGGGTTGATGGCCGGGCCGGCGGTGTCCTTGAACGGGTCGCCGACGGTGTCACCGATGACGGTCGCGGCGTGGGCCTCGCTGCCCTTCCCGCCGTGCGAGCCGTCCTCGACCATCTTCTTGGCGTTGTCCCACGCCCCGCCGGAGTTCGCGAGGAACACCGCCATGAGCACGCCGGCCGCGATGGCGCCCGCCAGATAGCCGGCGAGCGGGCCGGCGCCGAAGGCGAAGCCGACGGTGATCGGCGCGAAGATGGCGAGCAGGCCGGGTGTGGCGAGCTCGCGCAGCGAGTCCTTGGTGCAGATGTCGACGACGCGGGCGTAGTCCGGCTTCTCGGTGAAGTCCATGATGCCGGGCCGGGTGCGGAACTGCTCCCGGACCTCGAACACGACCCGCCCCGCGGCCCGGCCGACCGCGCTGATGGCCAACCCGCTGAACAGGAACACCGCGGCGGCGCCGATGATCGCGCCGACGAGGATGTTGGGCGAGACGATGACGAAGTTGGTCGCCTCCGTCGCGTGGTACTTGGCCAGGGCGTCGGCGACGGCGTCGGTGAACGAGCCGAACAACGCGGTCGCCGCGAGCACGGCCGTCGCGATCGCGATGCCCTTGGTGATCGCCTTGGTGGTGTTGCCGACGGCGTCGAGATCGGTCAGCACGCGCGCGCCGGCCTCGTCGATGTCGCCGCTCATCTCGGCCACGCCCTGGGCGTTGTCGCTGATCGGGCCGAACGTGTCCATGGAGACGATGACACCGGCGGTCGTGAGCAGGCCGCAGCCGGCGAGCGCCACCGCGAACAGCGCGACCGCGACCGAACCGCTGCCCAGCAGGAAGGCGCCGAAGACGGCCAGCGCGATCAGGACGGCGGTGTAGACGGCCGACTCGAGGCCCAGCGAGATGCCGGACAGGACGACCGTCGCCGGCCCCGTCAGCGAGGTCTTGGCGACGTCCCTCACCGGCCGGCGGATCGTGTCGGTGAAGTAGCCGGTGAGCTGCTGGATGAGGACGGCGAGCACGATGCCGATCAGCACCGCGACGAACGCGATGACGGCCGGGCTGCCGTCGTAGGCCGAGACCTGCTCGCTGATGTCGAAGTCGCTGAACTTCGAGGGCAGGAAGGTGAACGCGGCGACGGCGACCAGGACCAGCGACACGACGGCCGAGATCACGAAGCCGCGGTTGATGGGCACGAGGCCGTTGCGATCACCCGGACGCAGCTTCGTGGCGAGGATGCCGACCACCGAGCTGATGACCCCGATGCCGCCGATGATCAACGGCAGCAGCAGCCCCTTCGCGCCGAACGCCGCCTGGCCGAGGATGAGGGCCGCGACCAGGGTCACGGCGTAGGACTCGAACAGGTCGGCGGCCATGCCGGCGCAGTCACCCACGTTGTCGCCCACGTTGTCGGCGATGGTGGCCGCGTTGCGGGGGTCGTCCTCGGGGATGCCTGCCTCGACCTTGCCGACGAGGTCGGCGCCGACGTCTGCCGCCTTGGTGAAGATGCCGCCGCCGACGCGCATGAACATCGCCAGCAGCGCGCCGCCGAAGCCGAAGCCCTCGAGCACCGTCGGGGCGTGGTCGTTGTACGCGATGAGCACGATCGAGGCGCCGAGCAGCCCGAGGCCGACGGTGAGCATGCCGACGATGCCGCCGGTGCGGAACGCGATGTGGAACCCGCGCTGCCCCTCACCGCCGCGCGCGGCGGAGGCGACCCGGACGTTGGCGCGCGTCGCCATGGTCATGCCGACATAGCCGACGATGGCCGAGAACCCGGCGCCGAAGAGGAAGAAGATCGCGCGGCCGATGCGGACGCTGGCACCACCCTCGTTGACCGGCAGCACGAGGAGCAGGGCGAACACGAGGATGGAGAACAGGCCCAGCGTGCGGAACTGCCGGTTCAGGTAGGCCGCGGCGCCCTCCTGCACGGCCTTGGAGATCTCCTGCATGCTGGTCGTGCCGGTGTCGGCGGCCAGCACCTCCCGCACGAGGACGTAGGCGTAGACGAGCGCGAGGACCGCGACGACGGCGATGACGTAGACGAAGCCACGCTGGGCCCCGGTGATCGCGAGCGGATTGTCGGCCATCGCCGGTGCGGCGACGAGGTGGTGCGAGGCCATAGGGCTCCCCTGGTCGGCTCACGGCCCCGCCAGAACTCGCAACGGCACCGTTGACGCAGTTGGGCACCGGGCACATCGCACGAAACGGCTGGCCCCGGCGCTGACTGGCCGGAGTTTAGCGGGGCCTGAGAGCAGGACCGCGAAGGGGTGTGACCCGTGTCTCACGCGGGTCGCGACCCGCCGACGATCAGGCCTGCAGGGTGGCGACCGCGTCGTCGACCGTGCCGTGGATCGAGAAGACCCCGTCCAGGCCGGTGATCGCGAAGAGCTTGAGGATCCGCTCCTGGTGGCACACGAGGGGCAGCGCGCCGCCGGCCTCGGTGGTGGCCGAACGGGCCTCGACGAGCGCACCGAGACCGGTGGAGTCGAGGAAGGCGACGTCGGACAGGTCGACCACGACGCTCGTGACGCCGGACTGCAGCAGCTCGGACAGGCTGTCCTTCAGGGCGGGAGCCGAGTAGACGTCGACCTCGCCGCTGACGGCGACGACCGGGAAGCCGCCGACCGATTGGCGTGAGACCGAGAGCTCCACGCGCGTCACCTCTCGTTGCAGGTCACAGGGTTCGTGCCGGTGGTGTCACCACCGGCGGGTTCAATGGCGGACGTCGGCGCCGTCGGACGTCCGACGGCGCACGAAGCGCCGTGCATGAGCATGCCACAGCCCCAGGAGAGGACGTCGCGGGTGCAGCACCTGCTCGATCGCGTGCTGCTGGGGGTGCCCCCCGGCGACTCGCCGGTCACACACGTCGAGCGGCTGCGGCCCCGCGCCGGCACCACGGTCGGCTGGCCGGAGTGGGTGCCGACGCCGCTGCGCGACCGGTTCGTCGCGCGCGGTGTGCAGCGGCCCTGGGTGCATCAGGCGAGCGCGGCGAGCACGGCCCACGCCGGCGGCTCGGTCGTCGTGGCCACCGGTACCGCGTCGGGCAAGTCGCTGGCCTACCAGCTGCCCGGACTGACCGCCCTGCTCGCCGACGACCGCGACCGCGTGCTGTACCTGGCCCCGACCAAGGCGCTCGCCGGTGACCAGCTGCGCTCGCTGCTCGACCTCGCGCTTCCCGGGGTCCGGGCCGCGACGTTCGACGGCGACACCCCGCTCGCCGAGCGGGACTGGGTCCGCGCGCACGGCAACTGGGTGCTCAGCAATCCGGACATGCTGCATCGCGGCGTGCTGCCTGCCCATGCCCGCTGGTCGTCCTTCCTGCGTCGGCTGCGCTACGTGGTCGTCGACGAGTGCCATTCCTATCGCGGGCTCTTCGGCGCCCACGTCGCCCAGGTGCTGCGCCGGCTGCGTCGGGTGTGCGCGCAGTACGGGTCGGCGCCGACGTTCGTGCTCGCGTCGGCGACGGTGGCCGAGCCGGCGGCCTCGGCGACGCGGCTCGTCGGTGTGCCGGTGACCGCGGTGACCGAAGACGCGTCGCCGCGCGGCGGGCAGACGTTCGCGCTGTGGGAGCCGCCGCTCACCACCCTGCGCGGCGAGCACGACGCACCGGTGCGGCGCGCGGCGGGGGCGGAGGCGGGTCGGCTGCTCGCCGACCTGGTGGTCGAGGGGGCCAGGACGCTCGCGTTCGTCCGCTCCCGACGGGGAGCGGAGTTCGCCGCACTCGGCGCGACCCGGCAGCTGCACGAGAGCGGACTGGCCGAGCTCGCCGATCGGATCGCGCCCTACCGTGCCGGCTACCTGCCCGAGGAGCGGCGCGCGCTCGAGGCGGCGCTGTCGTCGGGTGACCTGCTCGGCGTCGCCGCGACCAACGCCCTCGAGCT
Source organism: Jatrophihabitans endophyticus (assembly GCF_900129455.1). Lineage (NCBI taxonomy): Bacteria > Bacillati > Actinomycetota > Actinomycetes > Jatrophihabitantales > Jatrophihabitantaceae > Jatrophihabitans > Jatrophihabitans endophyticus. The sequence goes on from NZ_FQVU01000002.1 coordinate 306,602, forward strand.
CGGTCTGGACATCTCCGGTCTCGACGCGGTCGTGCTCGCCGGGTACCCGGGCACGCTGGCCTCGGTGTGGCAGCAGGCCGGCCGCGCGGGGCGGGCCGGCGACGAGTCGCTCGTGGTGTTCGTGGCCCGGGACGACCCGCTCGACACCTATCTCGTCCATCACCCGGCCGCGATCTTCGGCCGACCGGTCGAGGCCGCCGTCTTCGACCCGGCCAATCCCTACGTCCTCGGCCCACAGCTGTGCGCCGCGGCCGCCGAGCTGCCGATCCGCCCGGACGAGCTCGCCCTGTTCGCGGCGCCCACGGCCGGGGTGGGCGGCGCGGACGAGCAGGCGGGCGTGGCGGCCGTGGCGGCCGCCCTGGCCCAGCTCGTCGCCGAGGGGGCGCTGCGACGGCGCGCGGCCGGGTGGTTCTGGACCCGCCACCGCCGCCCCGACGTGGACATCCGCGGTGCGGGCGGCCAACCGGTGCCGGTGGTGGAGGCCGCGACGGGCTCGCTCATCGGCACGGTCGACGCCGCGACGGCCCATGCGACAGTGCATCCGGGCGCGGTGTACCTGCACCAGGGTCGGTCGTACGTCGTGGACGCGCTCGCCCCGAGGGCGGAGCCCGGGCCCGAGTTCGGGTCCGAGTTCGGGCCCGAGTTCGGGTCCGACGCCGGCCGCCGGGGCGGAGCGGGCGGACGGGACCCGGACCACCGGTCCGGCGCGAGCGTCGCGCTGGTGCACGCCGAGTCGCCGCCCTGGTCGACCTCGGCGCGCGACGTCACCGACATCGCGGTCGTGGCCGAGCGCGACGGCTTCTCGCACGGCCAGGTGCGGGTGTCGCTGGGCACCGTCGACGTGAGCAACCAGGTCGTCGGCTACGTCCGGCGTCGCCTCGACACCGGTGAGCTGCTCGACGAGATCCCGCTGGACCTGCCCGCCCGTGAGCTGCGCACCACCGCCGTCTGGTACACGATCGAGCAGGTCGCCCTCGACGCGGTCGGCCTCGACGTGGCGGCGGTGCCGGGCGCCGCCCACGCGGCGGAGCATGCCGCGATCGGGCTGCTGCCGCTGTTCGCGGTCTGCGATCGCTGGGACATCGGCGGCGTCTCGACCGCGCTGCACCCCGACACCGGTCACCCCACCGTGTTCGTCTACGACGGGCACCCCGGCGGCGCCGGCTTCGCCGAGCGCGGACATGCGGCGCTCGGCGCGTGGTTGCGGGCGACCCGGACCGCGATCGCGGCCTGTGAGTGCCCGAGCGGGTGCCCGTCGTGCGTGCAGTCGCCGAAGTGCGGCAACGGCAACGAACCGCTCGACAAGGCGGGGGCGGTCACGCTGCTCGACCTCGTCCTCTCGCACGTCGAGCCGGCGACCTGACCGCGACGTCAGCTGGTGCTGACCAGCCCGCCCGTGCGCCACTGGGCCCAGGTGAGGTTCCAGTCGCCGTACCCGTCGCCGAGGCGCATCTTGGCGCCGCCCGCGTCCGGATAGCGCACGACGTCGCCGACCTGCATGAGTCCGAACAGCTTCTTCGCATCGGCCGTGGAGAGGTTGGTGCAGCCGTTGGAGCTGTTGGACCGGCCGATGTTGCCCCCTGCCGATGCTTCGTTCCAGGGGGCGGCGTGCAGGTACTCGCCGCTGTAGGTCAGGCGCTGCGTCCAGTAGACGTGGGCGAGGTTGTACTCGATGCCGCTGTGCGCGCCGCGCATGCGGGTGTCCTGGTCCTGCTCCATCACGACCTTGGTGCCGCGGATCGTCCGTGAGCCGGGGCCGCCCAGCGAGACCGGGAAGCGACCGACGCGCTTGCCGTCGGAGGTCAGGGTCAGGGTGTGCTTGCCGTCGTCGACCTTGGCGACGTTGCGTGCGCCGGTGCTGAAGTCGAGGGTCAGGCTGTCGTCGTAGCCGAGCCCCTTGCCGGCCGAGAGCCCCTTCGCCGGGATCGCGACGTGGATGCGGGCGTGGGCCGGCCAGTAGTGACGGGGACGGAAGTGCCCTTCGATCGGGCCGTTCCCGGCGCCGGAGTTCTCGAAGTACCAGGCGCCGGCGAGCGGCTTGCCGTCGGCCGTGACCGTCGTGGCCTGCTGCAGCGCGGCGCCGTCGGTGATCTGACGGGAGAAATAGGCGATGACGGGCATGCCGACGCCGTAGTGCGCGCCGTCGCCGTTGAACAGGCTGATGTGCACGTGCTCGGCCCGGGCGTCCGCCCGTTTCGGCCCGGAGGGCGACGGCGTGGCCGACGCACCGCCCGACGAGGTGGCACCGGTCGTGGGAGCGACCGCGGTCGGTGTCGTCGGGGTGCTGGCCAGCGACGAGGTGGTCGCCGTCGTCGCCGGTCGGGTGCCGGCACCACCCTGCCCGGACGCCGAGCTGCCGCCCGAGCAGCCCGCGAGCAGCGCCGCCGACAGCGCGACGACCGCCGCGGCGAGCCACGGCGCGGTGCGACGTCGCGCGGACGGGGCCGGCTGCGGTGTGGCAGTCGCTGCGGTCGTGGCGGTCGCCGCTGCGGTCGTGGGGGTCGGGGTCGTCTCGCTCGTCACGTGGGAAGGACGCGGTGACCGGCGCTCCGGTTGCCGCCGTTGCCGATCCGTCATCTACGTCACCGTGGGCGTCACGGTCGAGGTCACGCGCGACGGCCGGCCCCGGCAGCCGGCCGGCGCGGGCGTGGGCTGTCACCCGTCGGGTTCCGGCGACGGGCAACCGGACGGTCGCGCTCACGGTCACGTCGACGACGCCGCTGCGGCCATCGGCGCCGAACGTGAGCCGGCAGCCGACGAGCCGGCCCCCGTTGCGAGCCGCGATCCGCACGGCGGCCCCGCACGGCGCTCCCGACATCCCGATCCGCGCAGCGGCGGCCAGGGCGGCGAGGTCGGCGGCGGCCTCGACCCGGTGACGGCCGAGGACCGCGAGGGTCCGCAGGGTCGTCACCGAACCGATCAGCAGCACCACCGCGGCAGCGGCCACCACCCAGATCGAGGCCGATCCGTCGTCCCGGCTCACGGCGACGCCCCGGACGCGGCGGGTTCGAGCGCGGCCACCGCGGCACCGGTGACGGTGAAGGCGGGCAGCAGGCCGCCAATCGGGCGGACCTGCGCGTGCACCTCTGCCACGACGTCGGTGCCGGCGCGCCGGATGGAGAGCACCGCCCCCGGCGCCGCCTGTCGGGCGAGGCGGGTCGCGACCGCGGTGTCGCCCCGCGCGGCCGCGCGCGCGGCCTCGCGAGCGGCGTCCTGCACGCGGACCCGGCCCGACGCGACCGCCACGGCGGTCAACGCGACCGCGAGGAGGAGGACGAGGACCGGTAGGCAGGCGGCGAGCTCGGCCGTGGCCATGCCCTCGTCGCCGGGCCGGCGCCGGTCAGAGCGCATTCAGCGCCGACCTGACGATCGAGCTCAAGGCCGAGGAGACGGCCGGGCTGCGCACCACCTTGTAGAGCACGACCGCGAAACCGACCGCGGCGACGGTGCCGACGGCGTACTCGGCGGTGGACATGCCGGCGTCGACGGTGGCACGCACGCGACGGACGACCCGGCGGACGAGAGCGTGGCTGCTGCGAGGAGTCATGCCGCACAGCCTCCGTCCGAGGGGCGCCGCACGGACCGCGGCCGCGACTGCTGTGGACGACCACCCCGCCTGTGGACGGCCGAGGCCCCAGCTGTCACAACCGCGTCCTAGCGTCCTCGCGGGGCGCCCCGTCGGTCGGGAGCGGGCGCCCGCGCCGGCGGACAGGGTCGCCCCGACGCGACGAGGGCGCCGACCCCGGTACGGGATCGACGCCCTCGCGGCGCGCCACGGCGGTCGGCGACATCGCTGCCGGCGACATCGCTGTCGGCGGCGCCCCGGCCCACGGCCCGCGCTCACAGCTGCCCGGCCACCAGCCAGTCGTGCACGGCGGTGAACGGCCGGGCCGCGGCGTGACCGACGGCCGCCGCTCGGGGGTGCGCGGACTGGCGCCGGCCGCGACGGACGGCACGTCGCGCGGCGCGGGCCTCGCCGACCCGGCGGCCGCGGACCGCGCTCGCCTGCAGTGCTCGCATGTGCTCGTGGGCCATGCTGTCGGTCAGGATGGTGGTCATGACGGCCTCCGGTGTCGATGTCCTTCGCTGGCATCGACCACGTTCGCGGTAAGGCCGTGGCCCGGGCATCGGAAGTTGGCCCAGTTCGGAGCGGCCGTCCGCGCGGCGCCGCCCGCTAAGGGGTCGGCTGCCCCCTTAGCCGCCGGCCGGTGCCCCTTAGACATCGGCCACCGAACCCGGCGACCGCGACATGGTCAGGGCAGGTCGGTCAGGGCCGCCCGCGCCACACCGACGACGACGGGCACGACGCCGAGCAGGACGAACGACGGCAGGAAGCACGCCGCGAGCGGGGCCATCGCGCGCACCCCGGCCCGCTGCGCGCGCGCCGTCGCGTCCGCCGTGGCCTCGGCGCGCAACTCGACCGCGAGGCGCTCGAACGCGGCGGCGAGCCGAGCCCCGCTCGCGGCGCTGCGCACGGCGACGGTGGAGACCGGCCCGAGCGGCCCGTCGCGCGCCAGCACCGCCCACGCCTGCGCGGGCTCGGCGCCGAGGCGCAGCAGACCGGCGACCCGCTCGAACGCGGCACGGATCTCGGGGCCGGCGGCCTGGGCGGCAGCGCTCACCGCGTCGGCCGGGGGCCGGCCCGCGCGGAGCGCCGCCGCGGCGAGGTCGAGCACGAGCGCCACCCAGCGGTCCTCGGCCGGCGTCGCGTGCCCGGGCCGCATCCGGCGCAGCCCCCACCAGCCCGACGGGCAACCGACGAGCGCCACGACTGCCCCGGCCGGTGGACCGGACAGCGCGACGGCACCGGCGATCGTGGCGACGAGCGCGCATGCGACGAGCGTCCGCGGCGGGCCGGCCGCACGGTCGGCGAGCCCGCCCGGATGCGGCGTGCCCGGACGCGGGATGCCGGGGCGCGACGGCCCCGGCGCGAGGACCACCGCGGCAGCGACGAGCAGCCAGCCGATCACCGTCTCGCCACCGTCATCGCCCGGCGCGCCGCACGATGCGCCGCAGCCACAGCACGCCCGCGGCGTCCAGCAGCACCCCGAGGCAGCACACCGCCTGACCGGCGGACGGCCCCAGCAGGAACTCGAGGGGTCGCGCGTCCATCGCGGCACCCATCGCGACGCCGACCGACGGCAGTGCCGCCACCAGCACCGCGGCGGCGCGCGGGCCGGCCAGCGCGACGGCCACCGCGCGCCGGCGCACGTCCTGGGCCGCCAGGTCGGCCGCGACGTGGTCGACGACCTCGGCCAGCGCCGCTCCGGTCGACTCGACGAGTCGCCACGCCGCCCCCAGGGCACGCACCCCCGGCTCGCCGCTCGCCGCGAGCGCGGCCGCGGCATCGGCCCCGTCCCGAAGGGCGTCGACACCGGCGTGGAGCTGAGCCGCCGCGACGTCGCCGGTGGCCGCCGCGGCATGCAGGGCGGCAGCGGGGGTGGCGCCGGCCGCGAGCTCACCGGCCAGGACGCGGACCGCGGTGAGAAGCTGACGATGTCGCCGGCCGAGCTCGCGACCCCGGACGGCGTCGCGGGCCAGCAGGGCGGCGACGCCCGACACCGCGGCTCCCGCGACCGCCAGCAACACCGCGCCACGGAGCGCCACGGCACCCAGCCCGACCGCCGCCCCGGCCCCGCCCACTGCCCCCGACCAGCGCACCGCGCGGGCCGGACCGCCGACCGTCGCCGGGCCGACGGCGCCGGAGCGGGCCAGCCGACCCGACCCGGCCAGCACGGCGATCCGCGGCAGCCAGACCGACGGGAGCGCCGTCACCGCGAGGGCGCACCCGAGCGCCAACAACGCGCCGACGGCCGGGCTCACCGCGCTGCCCGATCGTCGATCGCGGCGGTGAGCCGACCCGCCCCCGGCCCGGCGCCCCCGGCGGCCGACCACGCCGGCACGACGGCCAGCGCGTCGCCTACCCGGTCGAGCAGCGCGATCTCGGCCACCGCGCGCCGCCCGTCCCGGCCGCGCCGAAGATGCACGATCACCGTGACCGCGCTCGCCACCAGGCTGGTGACGGCCGGCGCGGGGAATCCGGCGAGCGCGCCCAGAGCGGCGAAGCGCGCGGGGACGTCCGCCGCGGAGTTGGCGTGCATGGTCGCGGCGCTGCCCTCGTGGCCGGTGTTGAGCGCGACCAGGAGCTCGACCATCTCCGCGCCGCGGAACTCGCCGACGACCAGCCGGTCCGGCCGCATCCGCAGCGCCTGCCGCACCAGCTCCCGCAGCCCCACCTCGCCGGCGCCCTCGACGTTCGCCGGGCGCGTCACCAACCGGACGGTGTGCGGGTGCTCGACGACGAGCTCCGGCGCGTCCTCGATCAACAGCAACCGCTCGCCGGCGTCGACGGTGCCGAGGAGGGCACCCAGCAGGGTCGTCTTGCCCGTGCCGGTGCCGCCGGTGACGACGAAGGCGAGGCGGGCCGCGACGACGTCCCGCAGGGTGGCCGCGACGTCGGCGGGCATCGCGGCGAGGGCGACGAGGGAGTCCAGGTCGTGACGGCGGCGTCCCAACACCCGCAGGGACAGCGTGGTGGTGGGCACCAACGGGGGCAGCACCGCGTGCAACCGGCTGCCGTCGGCGAGCACCGCGTCGACGTGCGGCATCGCGTCGTCGAGACGGCGTCCGGCACCGGCGGCGAGCCGCTGGGCGAGGGCCCGGACGGCGACCTCGTCGGGGAAGGTCACGCCGACGCGTTCCAGCCCGCGGCCCCGGTCGAGCCACACCGAGCGGGGCCCGTTGACCAGCACGTCGGTGACGCCCGGGGTCGCGAGCAACGGCTCGAGCGGCCCGGCGCCGTGCAGTTCGGCGTGCACGTCGCGACGCAGCCGGTCGAAGACGGTGTCGTCGACGATCCCGGCGTTCTCGGCCCGCAGTGCGGACGCGACGTCGACGGTGCCCGCGACCATGCGGCGGCGGACCCGGTCGAGCAGCTCGGCGTCGATCACCGGGCCGGTCATGCGGCGGCCACCCCCGCCAGCACGCCGGCGGCGACCCGGGACGCGGGGCGCGGCGGCCGTCCCGGATCGAGGGCGAAGCGTCCTGGGCGCAGGGACGGCAGCACCCCGAGCAGCGGTACGCCGACGAGCGCCGCTGCCTCGCGCGGCGAAACCTCGCCGCGGCGCACGACCAGGCCCACGCGGACGTCGGCCAACGCGGCGGCGGCCGCGTGCGCGGCGACGAGACCGGCCACGTCGGCGCGAGCCAGGAGCACGACGAGATCGCAGACGACGAGCGCGGCGGCCCGCGCCCGCGTGTCGGCGCGCGGCAGGTCGAGCACGACCGGCCCCAGGGAGACCGCCGCCGCGACCACCTGCAGCACCGCGTCGGCGTCGAGTGTCGCGAGGTCCGCGGCGAGCACCGAGGCGCCGCCGGCACGGGGGAGCCCACCCGCGAGGTCGGCGGGGTCGAGCCGGCCGCCGGCCACCTGCAGCCCCGACCACCGGGCCCCCGGACGCTGCTCGACGCCGAGCACGACGTCGATGCCCCCACCGGCGCAGTCGAGGTCGACGAGCATCGCCGGGGCCGCGACGAGCGCGAGGACGGCGGCGAAGCAGGACGCGCCGACACCACCGCTGCCCCCGACGACGCCGATCACCGGCCCGCCCTGCTCGCCCACACCGTCTACACCGCCCACCTCGGCCACGCTGCCCGAGCACCCCGGCGGCGTCGACGGTCCCGCCCGAGGCTGTGGACGACACGCCGGGCTGTGGACGAGCCGCTTGACACGCGCGACGCGCGACGTCGGCGCGCAGTGAAGATCCGTATCCTCGCCGTGTGACGGACGGGAGCCGAACCGCGGCCTTCTTCGACCTCGACAAGACGATCATCGCCAAGTCGAGCGTGCTCGCGTTCGGCCGGCCGTTCTACCAGGGCGGTCTCATCAACCGTCGCGCCGTGCTGCGCAGCGCCTACGCGCAGTTCATGTTCGCGCTCGCGGGGGCCGACTCCGACCAGATTGAGCGGATGCGCGCTTATCTGACGAGCATGTGCGCCGGGTGGGACGTGTCGCAGGTCCGCGAGATCGTCGCCGAGGCGCTGCACGAGATCATCGACCCGATCGTCTACGACGAGGCGGTCGACCTGATCGGCATGCACAAGGCCGCGGGGCGCGACGTCGTCATCGTGAGTACCTCGGGCGAGGAGGTCGTGGCGCCGATCGGCGCGATGCTCGGTGCCGACGAGGTGGTCGCCACCCAGATGGTGGTCGAGGAGGGTCGCTACACCGGCGAGATCGGCCGCTACGCCTACGCCGCCGAGAAGGCGGTCGCCGTCCGCGCCCTCGCCGCGGACCGCGGTTACGACCTCGCCGACTGCTACGCGTACTCCGACTCGGCGACCGACGTCCCGATGCTCGAAGCGGTCGGTCACGCCTATGCCGTGAACGCCGACCGCGCTCTGCGCAAGATCGCGGTGGAACGGGAATGGCCGCTGCTCACCTTCTCCAACGCCGTGCCGCTACGCGAGCGCATATCCGGGCTGCGGCCCGATCACCCGGTCGCGTCGGCGAGCGTGCTGGGCGTGGGCGTCGGCGCCGCCGGTCTGGCCTGGTACCTCGCCCGGCGGCGCGGCGCCCGCTGAGTCAGCGCGACAGGCCGAGCGCCCGGGCGACGGCGCCGGCCCGCTCGAGCGGCGACCCGGCGCCGGTGGGCAGCAGGGACACCACGACGTGGTCGGCCCCGGCGGCACGGTGTTCGCCCAGGTGCGCGGCGATCGCCGCCGCGTCACCCCACACCGCGACGGCGTCCACGAGCCGATCGGCGAGCGCGGTCACCTCGTCGTCGGTGAAGCCCATCCGCCGGAAGCTCGCGCGGTAACCGGGCACGCCGGCGAGGAACGCGAGCGGCTCCCGGACGGCCGCCCGGGCCGCGGCCGCGTCCGGCTGCAGCGCCGCGAGCTGGTGCACGACGAGCAGGCGGTCGGGCCCCAACCGGGCCCGGGCGGCTGCGGTGGCCGCCGGGGTGGTCAGCAGCGTCATGGCGCCGGCCGCTCGCTCGCGGGCGATGTCGAGCTTGCGCGGACCGAGCGCGGCCAGCAGTCGGTCGCCGGGCCCGATGCCGGCCGCGTCCAGCGCGTCGAGGTACCGGCCGAGCGCGGCGAGCGGACGGGGCTGCTGCGGCCCGCCGACGCCGAGGACGAGACGGTCGGCCAGCCGCGCCCGCAGCGCGACCACGGCGGGGACGTCGTGCACCCCGAGCGGCACGACCGCGGTGCCCACCGCGCTGCGCGAGGTCGCCCGGACGACGTCGTCCACCCGCTCCAACGCGTCGAGCTGGCCGCCGGCCAGCCACAGCGTGTCGAATCCCAGCGCCTCCAGCGCCGGCGCCGTGACGCCGAGCGCGGCGTCCGGGCCGACGTCGACGGCGATCCCCGTGCTCCCCGGCCGCGGCATCATGCCGGCGACGGTAGGAGTTCATCCGCGCTCGAGGTCAAGCGCCGACGTCCGCGCGTCGCTTCCGGGCTGACACGCCGATCGGGGGTTGTGCCCCAGGTCACATCAGGTGTCCACTGTCGGCACGGAACGGCACCCACCGAGGCCTTCCCGCCGCCGGCGGGTTCCGCTCCGGCACGGACGAACGGGCACCCACGCGGCGATCCCACCACGCACAGGTGAGTCGACGTGGACCTGCGAGAGCGGGCTGCGTCTGACGTTTCCGCACAGGGCACGCTTGGTAACCCGGACGTCCGTGCCCGACGGCGCCGCCCTTCCCGGACGGCGCCGTCGCTACGTCCGCACCCGCCCAGAACTCACGCGGACTGCCGCTGGAACGTCCGCGACCCCCACCACGCGAGCAGCGCGCCCAGCGCGACCGTCACCAGCGCGCCGATCCACACGTGCCGATCGCCCCAGTCGCCGCGGAACAGCGCGCGCGTCGCGTCGACGACGTAGGTGAGCGGGTTGACCTCAGAGGTGTGGCGCAGCCACGCCGGCGCGAGCGACATGGGCAGCAGCACGCCCGAGAGCAGCAGCAACGGCAGCGTGACGCCCTGGACGAACGGCGCGAACGCGTCCTCGTCCTTGAGGATCAGGCCCATCGCGTAGGACGCCGCCGAGATGCCGAGCGCCAGCAGGCAGATGATGACCACGGACGCCACGATGCCGCTCGCCTGCGCCCGCAGCCCGAACGGCAGGGCGACGAGCACGAGCACCACGCCTTGGACGCCGATGGTCACGACGTTGCCCAGCGTCCGACCCATGATGAGGGAGACGCGGCGCGCCGGTGTCACCCGCTGCCGGTCGATGACGCCCTCGCGCAGCTCCTGGATGATGCCGAAGCCCGCGAAGCCCGCCCCGAAGATCGCGAGCTGCAGCAGCAGACCCGGGACGAAGACCCGCCATGCGTCGTCGCCGCCGAGACCGCCGCCGGTGACGTTCTTCAGCAGCGGCCCGAACAGCGCGAGGTAGAGGATCGGCTGCGTCAGCCCGAAGAACACCCACACCGGGTTGCGCAGCAGGATGCGCATCTGTCGTTGGAAGATCAGCAGCGTCTCGGTGAGCATCTACGCCGCCTCGTCGCGCAGCGAGCGCCCGGTGAGGGTCAGGAAGACGTCGTCGAGCGTCGGCCGGTTGACCGCGATCGACGCCGGGCTCAGCCCGGCGGCGTCGAGGGCGCGCAGGATGGGCGCCACCGCGGTGGCGCCGGAGTCGACGGTGACCAGCACCGCGGTCTCGGTCGTCACCACCTCGCGTACCTCCATCGCCTGCCGCACGACCTCCTCGGCCCGCTCCCGCGGCTGGTCGGGTGCGAACTCGAGCGTCACCACGTCACCGGAGATCCGCGCCTTCAACGCGTCCGGGGTGTCGTCGGCGACGATCGCCCCGCCGTCCATGACGAGGACGCGGTCGGCGAGCGCATCGGCCTCGTCCAGGTAGTGCGTGGTGATGACGACGGTGACGCCCATGTCGCCGCGCAGCCCACGGATGTGCTGCCAGAGGTTCGCGCGGCTCTGCGGATCGAGGCCGGTGGTCGGCTCGTCCAGGAAGACCAGCGGTGGCGAGTGCATGAGCCCGAGCGCGACGTCGAAGCGGCGGCGCTGGCCGCCGGACAGCTCCAGCAACGCGCGTCCCTCGAGACCACCGAGGTCGAGGCGCGGGGCGACCTCGGCGAGCCGGGCCGTCGCCTCGGCCTTCGCGAGCCCCTGCAACCGGCCCTGGGTGACGAGCTCCTCGCCGACCAGCGTGCCCGCGCTCGGCGCCGCGCCGACCTGCGCGACGTACCCGATGCGGCGGCGCACCTCACGCGGCTCGCGGATGAGGTCCTTGCCCGCCACGGTCGCGTGTCCCTCGCTCGGCATCAGCAGCGTGGTGAGCATGCGCAGCGTCGTCGTCTTGCCCGCGCCGTTCGGCCCCAGCAGCCCGACGATCTCCCCCGCCCGCACGTCGAGGTCGATGCCGCGCACCGCGTGCACGGGCCCGGACTTCGTCTTGAAGCTCCGCGCCAGCCCACGCGCGGAAATCATGGTGTCGCCCATGACGAGCACCGTGGCGTGACGGCGGACGGCGGTCAAGCGCGATTGCGAGCGCGACCATCGCCGCCGCGGATCACGCCCGCGCGAGGGCCTGGCAGATCGCGGTGGTCTCGACGGCACCGGCGGCCACGGCGTCGGCGCAGTGCACGAGCCAGGTCGCGATGCCGTCCCGCGTGCCGGTGCGGTAGGCGGCCAGCGCGCCGTCGTATCCCTCGCCGAGCTCGCGATGACCCGCCTCGACCGCCACGAGGGACTTCGGGTCGAGACCGCGGTCGATGAGCGTCAGCCGGACGGCGGCCCGGGCCACCACGCCGGACGCGGGCGGGAACGCGTCGAGCGAGAGCACCTCGCCGTGCACGATGCCGGCGACCACGACCGCCGGGGCCGACGTCTCGGCGAGGACGAGCGCGAGCGTGTCGAGCCGTTCCGCGGCGCCGGCCGCCGGCCGCCCGAGCGCCTCGGGGTCGGGCACGAGGTCGGCCGCCGCCAGCACGTGCAGCCGGGCGAGGGCCTGCCGCGGCGCGTGCGACCACGTGTCGACCAGCCCCGGCAGGGCGGCCTGGGCACGCAGGGCACCCTGCACGATCGGGTCGTCGGCCGCGGCGCCGCTGCGGACCTCGTCGAGCGGCACGTCCGCGCCGGCGAGCACGGCGGAGGCCCAGGCGCCGCGCAGCGAGGACTCCGCCGACACGTCGGCCGAGCGCCGGCGCAGCATCCGGTTGCCCAGCAGCGCGTCGACCGAGGCGCGCGCACGGTCGACGGCGTCGCCGACACCGGGCAGGTCGAGCAGCGGCGCGAGCGGGTCGGCGGTCACCTGGACGAGGCTATCGACCGCGGCACGACGGCCGGCGCGACACCGACATCGGTGACGTCGGCCCTACCCGGGTCCGCCGTCTGCGACGATAAGGCGGCGCACACGGACCCGTGGCCGGCGAGGAGAAGAGCAGCATGACCGCAAGCCCGAACCCACCCGTCCCGACCACGTCGTCCGCGGTGACGGCGTCGGAGGAACCGAGCATCGGCCAACTGGTCTCCGACGCGTCGGCGGCGCTGTCGACGCTGGTCCACAGCGAGATCGAGCTCGCCAAGCTCGAGCTCCGCGCGACGGTCAAGAACGCCGGTGTGGGCGCCGGGATGTTCGTCGCCGCGCTCGTCGTCCTGGTGTTCTCGCTGACGTTCGGGTTCTTCGCGCTCGCCGAGGGCATCAACGCGCTGGGCCTGTCCCGCTGGCTGAGCTTCCTCATCGTCTTCGGTGCACTGGTGCTGCTCGCCGGGCTGTTCGTCCTCGTCGGCATCCGCAAGGTCAAGCGCGTCCGCGCGCCGCAGCAGACGATCACCACGACCAAGGAGACCGTCGACTACCTGAAGAAGTCGCGCGGCTGACGCGGTATGGGATACGGCCCGCTGCCCGGGGCGCCCGACAGCTCCGTCGTCCTCGTCGAGGGTCCGTGGACGCACCGGACGGTGCGCGCCAACGGGATCGCGCTGCACGTCGCCGAGCTCGGCACCGGTCCGCTCGTCCTGCTGGTCCACGGCTTCCCGCAGTTCTGGTGGGGGTGGCACCGGCAGCTGGTCGACCTCGCCGACGCCGGCTACCGCGCCGTCGCCGTCGACCTGCGCGGGTACGGCGCGAGCGACAAGCCACCCCGCGGTTACGACTCGGCGACCCTCGCCGCCGACATGGCAGCGCTCGTCACCTCGCTCGGCGAGACCGACGCCATGGTGGTCGGCAACGACATCGGCGGGACGTTCGTCTGGACGATGGCGGCGACCCACCCGCGCGTGGTCCGCAGCGCGGTGGTGCTGGGCGCGGCCCACCCGTTGCGGATGCGGGCGGCGCTGCGCCCCGGCGCCGGCCCCGAGCAGCGGCACGCGTCCGCGTACTCGTTGCGGACGTTCCAGGTCCCGCGGCGTCCCGAGCACCTGCTGTCGCGCGACTCCCACTGGGTCCGCGAGCTGTACGAACGCTGGACCGGCCCGCGCTGGCGCGGCACCCCGGGGTACGTCGCCGACGTCGAGCGGTTCGCGCAGGCCATGCGCATCCACCCGGTGTCCTTCTGCGCCGCGGAGCACTTCCGCTGGTCGCTGCGCTCGGTGCTGCGCTCGGACGGCCGGCGCTGGGCGGAGGCGATGCGCACCCCGATCACCGCGCCGGTGCTGCACCTGCACGGCGACTTCGACACCTGCGTCCTGCCCGCGACCGCGCAGGGCTCGGGCCAGTACGTGTCCGGCGAGTACGAGTGGCGCGTGCTCGACGGCGTCGGCCACTTCCCGCACAGCGAGGTGCCCGAACAGGTCAGTGGCGAGCTCGTCCGCTGGGCGAAGACCCACTGACCGACACCACCGCCCGTCGTCGACTGGCCACTTCGATGGTCGACTGGCGACCTGCGGTCCGACTGGCGAGCTGTAGGTCGCCAGTCGGCGGATTGCTCGCCAGTCGACAGACCCGGCGGGCGTGTACGGTCGGGCGAGGCGATGGATCCCGCCGGGGTCGTCCGATCGGACGACCCGAACCGCCGGCCGGCTGATGGTTCCTTCTCACGATGACGTGTTCGTGCACGCCACGACGAGGAGGAGCGACCGTGTCGAGCCGCGACCGCGATCCCGAACTCCCGCTCGATCCCGACAGCCCCGCGGACCGGCCGCTGCACCTGCGGGGCTCGGCGGCCGTGCTGGTGCTGATCGGCGGCATGGTCGGGACGTTGTCGCGCTACGGCCTCACCGAACTCTGGCCGAGCGGCACCGGCCGCTGGCCGTGGGGCACGTTCGCCGCGAACGTCGCGGGCTCGCTGGTACTGGGGACGCTGCTGGAGGCGCTCGCGCGCACCGGCCCCGATGCCGGCCGCCGACGGCAGCTGCGGCTGCTCGCGGGCACCGGATTCTGCGGTGGCCTCACGACCTACAGCACCTTCGCGGTCGAGGTCGACCTGCTCGTCCGCTCCCACGACGCCGCGCTCGCGATCCTCTACGGCGTCGTGTCGTTGCTGCTGGGGGGTCTGGCGGTGTGGGCCGGCATCGTCGCCGCGGCGCGGTGGCCGACCCGGGCGGCGGCGATCGGATGACGACCGTCCTCGTCGTGCTCGCCGGCGGCGTCGGCGCCGTCGCCCGCTTCGTCGTCGACGGCGTGATCCGCAGCCGCTGGCCCAGCCGCTTCCCCTGGGCGACAATCGTCATCAACGTGTCGGGATCACTGCTGCTCGGGGTGCTGACCGGTTTGATGCTGTACCGCCAGGTCGACACCGACGTCCGCCTCGTCCTCGGAACCGGATTCTGCGGCGGCTACACCACCTTCAGCACCGCGACCTTCGAGACCGTCCGGTTGCTGCAGCAGGGCCGTCGCGGCCACGCGGTGCTCAACGGCCTGGGGACGGCACTGCTGTGTCTCGGCGCGGCCGCCCTCGGCCTCGTTGCGACACAGTGACGCTGTGGCTGCCGCTGTTCAGGAGTAACCCCACCGGGCGGTCATGTCAGCGAGCTCGACCGCTCGGTCGTCGGACAGCTCGCGGGCCTGGCCCACGTGCCCGGAACGGATCGCCGCGCCCCAGTCACCGAGCCCGGGACGCAGCTCGCCGGTGTCGGGCACCGCGTAGTGCACCATCGCCTCTTCCCACGGCACGCCGACGTATTCGCACAGGGCCTGCGCGACCGCCGTCGGATCGGCGGTCAGGGTTTCGTAACGCACCGTCGGGCCGGGCAGCTCGCGCCGCGCGGCGTCCAACTGGTCTCCGTACCGTCGCACCAGATCGATTTCGTGATCCCGCGAGGCCTTCGTGTTCGCGGCCAGTCGCGACTGGAGCATGGCGGCAGGATGACGGCGCAGGTGGATGTACCGGGCCTCGGGCCACCCCCGGTGGATGAGTGCCCAGTCCGCCGCGTTCTGCGGCGTCTTGTCGACGATGACGCGCTTGCCGCTGGACGCCAGCAGACCGTGCAGCACCCGGTCCCAGAGCAGCAACTGGAGTTCCTCGGCGGACAGCGACATCTGCTCGAAGGACTTGCGGGCGTAGGGACGCTCGATCGCTACCCGCAGTGCATTGAGGTGCAGCTCGTGGGGAGCATGGATGAGCGAATGGCTGTTGAGGATGCTGCGCAGCAGCGTCGAGCCGGAGCGGGTCGCGCACAGGACGAAGACGGGGTCGACAACCAGTCGGTCGGTCAACCCCACCCCCGAGTCACCGGACGAGCTGCGGGAGTCGCGCAGGACCGCGGCGGCTCGTCGGCGCAGGCCCTCCACGAGTCGGGGCGTTGGGGCGCGGCGCTGGGAAGGCATTGCCTCGATGATCCCCACCCGCCGTGGGCGGTAACTGTGTCCGAGCCGGTCGAGGGGCCTCAGTCCGGGGTGCAGCCGCCGGTGCCGACCGCGGTGGTGCGACGACGCCCGGCGTCGGCGTCGCCGTCGATCTCGTCCTTGGTGAGCACGAACCCGGTGTCCTTCGAATCCAGCGCGGTCGCGAAGACCATGCCGAGCACCCGGCCGTCGTAGCCGAGCATGGGGCCGCCGGAGTTGCCGCTGCGCACGACCGCGCGCACCGAGTAGATCTCGCGCCGCACCTCGCCGTTGCCGTAGATGTTGCTGCCGCGCACGGTCGTCTGCGATCGCACGCGCGCCGAGCGCACCGTGTACGGGCCGTCCTGCGGATAGCCCACCACCACGGCCGGCGTGCCCTGGGCGGCGGCGCGCGGCGCGAAGTCCAGCGGCTGTGCGTCCAGCCCCGGCACCGCCAGCACCGCGACGTCGCGATCGGGGTCGAAGAGCACCACCCGGGCGGTGACGCGGTCGTTGTCGTTGCGCCCGACGACGACCTCGACCGACCGCGTGCCCGCCACCACGTGCGCGTTCGTCAGCACCCGGTTGCGCGCGTACACGAAGCCCGAGCCCTCGATGCCGCGACCGCACTCGGGGGCCTGCCCGTAGATCTTGACGATCGAGCTCCGCGCGTCGGCCACCGTGCGCCGCACGCGGCGCGGCAGGTCGGCCGGCGGCGGTGCGACGGCCACCACCGACGTCGACGGCAGGTCGCCGAGGACGGGCGGGAACCCGCTCTGGTTGAAGAAGTTGCGCAGCGAGGCGTACAGGCCGCGCACCGGGTCGGGCACCACCTGGTTGACGCCACGCACGATCGTGGACTGGCTCGCCTCGGCCGCGAGCTTCGGGTAGGCCGACGTCGCCAGCGGCAGGGCGACCATCCACGCCACCAACAGCACCGCGACGACCCCGAGCACGGCGCCGAGGGCGGAGTCCCACGGCCGTCCCCGAGCCCGGACGAACCGTTCGCGCAGCCGGCCGGCGACGAAGACGCCGAGCAGCTGGCCGGCCGTCGCCAGCAGCAGCACGCAGACGATGGCGATCGGGATCTGCGCCCGACCGTCGGCGAGCTTCGCCCCGAGCGGCCGGGCGACCTGGGCGCCGATCGCCGCACCACCGAAGAAGCCGACGAGCGAGAACGCGCCGACCAGCGCCCCGCTGCGGAAGCCGCCGATGCCGTACGCCACGGCCGCCAGGACGATGACGACGTCGAGCAGGTTCACGGCCGCACCACCAGGACGCCGGTCTGCCCCTGCCGTTCGTGGATGGTGCAGACGAAGCGGTACCGCCCGGGCGCGGGCGCCGTGAACGTCGCGGCGGTCGTGTGGCCGGCGCCGGCGAGCGGGACGAAGTCGGCCGGGAAGTCGTCCAGCCGCAGGTTGTGCGGCGCACCCTGCTTCGCGGTGTTCTTCAGCACGACCCGGACCCGACCGGGGTGCACCACGAGAGTCGAGGGGTGGAAGCGGTAGTCGTCGCCGGTCGTCACCGTGACGACCTGCAGGCCGCCCTGGTTCACCGCGCTGCCGGTGCCGGCGTGCGGGCCCTTCGCGGCGGGTGCCTGGTCGTTGCTGCAGCCGGCCAGCGCGGCGACGGCCGTCAGCGCCGCCAGCAGGCCGGCCGCGACCGGGCTGCGGGAGGCGGGCATGGCACGACCGTACCGGCGTGTCCCTGAGCCCACGGGCGTCGTCCCGCTCCCCGCGCGACGGCCCGACCCGTGCCGCGGAGCCGAACCGAGCCTGCTCACCGGCGCCGCATCGCCGCCGGCAGCGGCCGGGTGAGCGTGGTGTCCCACGGCCGCGCCCAGCCACCGAACTCGAGCAGCCGGTCGAGCAGGCCCGCGGTGAAGCCCCACACGAACAGGCCACCGGCGGCCGGCACCTCGAAGCCGGGGCCGCTGAACCCGGACGGGTGATGCACCCGGAACCGGTTCGCGGGATCGGCCAGCGCCGCGAGCGGGACCAGCGCGACCCGAGCGACCTCGCCGGCGTCCACCGGCCGGACCTCGTGCGGGTGTTCCCACCAGGCCAGCACGGGCGTCACCACGAACCCCGACACCGGGATGAAGATCGCGGGCAGGTCGGCGACGAGGCGGACCGAGGCGGGGTCGAGGCCGACCTCCTCCTGCGCCTCGCGCAGGGCCGCGGCGTCGAGCGAGTCGTCGGTGGGGTCGAGCGAGCCGCCGGGGAACGCGACCTGACCGGCGTGCTTGCGCAGGTCGGCCGCGCGCTCGATGAGCAGGACCGACGGGCCGTCGGCGACCTCGGCCAGCGCGATCAGCACCGCCGACGGCCGGCCGCTGCCGTCGTCGGGAGGCAGGAAGCGGGAGAGGTCCTCGCCGCGTAACCGCCCGGCGGCGTCGGCGAGCGTGCGCAACCACGGCGGCAGCGGTGGTGCAGCGCTCAACTGGCGACCATCTGGGCCTCGGACTTCACCAGCGCGGTCGCGGCCGCCGGGTCGGTGGGCCCCTCCCCGTAGGACGGGCACAGCCGGGCGATGGCGCACGCCCCGCAGGCCGGCTTGCGCGAGTGGCACACCCGCCGGCCGTGCCAGATCGCGCGGTGGCTGAAGATCGTCCACTCCCGCTTGGGGATCAGCTCGGCGACGACCGCCTCGACCTTCACCGGATCGGTCTCGGCCGTCCACCCCCACCGGCGCACGAGGCGCCCGAAATGGGTGTCGACGGTGAGCCCTGGGACGTCGAAGGCGTTGCCGAGCACGACGTTGGCGGTCTTGCGGCCGAACCCCGGCAGCGTGACGAGGTCACGCAGCCGGCCGGGCACCTGCCCGTCGTAGCGCTCCTCGAGCTGCTGGCCGAGGTTGATCAGCGAATTGGCCTTGTTCCGGAAGAAGCCGGTGGACTTGATCATGGTCTCGAGCTCGGCGCGGTCGGCAC
Source organism: Jatrophihabitans endophyticus (assembly GCF_900129455.1). Lineage (NCBI taxonomy): Bacteria > Bacillati > Actinomycetota > Actinomycetes > Jatrophihabitantales > Jatrophihabitantaceae > Jatrophihabitans > Jatrophihabitans endophyticus. Next base: position 325,273 of record NZ_FQVU01000002.1, read on the forward strand.
CGGCGTACGCCGCCGCGTCGCGGTAGCGGGCGAACAGCGCCGGCGTGACCTCGTTGACCCGCTTGTCGGTGCACTGGGCCGACAGGATGGTGGCCACCGAGAGCTCGAGCGCAGTGGTGAAGTTCAGCTCGCAATGGGCGGTGGGGTAGAGCTCGGCGAGCTCGCGGTTGATCCGGCGGGCCCGGCGAGTGAGCGCGAGCGGGGTCTCTGCGACGGTCTTGACCACATGAGCGAGCCTACGACCGGGTGCCGACGGCGATGGCAGAATGAGCGGCACCATGATCGGTTTCGCGCTGCTGCTCTTCCCCTTCCTGCTGCTGGGCTTCGTCCTGCTCATGCAGCGGGTCGAGGAGCCGCTGAGCTCCATCGCGGTCGAACGGCAGATCGAGCAGTTCCTCGACGACGCCAGCCCCGAGGAGCTCGACACCTTCGTGCGCGAGGGCACCGACTCGGCGCTGTCGCGCTTCCGGGCCCGGTTGGGGATCGCCCGGCTGCGACGCGGCTGGCGCAAGGCCTCCCACTAGGTTCGCACCCGGCGCCGGTTCGCCACCGGCCCTCGCGGTGCCGCACCGGCCTCCCGCCGGGGCGCGCTTCCCCGGTGCCCTAGACTCCCAGACGACTGTGACCTGGTTCGCACCGCGCCATCGCGCCGTGCGGACGAACGAGGAGCGTACGTGGACGAGATTCTGCGCAGGGCCGGGCTGTTCCAAGGGGTGGACCCCGAGGACATCGAGGCGCTGTCGGGCGAGTTCGAGATCTTCGAGGCACCGCGCGGCGCGGTGCTGTTCAACGAGGGCGAGCCCGGCGACAGCCTCTACATCGTCATCACCGGCAAGGTGAAGCTCGGTCGACGCTCGCCCGACGGCCGGGAGAACCTCGTCGCGATCTACGGCCCGTCCGACCAGTTCGGCGAGCTGTCGCTGTTCGACCCGGGGCCGCGCACCGCCACCGCCACCGTCGTCACCGATGCCCGCCTCGCCAAGCTGCCGAAGTCGGCGCTGCAGCAGTGGGCCACGGACCGTCCGCAGATCGCGATGCAGCTGCTGCGCGTCGTCGCGCGCCGGCTGCGGCGGACGAACACCATGCTGGCCGACCTGATCTTCGTCGACGTCCCCGGCCGGGTCGCCAAGCAGCTGCTGCAGCTGGCCCAGCGCTTCGGTTCCATCGACGGCGGCCAGCTGCGGGTCACCCACGACCTCACGCAGGAGGAGCTCGCCCAGCTCGTCGGCGCCTCGCGCGAGACCGTCAACAAGGCGCTCGCCGACTTCGCCTCACGGGGCTGGCTGCGCCTCGAGGGCAAGAGCGTCGTCATCCTCGACCGGGAACGGCTGGCCCGCCGCGCCCGCTAACTCCTCCGCGCCTTCCTCGGCGAGCGTCAGCTGCTGGCGGAGCCGCGCAGGTAGGCCAGCTGCGCCCCGACCGACAGCTGCGCCGCGTCCCACAGCTCCCGGTCGACGTCGGCGTACACGACCTCGACGACCTGCCGCGCGGTCGCGTCGTCGCCGATCCCAACCAGCGCGGCGCGGATCTGGTCCAGCCGCTGCGCCCGGTGGGCGAGGTAGGCCGCGGCGACGTCGGCCACCGCGGGCAGCTCGGGCCCGTGCCCCGGCAACACCGGCATGCTCCCGAGCGCGCGCAGCCGCTCCAGCGAGGCGAGGTAGGCGGCGAGGTCGCCGTCGGGGTGCGCGACCACCGTCGTCCCACGGCCCAGGACGGTGTCGCCGGTGAGCACCGCGGTGGCGCCGGAGCCGTCGGTGACGACGAACGACGCCGAGTCCGACGTGTGCCCCGGCGTCAGCAGCACCTCGATCGTCAGCCCCGCGGCGGCGATCGTCTCGCCGTCGGCCAGCGCGGGCCCGCCGCGGCACTGCGCGGGATCGGCGCCGCGGACGGTGACGCCGGTGCGCTCGTGCAGGGCGGCCGCCAGTTCCGTGTGGTCGTGGTGACGGTGGGTGAGGAGCACCAGCGACGGGGACGGCGCGGCCGCCAGCAGCCGGTCGAGATGCCCGTCGTCGAGGGCCTGACCGGGATCGACCACCACCGGCGCCGCGGCCGTGCCCAGCAGCCAGGTGTTGGTGCCGTCGAGCGTCATGATCCCGGGATTGCGCTGCAGCAGCACCCGGGCGGCGGGCAGCACCGGCCGCACCGCCTCGTAGGCCGGGTGGGTGGCCGTCACGAGGCGCGCCCCGGCCGGACGGCCAGCAGCCGGCCGTCGGGCAGCTCGGCGGCCACCGAGCCGTCCGGGGCCGTCCGCAGCGTGGGCCGGATCGGCTCGAGCGGGTTCTGCTCGGCGGTCGAGAACACCGCCGCGACGTCGGCGCAGCCCGCGATCGCGGCCAGCGTCAGCAGCGTCGGGGGCAGCAGCTTGCGTTCGCCTCGCTGTGCCTGCTCGATCGCGACACCCACCGGCAGCCACTCGGCCGTGCTCGACTCGGTGGTGACGTCCTCGGCCTCGGCGCCCTCGGGCAGCAGGCCGACGAAGAAGCGGGTGTCGTAGCGGCGTACCTCGCCCTTGGGGGTGACCCAGCGCGACCAGGGTCGCAGCGCCGCGACGTCCACCGCCAGGCCGTGCTCGTGCAGCAGGTCACCGAACGCCACCCGGCCGGCCTCGACGTCGGCCCGCGCGTCGGGCAGCGCGGCGGCCGGCACCGTGACCAGGACGCCGGTCTCCTCGAACGTCTCGCGTGCCGCGGCGCCGAGCAGCCCTCGCATCGTGTGCTCGTCGGCGCCGAAGCGGGCGGCCATGGCCGCGACGTCGCCCCCGGTCATCGGCAACGCGGCGTCCGCGTCGTCGACGCGGCCGCCGGGGAACACGCTCATGCCCGCGGCGAAGGCCATCCCGGCGACCCGGGTCAGCAGCCACGCCTCCACCCCGTCGGCACCGTCGCGCAGCAGCGCCACGGTGGCGGCGTCGCGGACCGGGACGTCGTCGTCGGCCGGTTCGGTCACGGCGCGATCTCGACGATCAGCTCGATCTCGACCGGCGCGTCGAGCGGCAGCGCGGCGACCCCCACGGCCGAGCGGGCGTGCGCCGCGGCCGGCCCGAACACCGAGCCGAGCAGGTCGCTCGCACCGTTGACGACGGCGGGCTGGCCGGTGAAGTCGGGCGCCGACGCGACGTAGCCCACGACCTTGACGATGCCGACGACCCGGTCCAGACCCACCGCGTCGTGGACGGCGGCCAGGCCGTTCAACGCCGCCACGGCGGCCAGGCCCTGCGCCTCGTCCGGGCCGACCTGCGCGCCGACCTTGCCGGCCGAGGGCAGTTGGCCGTCCACGAACGGCAGCTGACCCGCCGTGAACACGAGCGTTCCCGACCGTCGCGCGGGCACGTAGGAGGCGAGGGGCGCGACCACGGGGGGCAGCGTCAGCCCCAGCTCGGCCAGCCGTGCCAACGGGTTCGGGACGGCGGGGTCCGCTGATTCAGACGTCATCCGCCGACCGTAGCCCGCACCCGGCGGGGCCGTCACCGCTCCGGCCGTCCGGGTCCCCGGGGCCATCTCCTAGGCTGGCCCGATGGTCGCCACGCGGGTCACCGCCGACGGGCCGGGCCGCGCGGCGCACCCGGTGGCACTCGTCGACGCCATCGCGGCGCGGGCTCCCAAGGCCCGGTTGCACGTCGTCACCGGCAAGGGCGGCACCGGCAAGACGACCGCCGCCGCGGCACTCGCCCTGGCCCTCGCCTCGCTGGGCAAGAAGGTCCTGCTCGTCGAGGTCGAGTCCCGGCAGGCGATCGCCCAGCTCTTCGACATTCCGCCGATGACCTACGGCGAGCAGCGCTTGACGAGCGCCGCGAACGGCGGCGAGCTCTTCGGCCTGGCCATCGACCCCGAGCAGGCGATGCTCGAGTACCTCGAGCTGTTCTACGGCCTCAAACGGGCCGGCAAGGGCCTGCAGCGCCTCGGCGCCGTGGACTTCGTGACGACGCTGGCGCCCGGTCTGCGCGACGTCCTGCTCACCGGCAAGGTCAAGGAGTCCGTCGTCCGGGTCGGCCCGGACGACAGGCCGGTGTACGACGCCGTCGTCCTCGACGCCCCGCCCACCGGGCGCATCAGCCGCTTCCTCGACGCCACCCAGGAGGTCGCGAAGCTCGCGAAGTTCGGGCCCATCCGCAGCCAGAGCGACGGCGTGATCACCCTGCTGCACGGCCCCCGCACCGCCGTGCACATCGTGACGCTGCTCGAGGAGATGCCGGTCCAGGAGACGATGGACGCCGCCGCCGAGCTCCAGACGCTCGGTTTCCGGCTGGGCGCCGTCGTCGTCAACCGGGCCCGCCCGGCGCTGCTCGACGCGGCCGCCCTCGGTCCGGACGGCGAGATCGACGCCAAGGAGCTCGCGGCGAGCCTGCGCAAGGCCGGTGTGCCGGTGGCGCACGCGCCGGCGCTCGCGCACGAGATGACCGAGTACGCGCAGCGGCAGCGGGTGCAGGACGAGAACCTGCTCCGCCTCGACGGCCTGGAGCTGCCCCGCATCGAGCTGCCCGACCTGAACCCGCCGGTCGCCCTGGGCGAGCTGAAGGATCTCGCGGCCCGCTTCCTCGTCACCGGCGTCCCGGGGGACGACGCCGAGGACCCGTCCGCCACCGGGACGAGCGCGTGACCGCCCCGTTCGACGCGCTCGCGCTCGTCCGCGACCCGGCGACGCGGGTGGTCGTCACCTGCGGCAGCGGCGGCGTCGGCAAGACCACGACGGCGGCCGCGCTCGGCCTCGCCGGCGCCGCCGCGGGACGGCGCACGGTCGTGCTGACGATCGACCCCGCTCGGCGCCTCGCGCAGTCGCTGGGACTGACCGAGCTCGACAACACCCCACGCGAGGTCACCGGGGTGTTCGAGGGCGACGCCGCCCCCGCCGGTGGCGCGCTGTTCGCGATGATGCTGGACATGAAGCGGACGTTCGACGACGTCGTGCTCGAGAACTCCACCCCCGAGCGGGCCGAGCAGATCTTCGCGAACCCGTTCTACCAGTCGCTGTCGTCCTCCTTCGCCGGGACGCAGGAGTACATGGCGATGGAGAAGCTCGGCCAGCTCGTCGCGACCGGCGAGTGGGACCTCGTCGTCGTCGACACGCCGCCGTCGCGCTCGGCGCTGGACTTCCTGGACGCCCCCAATCGGCTCGGCCGCTTCCTCGACGGCCGGATGATCAAGCTGCTCTCCGCGCCGGCCAAGGCGGGTGGCAAGGCCTACCTCAAGGTCGTGACCGTCGGCGTCGGCATGGTCGCGCGGGTGTTCACCAAGGTCATCGGCGGCGACCTGCTCAACGACCTGTCGACGTTCGTCACCGCGCTCGAGTCGATGTTCGGCGGCTTCCGCGAGCGGGCCGACCAGACCTACCAGCGACTGAAGGCGCCCGGCACCGCGTTCGTCGTGGTGGCCGCGCCCGAGCCCGATGCCCTGCGCGAGGCGTCCTACTTCGTCGACCGGCTGCGCAGCGAGGCCATGCCGTTGGCCGGCGTGGTCGTCAACCGCACCCGCCGCTCGTCGCCGGTGAAGGGTCGGGACCCGCTCACCGCCGCCCAGGCGCAGGTCGCCGCCGACGCCGCCGGCAACCGCACCGGGGCCGACCTCGCGGTCACCGCCCTGCGCGTGCACGTCGAGGTCGCGACCGCGGCCGAGCACGACGTTCGGATGACCCGCCGCTTCGCCTCGGCGCACCCCGACGTGCCGCTGGTGGGCGTGTCGTCGCTGCCCACCGACGTCCACGACCTCGAGGGCCTGCGCGAGATCGGTCGCCTGCTCGGCTCCTGAGACGCCGCCCGCGGCTCACGGTCGCGCCCCGTACCCTGTGCAGTCGTGGCAGCCACCTCCTCCGGCCAGGACACCTGGAAGACGCTCGGCAAGCTCGTCGGCGCCCTCGTGGCGGCGGGGGTCCTGCTCGCCGGGCTCGCGTTCCCCTACGTCGGCGGGCTCGGCCTCGTCGCCGGCAAGGAGGCCGACAAGTTCCAGCGCACCACCTGCGACCTGCCCGACAGCAAGCCCCCGCAGCGCAGCACGCTGTACGCGAAGGACGGCAAGACCGTGCTCGCCACCATCTTCAAGCAGAACCGCGTGGAGATCAGCCTCAAGGACGTCCCGCAGGCGTTGCAGGACGCGCTGATCGCCACCGAGGACCGGCGGTTCTACAGCCACCACGGCGTCGACATGCGCGGCCTGATCCGCTCCGCGGTGAACACGACCAGCGGCGACACGCAGGGCGGGTCGACGCTGACGATGCAGTACGTCAAGCAGGCCCGCTACTACGAGGCCGGCGACGACCTCAAGAAGCAGCGGGCCGCCATCGAGCAGAACCTCAACCGCAAGATCGAGGACGCGAAGTGCGCGATCTACATCGAGGACACCCTCAAGCAGTCCAAGAAGACGATCCTGCAGAACTACCTGAACATCGCGTTCTTCGGCCAGAACTCCTACGGCATCCAGACCGCGGCGCGCACCTACTTCAACAAGCCCGCCTCGAAGCTGGAGCCGCAGGAGTCCGCGCTGCTCGTCGGGCTGCTGCGCGCGCCGACGGACTACGACCCGTTCACCAGCCGCGTGGCGGCCAAGGAGCGGCGCGACGAGGTTCTGCAGAACATGGTCGCGGTGCACAAGTTCAGCCAGGCCCAGGCCAACGAGTACAAGGCGATGCCCATCCAGCTCGCCAGTGACGGGCCGCCGCCCGTGCGCCAGGGCTGCGCCGGCGCCGACACCGAGGTCGCGAACGTCGGCTTCTTCTGCGAGTACGTCCGCAGCTGGCTCGAGAACGTGACGGGCCTGTCCAAGACCAAGCTCGAGACCGGCGGGTTCAAGATCGTCACCACGCTCGACCCCGACATCCAGAACTCCACGCAGGCCAACATCGCCAAGAGCGTGCCGGCGAAGTCGCCGATGACGGCGGTGCTGCCGGTCATCGAGCCGCGCACCGGCAACATCCTCGCGATGGCCGCCAGCAAGGAGTTCGGCACCGGCAAGAACGAGACCGAGCAGCCGCTGTTCACGACGAGCGTGGCGCAGCCGGCGTCGACCTACAAGCTGTTCCCGCTGCTCACCGCGCTCGAGGTGGGCGTCCCGGCCGACCAGGAGCTCGACTCCACCGACGGCTCGGCCGACAGCACCTACAAGGTCACGAACTGCATCACGCCGGCGAAGGCCGAGAACGACCGGGACGGCTCGGGCTTCAACCGCAACGAGTCGCTGCGCTCGGCCGCCGCCAAGTCGTCCAACACGTACTTCGTCGCGCTGGCGGACAAGTTCTTCGGCTGCGACCTGACCGAGATGGTCGACGTCGCCCAGCGGCTGGGCGTGACCAGCCTGTCGGCGCGGGTGAGCAAGACCGAGACCGTCGGGCAGTACATCGAGAACAAGCAGCAGGCGCTGCGCTACGTCCTGGGTTCGGTCGAGACCAGTCCGCTGCAGATCGCCGGCGCGTACGCCGCGGTCGCCAACGAGGGCAAGTTCAACCCGCCCGCCCCCGTGTCGATGGTCTACAACAGCGACGGCAACGTCGTCGACACCAAGCGCCCCGCGGCCACGCAGGCCGTCCCGGCGCAGGCGGCCGTGCGGGCGGTGAACGTCCTGCAGGGCGACACCGAGGACGGTGGCACGTCGGCGTCGCAGTTCGCCGACTGGTACGACGACGGCGGCAGCAAGATCGCCGGCAAGACCGGGACCGCGGTGGCGAGCAAGAAGACCAAGAACGCGTCGGTCTGGTTCGCGGGCATGACGCCCCGGCTCGCGGCGACTGCGGCGATCATCAACTACGACAACCCGACGAAGGCGAACTCCGGGCTGCCGGGCGTCGAGACCGGCGCCGCCTACGGCAAGTACGCCGCCGGGGTCTGGCTCAAGGCGTTGCGGCCCACGCTGGGCAAGAAGGACTGGAGCTGGTCCGACGCCGACTCCGTGAGCGGCGAGGACGTGCCCGACGTGACCGGCAAGAGCGTCTCGGCGGCCCGCGACGAGCTCTCCGACGCCGGGTACAAGCTCAAGGTCTTCGGCAGCGACCAGCAAGCCAGGTGCCCGAGCTCGGTACAGACCGACGACATCGCGTACTTCGGCCCGCAGCGGGCCCCTGCCGGGTCGACCATCCTCGTGTGCCAGAGCAACGGCGCCGGCACGGGCGCCTACGTGGCACCGGCCCCCACCCCCACCCGCCGCAGCGGCAGCAACAACCGCAATCGCAACCGCGACAACGACAGCAGCAGTCGTCGCGGCAACGGCCGCAGCGGCAGTGGGAACAGCGGCGGGCGCGGGGGCGGCAACCGCTGACGCGCGCCGCGCGCGTCAGGCCTGCGCGAGCTGGCGGCGCACCTCGTCGCTGACCCGGCGGCCGTCGGCGCGGCCCGCGACGCGTGGCTGCACCAGCTTCATCACCGCGCCCAGCTGCTGGGGGCCGGACGCGCCGCTCTCGGCCACCGCGGCGCGGACGAGCTCGGACAGCTCGTCGTCGCCGAGCTGGACGGGCAGGTAACGCTCGAGCACCGCGCCCTCGGCACGCTCGCGCTCGGCCAGCTCGACGCGGCCGGCGGTGTCGAAGGCCTCGGCGGCCTCGCGACGCTTCTTGCCCTCGCGGGCGAGGACCTTCTGCACCTCGTCGTCGGACAGCTCGCGCGCGGCCTTGCCGGCGACCTCCTCGGTCGTGACCGCCGCGAGCGTCATCCGCAGCGTGGCGGTCGTCAACTCGTCACGTGCCTTCATGGCGGCGTTGAGGTCGTCGTGCAGGCGGGTCTTGAGCGATGGCATGGCGACGACGCTACCGGCGTGGGCCAACGCGACATCCGTACGCTGACGCCCATGGGGACGTGGGCACGCACCGCCGCCACCGCCGTCACGCTCGGCGCGGGTACCGCGGCGTACGGGGCGGTGGTCGAGCGCAACGCCTTCACGGTGCGTCGTTTCGACGTGCCGGTGCTCGCGCCCGGTGCGTCCCCGATCCGGATCCTGCACGTGTCGGACCTGCACATCACCCCGCGGCAGCACCGCAAGCAGGAGTGGATCCGCGGCCTCGCCGCGCTGCAGCCCGACCTCGTGGTCAACACCGGCGACACGCTGTCCGCGGTCGACGGCATCCCCGCCGTGCTCGACGCGCTCGAGCCGCTTCGCGCGTTCCCGGGCGTGTTCGTGCCGGGCAACAACGACTACTGGGAGCCCCGGCCGAAGAGCCCCACCCGCTACTTCGGCCGGCCACAGGGCCCGGCGCCCGCCGGCACCCCGCTGCCGTGGCCCGAGCTCGCCCGCGCCCTCACCCGCGCCGGCTGGCTCGACCTCACCCACGAGCGCACCGTGCTGAGCGTCGGTGGCGCCGATGTCGCCCTGACGGGCGTGGACGACCCGCACCTGCGCAAGGTCCGCTACGAGCTGGTCGCCGGCCCGGCCGACGACGACGCCGCGGTCCGCATCGGCGTGACCCACTCCCCCGAGCCGTTCGTGCTGCGCGAGTTCGCCGCCGACGGCTACGACCTCGTCCTGGCCGGTCACACGCACGGCGGCCAGGTGCGCCTCCCGTTCGGCCCCGCGCTGGTCACCAACTGCGGCATCGAGCGCGACCGGGCCCGATGGCTGCACCGCTGGGACGACCGCGAGGACACCGGCGCCGAGCGCCCCATGTGGTTCCACGTGTGCGCCGGTCTCGGCACCAACCCCTTCACCCCGCTGCGGTTCTGCTGCCGTCCCGAGGCCTCGTTGCTGACGCTGGTGCCGCGCGCCTGACCGCCCCGCAACCCGGTGCGCACCGTTGGCTATGCTGGTCGACAGGCTCACACCGGGGTGTGGCGCAGCTTGGTAGCGTGCTTCGTTCGGGACGAAGAGGTCGCAGGTTCAAATCCTGTCACCCCGACTCATTCTCACGATCTGTGAGACCGTGGCGTCGTGTCCGACGACGACATCTTCCGGCTCCTCCCCCTGGCCTTCGTCGTCGTCCCTGCCGTCGCGTTCCTGGGCGCGGCCTGGCGGCTGTGGTCGCAGCTGCAGGCCGACCGCGACAACGCGAGGGTGCCGGCGGACTGGTACCGCGCCGACGGCAGCGTCATCGACGAGCACAGCCGGTGGGAGTACCGCTCCTCGGGCGACGGGCCCGGTCGCTCGGTGCTCATCCGGCAGCCGATCGTGCAGTTCCGCACCTCGATGGGCCGCGAGGTCACGTTCACCTCGAATCTCGCCGGTCGACACACGCCGCGGCCCGGGCAGCCCGTCGCCGTCTACTACCACCCGTCGCAGCCCGACGCGGCGCGGTTGGCACCGGAGTCGGTACCGGCGCTCTACCGCATCATGTCGGTCGGCGGCGCGGCGGTGTCCTTCGTGATCGCCCTCGTCCTGCTCGTCGTCTTCGAGAGCATCGGCATCGGCATGCTGCGCAGCGGCTGAGCCGGCGGCGTCACAGCGACAGCGTCTCGGCCCGCAGGTAGGCACGGGGGAGCCGCGCGACCGGGTCGGCGGCGAAGTGACGCTGCATCGCCCCACGGTTCAGCGCGTTGTCGAGGGCAGCCATGATCATCGACTGGTCGAGCACGAGCCGACGGTGCCCGACCGCCCCGGTGCGCGGGTCGACGGCGTCGTAGAACCCGCCGTCACGGGCGTAGCTGTCGGGGTAGAGCGAGCGCAGTCGCCCGATGTTGGCGACGGCGCGGTGCGGCGCGACGTCGAGCGCGAGGAACGACGCGTGCGGGGTCACCGTCGTCTCGGTCGGGCACGTGGGGCACTGGGCCAGGCGGCTGCCGGCCGGGAACCGTTGCCCGCCGACGCCGTAGGCCGCGTACCCGCCACTGTCGTCCGCGGTGCTCGACGGGGACAGTCCCCAGACCGGGAAGCCGAGCTCGTGGGTCGCGTAGCGGATCTGGACGGCCACGGTGCGCCGGTCGGCGAGGCCGAAGCTGCGCGCTCCCCACGTCGTCTCGGGGACGACCTCGTTCGCCATGAGTGCCTCGAACATGCCGCCGGCGAACGTGGGCAGGAACCGCGTCGAGGTGCCCGGGTAGACGTAGTGCCCCTCCCAGACCCGGAACGGGCGATGCGTCTGCGGATCCCTGACGACGGCGTAGTGCCCCTGCGCGGGCTGTCCCTGCTCGGCGTCGGTGGGGTCGCCGGCACACCGCGCGGGCGGTTGGGTGCGCCACGACCGCCACCACACGTCGCCCGGCAGCTGCCGCAGCCCGAGCCCCAGGTACATCGCGATACGGGGATCGCTGTAGAGCGCGCTGTTGTGGTAGCCGGCCGGCCCCTGCCCGACGTAGTAGCCGCCGTACTGCTGGCCGCCGGTGTTCGCGACGCAGTCGGTCTGCGGGCCGGCGTCGTAGAAGATCGAGAAGTCCATGTCGGCGAGCAGCCGGCTCGCGAGGCGGTGGACGCCGGGCAGCGCCTGCCGTGCGACCACCAGCCCGGAGGCGTACCAGCCGTTGTCGACGGCGGAGAGGAAGAAGCAGTTGTTCTGCGCGGGCCGCGGCTGCGCGGCGCAGTCGACGCCGTCCTGCTTGCTGATCACCTGCCCCGAGCTCGTGTCGTACCACTGGTAGAGGAACCCGTGGCTGCGCTGCAGCCGCGCGACGGTGCGCAGCGTGGCGGACACGCGCTGCTCGGCCTGCCGGCTGCTGATCAGTCGTAGGTCGCGTGCGGCCACCACCGACCAGAGGTAGACGCCGACGTTGGCGGCCGACGTGTACCCGCCACGGGCGTCGCCGGGGCCGAGGTTGTCGAGCGGCAGGTGCGTCGTGGGGTCGACGTCGTCGGCGAAGAAGCGCCAGGTGTCGCGGGCGACGGCCGCCAGCACCGCCCGTTCGTGCCGGGTCAGGTCGTACCGCGCGGAGCCGTGGCCGCCGGGGTGCGGGCGCGGCGGGTGGGCCTGGACAGGGACGGCGACGGCGGTCGTCGCCAGCAGGATCACCGCGAACAGGCCTCGTCGCCACCGCATGGACGATGACGAAACACCGCAGGGCGCCGTCCGTCAACGCCGGCCGACGCGGCATCGTCGGGACGCCCGGACGTCAGTAGGCTCGCCCACCATGACGAGCGAAACGGGACGCGAGATCCGCAAGGTCCGCGTCGTCGGCGACCCGGTGCTGCACGAGCCGGCGCAGGACGTCACCGACTTCGGCGACGAGCTGGCCGAGCTGATCGACGACATGTTCGCCACGCTGGCCGTCGCCGAGGGTGTCGGCCTGGCGGCGCCGCAGGTCGGCGTGGGGCTCCGCGTCTTCGTCTACGACTGCCCGGACGGCTCGGGCGAACGGCGCCGGGGTCACGTCGTCAACCCGACGATCGAGACGTCGGGCGGCACGATCGACGGCGACGAGGGATGCCTCTCGGTGCCGGGGCCGTACCACGAGCTGGAGCGCGCCGAGCAGGCCACCGTGCGCGGCCTCGACAAGACCGGCGCCCCGGTCGAGGTCAGCGGCACCGGCTACTTCGCGCGGTGCCTGCAGCACGAGACCGACCATCTGCGCGGCCTGCTCTACATCGACCACCTGCCGCGCAACCGGCGCCGGCGGGTGCTGCGCGAGATGGAGCCCTACGACTGGAACGCGACCGGCTGAGCGTCCGGTCCCGGCTCAGACGAGCAGTTCGGCGATCTGCACCGTGTTCAGCGCCGCGCCCTTGCGCAGGTTGTCGTTGCTCACGAACAGCACCAGGCCGCGGGCGTCCTCGACACCCGGGTCCTGCCGCAGCCGACCGACGTAGGACGGGTCGCGGCCAGCGGCCTGCAGCGGGGTCGGCACGTCGCTGAGCTCGACGCCGGGGGCGCCGGCGAGGAACTCGCGGGCCTGCGCCACCGGCAGCGGCCGGTCGAACTCGGCGTTGATCGACAGCGAGTGGCCGGTGAAGACGGGCACGCGCACGCAGGTGCCCGACACCAGCAGGTCGGGCAGGTCGAGGATCTTGCGCGACTCGTTGCGCAGCTTCTTCTCCTCGTCGGTCTCGAACTCGCCGTCGTCGACGATCGAGCCCGCGAGCGGGAGGACGTTGTAGGCGATCGGCTGTGCGAACTTGACCGGCTCGGGGAAGGACACGGCGGTGCCGTCGTGGGTGAGGCCGGCGGCGCCGTCGGCGACCTTGCGCACCTGACCGTCGAGCTCGTCGACGCCGGCGAGACCGGCGCCGGAGACCGCCTGGTACGTGCTCACGATCAGCCGGCGCAGGCCGGCCGCGTCGTGCAGTGGCTTGAGCACCGGCATGGCGGCCATCGTCGTGCAGTTCGGGTTGGCGATGATGCCCTTGGGGCGGTGCTGCGCCGCGGCCCCGTTGACCTCGGCGACGACGAGCGGCACGTCGGGGTCCATGCGCCACGCGCTCGAATTGTCGATCACCGTCACGCCGGCGGCGGCGAACTTCGGCGACAGCTCCTTGGAGGTCGAGCCGCCCGCGGAGAAGATCGCGATGTCGAGCCCGGTCGGGTCGGCGGTCGCAGCGTCCTCGATGCGGACGTCGACGCCCTCCCAGGGCAGCGTGCCGCCCGCCGAACGCGCGGAGGCGAAGTAGCGGATCTCGGACACCGGGAACGAGCGCTCGGCCAGCAGCCGGCGCACCACGGCGCCGACCTGTCCGGTCGCGCCGACGACGCCGACCCTCACGCCGGTCATCGCCCGGTACCGCCGTAGACCACGGCCTGCTCGTCGTCCGAGCCGAGTTGGAAGGCGTCGTGGACGGCCCGGACCGCGGCGTCGAGGTCGGTGTCGCGGCAGACCACCGAGATCCGGATCTCCGACGTCGAGATCATCTCCATGTTGATGCCGGCGTCGGCGAGGGCGCTGAAGAAGCGGGCCGAGACGCCGGGGTGCGAGCGCATGCCGGCCCCGATGAGCGAGACCTTGCCGACGTGGTCGTCGTAGAGCAGGTCGGTGTAGCCGATGCGTTCCTGCACCCGCTTGAGCGCGGCCAGTGCGGTCGGGCCGTCCGTGGCCGGCAGCGTGAACGAGACGTCGGTACGCCCCGTGCCGCCGGTCGAGATGTTCTGCACGATCATGTCGATGTTGATCTCGGCGTCGGCGATCTCCTTGAAGATCGCGGCCGCCTGGCCGGGCTTGTCGGGCACGTTCACGACGGTCACCTTGACCTCGCTGCGGTCGTGCGCCACCCCGCTGATGATCGCCTGCTCCACGGACAACTCCTCGATCGAACCTTGGACGGTGGTGCCGGGCTTGGCCGAGTACGACGAGCGCACGTGCATGGCCAGACCGTGCCGGCGCGCGTACTCGACGCTTCGCAGGTGCAGGATCTTCGCGCCGCAGGCGGCGAGCTCGAGCATCTCCTCGAAGGTCACGGACTCGAGCCGCTTGGCGTTCGGGACGATGCGCGGGTCGGCGGTGTAGACGCCGTCGACGTCGGTGTAGATCTCGCAGACGTCGGCCTTGAGCGCGGCGGCGATGGCCACCGCGGTGGTGTCGGACCCGCCCCGGCCGAGCGTCGTGATGTTCATCGTCTCTTTCGAGAAGCCCTGGAAGCCCGCGACGATCGCGATGTTTCCCTCGGCGATCGAGTTCTCGAGCCGCCCGGGCGTGACGTCGACGATGCGCGCCTTGCCGTGCACGGACGTCGTGAGCACCCCGGCCTGCGAGCCGGTGAACGACTCGGCCTTGTAGCCCAGCGAGTTGATCGCCATCGCCAGCAGCGCCATCGAGATGCGCTCGCCGGCGGTGAGCAGCATGTCGAACTCGCGCCCGCCGGGGACGGGGACGATCTGCTCGGCGAGGTCGATCAGCTCGTCGGTGGTGTCACCCATCGCCGAGACGACCACGGCGACGTCGTGGCCCTCACGCTTCGTCGCGACGATGCGCTCGGCGACCCGCTTGATCCGCTCGGCATCGGCGACGGACGAGCCGCCGTACTTCTGCACGACGAGACTCACGCGCATTCCCTTCGAGGTCGAACCGAAGGTCCAGGATACCGGGACGCGTCGACCGCACTTGCCGCCGAGTGGTCAGGCGTTCGCGGCGAAGGCCGCGTCGAGGACGTCGAGGGCCTCGCCGAGCAGGTCGTCGCCGATGACGAGCGGGGGCAGGAAGCGCAGCACGTTGCCGAAGGTGCCGGCGGTGAGCACGATGACGCCCTCGCGATGGCACGCCGCGGCGATGGCGGCCGTCCGCGCCGGGTCGGGCTCGCGGGTACCGGGCTCGACCAGCTCGACGGCGAGCATGGCGCCACGGCCGCGGACGTCGCCGATGACCGGGTGCCGCTGCGCGAGCGCCGCCAGTCGGGGACGCATGACCGACTCGATGTGCCGGGCGGCGCCGCACAGATCGTCGATCCGCATGGTCTCGATGGCGGCGAGGGCGGCGGCACAGGCGATGGGGTTGCCACCGTAGGTGCCGCCGAGGCCGCCGGTGTGGACGGCGTCCATCAGCTCGGCGCGCCCCGTCACCGCGGCCAGCGGCAGCCCGCCGGCGATGCCCTTGGCCGTGGTGATCAGGTCGGGCACGATGCCCTCGGCCTCGCAGGCGAACCAGTCGCCGGTGCGGCAGAAGCCCGTCTGGATCTCGTCGGCGATGACCAGGATGCCGTGCCCGGCGCACCACTCGGCGACGCGGGCGAGGAAGCCCGGCGCGGGGACGACGAAACCGCCCTCGCCCTGGATTGGCTCGACGATCACCGCCGCCGCGTTCTCCTCGCCCACCTGCGTGTGCACCAGCTCGGTGAACGCGGCGAACGCCTCGTCGGCGCAGTGCTCGGCCCCGCCGGGCCAGCGGAACGGGTAGGCCATCGGCACGCGGTACACCTCGCCGGCGAACGGCCCGAAGTGGTGCTTGTACGGCATGTTCTTGGCCGTCAGCGCCATCGTCAGGTTCGTGCGCCCGTGGTAGGCGTGGTCGAACGCCACGATGGCCTGCCGACCGGTCGCGGCGCGCGCGATCTTCACCGCGTTCTCGACCGCCTCGGCGCCGGAGTTGAACAGCGCCGAGCGCTTCTCGTGGTCGCCGGGCGTGAGCTCGTTCAGCGCCTCGGCGACGGCGACGTACTCCTCGTACGGCGTGATCATCACGCAGGTGTGGGTGAAGTCGGCGACCTGGCGCTGCACGGCCTCGACGACCCGCGGGTTGGCGTTGCCCACGGACGTCACCGCGATGCCGGAGCCGAGGTCGATCAGGTGGTTGCCGTCGACGTCGACGACCACCCCGCCGCCGGCCCGCTCGACGTACACCGGCAGCGTCGTGCCGACCGCGGCGGACACCGCGGCGGTCTTGCGCGCGTGGAGCTCTCGCGACCGCGGCCCGGGCACCTCGGTGACCAGGGCGCGCTTCTGTTCGATCATGACGTGGCCTCGTCGATCACGGCGATGACATCGCCTTCCTGGATGGTGTCGCCCGCGGTCACGGCGACGGTACGCACGACGCCCACGACCTCGGCGAGCACCGGGATCTCCATCTTCATCGACTCGAGCAGCACGACCATCGTGTCCGGCTGCACGGGCTCGCCGGCATGGACGTGCACCGAGTGCACGGTCGCGACCATCTCGGCGCCCAGGGTGTGACTCATGTCGCCAGGCTAGGGCTCACGACTCGATGTTGTGCATGACGTGCTTGATCCGGGTGTAGTCCTCGAGTCCGTACATCGAGAGATCCTTGCCGTAACCGGAGTGCTTGAAGCCGCCGTGCGGCATCTCGGCGACCAGCGGGATGTGGCAGTTGACCCACACGCAGCCGAAGTCGAGCCGGCGCGTCATGCGCATGGCACGGCCGTGGTCCTTCGTCCACACCGAGGACGACAGGCCGTACTCGACGCCGTTGGCCCAACGGACCGCCTCGTCCTCGTCGTCGAAGCGCTGGACTGTGATGACCGGCCCGAAGATCTCGGACTGGCTGAGCTCGTCGTCCTGGGTGAGCCCGCCGACGACCGTCGGCTCCCAGAAGTAGCCACGCTCGCCCAGCCGCTTGCCGCCGGCGAGCACCTCGGCGTGGTCGGGCAGCCGGTCGAGCATGCCGCTCACGCGCTCGAACTGGTTGGCGTTGTTCAGCGGCCCGAGCAGGATGTCGGCGTCGTCGGGCGCGCCGACCTTGGTGCCGCGGGCCTGCTCGGCGAGCGCGGCGGTGAAGTCGTCGGCGACGCGCGGGGCGACGAGGACGCGGGTGGCGGCGGTGCAGTCCTGGCCGGCGTTGAAGTAGCCGGCGATCGCGATGTTCTCGGCGGCGTCGGCGACATCGGCGTCGTCGAAGACGATGACGGGCGCCTTGCCGCCGAGCTCGAGGTGCACGCGCTTGAGGTCCTCGGCCGCGCCCGCGGCCACCTCGAAGCCGGCCCGCACCGAGCCGGTGATCGACACCATCGCCGGAGCCTTGTGCGAGACGATCGCGCGGCCGGTGTCACGGTCGCCGCAGACGACGTTGAAGACACCGGGCGGGAAGATGTCGCCCGCGATCTCGGCCATGAGCGAGGTCGTCACCGGGGTGGTGTCCGACGGCTTGAGCACGACGCAGTTGCCCGCGGCCAGCGCCGGCGCGAACTTCCAGACCGCCATCATCAGCGGGTAGTTCCAGGGCGTCACCTGCCCGACGACCCCGACCGGCTCGCGCCGGACGTAGGAGGTGAAGCCGGCCATGTATTCGCCGGCGCTGCGGCCCTCGAGCACGCGGGCGGCGCCGGCGAAGAAGCGGATCTGGTCGACCGCGGGCGGGATCTCCTCGCTGCGCATCAGCTCGGTCGGCTTGCCGGTGTTCTCGCACTCGGCGGCGATGAGCTCCTCGGCGTGGTCCTCGATCGCGGCCGCGAACTTCAGCAGCGCCTGCTGCCGCTCGCTCGGCGTGGTGTCGCGCCACGTCTCGAAGGCCCGCGACGCCGCGGTGTAGGCGCGGTCGACGTCCTCAGCGCCCGAGACCGGCGCCGTGCCGAACACCTCGCCGGTGGCCGGGTCGACCAGCTCGCTGCGCTCGCCGCTCGCCGCGTCGAGCAGTTCGCCGTCGATGAAGTTCTGCACGGTCCGGGCCACGGCACGCTCCAGTCAGCTGAGGGATCGACCGCCGACGCTACCGCCGCTCGCGACCGGTCACAACGACGGAAACGGTGGGTCTAGTCGAGTAGGACAACGGATTCCGCGCTTCCAGCATGCTCTCCCCGCGCTCTCTCCCGCCGCGCGCCCGTCCCGGGCCCGCCCGTCACGCACTGTCTGACGCCGCGTCAATGTTTGGGACGTCCGTCCCTGGTGTGAGGTTGACGTGTTGACCAGAGTCTCATTCCGGGATCGGTCGAGCGAAGCGCAGCACGCCGAACGCCGCCGGCCCGCGACAGGTGAGGACCTACCGTCATGTCTGCTGTTCGTCGTGCCCTCGCCCTGACGGCGACCGCCGGTCTGCTCACCGCGGGCGCCGTGGTCGCCACGCCGGCCCACGCCGCACCGGTCTCGGAGTGGGCGGCTCTGTCCGCGGCTTTCGCCGACGGCGGCACCGTCCAGCTCGGCGCCGACATCACCAGGAACGACGGCTCCCATCTCGCGGTGGGGTCCGGAAAGCAGGTAACCCTCGATCTGAACGGTCACACGCTCGCCATCTCCGGTGTGTCCGACTCGTCCGCGGCGGTCTCGGTGCCCGCCGACCGCGGCACCTCGCTGACCGTGACCAGCACCGGCGCTTCCGGGCAGCTGACCGTCACCGGCGGCGCGCTCGCCGCCGGCATCGGCGGGGGCGAGTCCACGAGCGGCGGCGTGGTCACGATCAGCGGCGCGGTGGCCGTCGACGCCACCGGCGGCGCCGGCGGCGCCGGCATCGGCAGCGGCTGCTCGTTCGCGGCGACCCCGCGCATGACGGGCGGTTCGCTCACCGTGGTGAACGGCTCGGTCACCGCCCACGGCGGGGACGACGCCGCCGGCATCGGCGGTGGGCAGTCCAGCTCCGGCGCCGCCGTGTCGCTGATGCACGGGACCATCACCGCGACCGGTGGCTTGGCCGGCGCCGGAATCGGGGCGGGCGCCACCCCTGACGCGGCCGACGGTATCGACGGCGGAGCGCTGACCGTCGCCGGCGGCGCCGCCAGAGCCACCGGCGGCGACTACGGCGCAGGCGTGGGAGGCGGTCACGCAGGTGCGGGCGCGAAGGTGACCGTCTCCGGCGGCTCGCTGACCGCGAGCGGCGGGGGCGGCGCCGCCGGGGTCGGCACAGGATCCTACGGAGCGGCCGGCGGTTCCCTCGACGTCACGACGCGCGGCTCGGTCGTGGCCGCCGGCGGCGGGAGCGGCGCCGCCGCGGTGGGCGGCGGGCGCGCCGGCGCGGGTGTCGACGTCCGCGTCGCAGTGGGCTCGACGGTCACCACGTCCGGTGGCGTGGCCTTCGGCGGTGACACCGGCGCGACCGACTGGGGGTCGCTGCGAAATGACGGCATCATCACGACGACGCCCGGGGACGTCCTCACGGTCCCCACCGGCGTCACGGTGACGAACTCCGGGTTCATCGACAACCGCGGGTCGATCACCGGCGCCGGAACCGTCGTCAACACCGGCACGATCGTCGGCAGCGGCACGGTGGCGAACAACGGACAGGGCGACACCGGCACCACCGTCACGCAGCACAGCCACCTGCTGACCTTCGACAACAACGGCACGACAGGGACGCGACGACCCGACCGGCCGATCTTCGCCGCCACCGTCGGCGATACGAACAGGTCGCTGATCGCGCCGCCGGCCCAGAACGGTTACACGTTCACCGGCTGGTACACCTCGGCGACGGCCGGGACGAAGGTCACCGAGTCGACGGACCTGCAGAATCTGGTCGGGGCCGGCCCCCAGACCGTCACGCTCTACGCGCACTACGAGATCGCGCAGTCGATCGCGTTCACGTCGAGCGCGCCGTCACCGGCGGCGGTCGGCTCGACCTACACCGTCGCCGCGACGGGTGGCGCGTCGGGCCAGCCAGTCATTTTCTCCGCCGGGAGCGGGACGACCAACTCGGCCTGCACCGTCTCGGGAACGACCGTGACGTTCGCGCATCCCGGCACCTGCGTGATCGCCGCAGACCAGACCGGCGCCGGCTTCTACCGGCCGGCCACGACCACCACGCAGACGATCACCGTCGGCCAGGGCACCCAGCCGATCTCCTTCACCTCGACCCCGCCCTCGGACGCGAAGGTCGGCGGTGCGACGTACACGGTCGCGGCCACCGGCGGCGGGTCGAGCGCGCCGGTGGTGTTCTCCGTCGACCCGGCGACCACCAGGGGCGCCTGCACACTGGCGGGCTCGACGGTGACCCCCGTGCACGCGGGCACCTGCGTCATCGCCGCCGACCAGGGCGGCGACGACGACTACGCGAGAGCCCCGACCGCGACGCAGAGCTTCGAGGTCGGCCGGGGTGCCCAGACGATCACGCTGACCAACGCGCTCCAGTACCCGCCCGTCGTGGGCACGACCTACACACCGGCCGGCACCGCCGGCTCCGGCGCGCCGGTCACGTTCGGCGTCGACGACGGCACCGCCTGCTCGATCGAGGACGGCGTGGTGCGCTTCGAGCACTTCGGGATGTGCGTCGTGACCGCCGACCAGGCCGGCACCGCGGACTACGGGCCCGCCTCGCAGGTCCGGCAGGCGTTCACCGTCGTGACGATCGGGTCGTCGGTGACCGTCACCGCCGATCCGGCCGAAACGGTCTACGGGCAGCCGGTCCGGGCTAC